>CADCUO010000137.1 GCA_902805915.1 uncultured Propionibacteriaceae bacterium | reverse complement strand
CAGCTGGTGAGCATGGGCAAGCTGGTGGTCTTCCACGACGCTGTCGCTCCGACCCACCGCTCGGAAGCGCTGGCGGCCTGGGCGTCGCTGGCGCACACCGCCCGGCAGCGGCTTCATGTCTGGATCGCCGACTCGCTCGCCACCACCCATCCCGCTGTGGCGCAGTTCCACCGTGCGTTGGCCGGCGCTCCTGACGCAGTGCAGCGGTTACCTGAAACAGCGCAGGAGCTGATGGCCGTCGGCGAGAGCGACCTCGCCATGGAGGCCACAGTCCTGGCTCAGCACGCACTGCCCGACATGCCAGCCGATGTCGCCCGGCGCCTGGCAGGGCTGCAGCTCAAGGAGTGCTACGTGCAACCGGTACGAGCGACCGTACGACAGCTGCTCGGCCGAGACGCCTCCATTGACCTCGGCTGGGCGTCAGTGATGCTAGGCCTGGCCATGGTCACCGGCAACGAGTCGGACCTCCTCCCCGAGCACAAGCTCACTCCACCGTCAGAGGGCGACCTGGACCTGTGGCTGCTTGCTGCAGCGGACCGCTGCCGTGCTCATGTGGAACGCGGCGACATTGAGCAAGCGGAGCAGCTGGCCAGGTCGCTGGAGTCGGTGGCAACCCAGTCCGCTCCCTACACCCAGATCTTGTTCCAGATGGTGCAAGCCGAGCTTGCGCTGGCCAGGCAGGAGCCGGAGGCGACCGAGCGGTTGTACGAAGCCATCCGACGCTGGCGGACCACAGCTGTCGGCGCCTTCGACCTCAACTCTGTCGCAGTGATCTTCGACCTACTTGCCCTCGGTCGGATTGCGGAGGCCAGGTCATTCCTGCTGGAGGTGGGATCACTCGATGTGCTGCGGCATGCCACCGCACGGTCGGCATACCTGACCGCGCGGACCGAGATGGAGATCGCCTTGGGGCGGTACCGGCGCGCGGGAGCCTCACTGGTGGAGCTGGACCGGGAGCGGCCGTTCAACGGCGCGGGGGGATACGTCGTACGCGCTCAAGCGGTACGCATCAACGCCGCCTGCGGTGACCTGCGGGAGTGCCAGATCATCGGCCGCCGGCTGGATGCCTGGGTTCACGTGACGACACCGCCGTTGGCTCGGGCCTCGTACTGGGCAGCGACCGGCAACGCCGAGCTGGTCCGGGGCGACTACCGCAAAAGCCACGACCTGCTCACTCTTGCCCTGCGTGGACAGGCCGTCCTCACCCAGGGCCGGATCGACGCGCTGGCCGACCTGATGGAGGCAGCGATGGCGACCGGTGGGCCGGCGGCAGCCCGGCATGAGCTGGACCAGTACGGCACCTGGCTACCCGACGCGGACGGTGACCGCGCCGCCGCCCTCCTCGCCCGCTGCTCCGCGCTGGCGGCCGCAGGAGCGGAGGCCGACCAGGCATTCGCGGACGCACTTGAGCTCGCCCCTTCCGAAGTGGACCGGGCCCGAACGCTCGTCGCCTTCAGTCGCTCGCTGACCCAGCGCGATCGTGTTCCGCAGGCACGCGTACTGCTCGAGGAGGCGCTGGAGGTCTATCTGGCTGAGGAGCTGCACGGATGGGCCAGGCACGTCGACGAGCTGCTGCACCCTGCGGTTGCGGCCCACATCTCCGCCCGCGAGGCCGGGATGTCCGAGATGGAGCAGAAGGTGTTGAGCTTGGCCAGGGAAGGCAAGCGGAACCGGGAGATCGCCGACGCGCTGTATGTCTCGCTGCGAACCGTGGAAGCACACCTGACCCGACTCTTCCGCAAGCATGGTGTCTCCACCAAGGCGCAGCTCGTACGCTCCTTACGACCCGAGCAGGACGAGGACGACGGAACCTGACCTGTCGGCCGCAGGCCCGCACTGTTTCCCGCAAGTCCGCAGACCGGGATCGGGCTGGGGCTGAGCGGCCACCCCCGGCGGCATGATGGGAGCCGCATCCGGTGTCCGGGCGGTCTATCCGCCTTCTCGCACCCGTGGGTGCACTGACCGAGGGAGACGGGCAATCGGGGGGCTCGCTCGTTCGGTCCAGCGCTGCCAGGTCCAGCGCTGCCGGATGTGGCCAGGGGGCCGCACCTGGGCGGTGGCCTGGCGGGGGGAGGGCATGGCGACGGGGGACGTCCACGGATTGCGTCGCCATGATGCGGATAATGGTTCCCGGAGGCATCGTCCTCCGGGAACCGTTCGCATCATGACTGTCTACCCCGCCTCACTCATTCATGAGGATGCCAGTGTGACGGGTTGCCCGGTGCGCACCGACTCGTAGCCAGCCGCAACGATCTGTAGCGTCCGGAAGCCAACCTCACCGTCGGGCTGAGGCGCCCGACCGTCGGCGATGCTGGACACGAACTCCGCCATCAGGGCCGCGTCGCTGTCGGTGCCGTACGGCAGCCAGATGCCGTTGCCCGCTGACTCGGAATGCCCGTCCACCCGCTGACTGAAGGCATCCATATCGGCTATGCCCCGGCTGCCGACCAGCTGTAGCGTCAGGCCACCCCAGGTGGGGTACGACGCCGGCCGCGACCAGCTGCAGTCGATGGTCGCTGCCACCCCGTTGTCGTAACTGACCGACACCAGCCCAGCTGTTTCCACCGCTACCTGGCCGGCGTGCATGATCGCGTTCGTGGTGGCGTACACACTCCTGACCCGCGCGGACTCGAACAGGGAGTCCAGCAGGTCGGCAACGTGGACGATGTGGTCGGTCATGGAACCGCCCCCGCACAGTACCGGGTCCACGAACCACGCCCGCTGGTCGAGCGGAATCCGCCCGTTGTTCGTTCCGGTTACGGCCACAGGTGTGCCCAGCCGACCTGACCGGAGCGTGTCCTGCAGTGCGACGAAGGCCGGCGTGAACCGTACCGGGTAGGCGATCATCAGGTTCACCGACTGGGCGGCGCAGGCGTTGACCATGGCGCGGGCGTCCGCCAGGGTGGTCGCGATCGGCTTCTCGCACAACACGTGTGCACCCGCGCTCGCGGCCAGCTCCACCAGCTCGCGGTGCTTGGAGTTCTCCGAAGACACCACGACGCCGTCGGGCCGCCACTCCAACAGCTCTGCGTAGCTGTCCACGTACCGGGCGCCGAGCTCCGCGGCCAGCTCGGCACCGCCCGCTTCGCCGGCGGGGCGGGCCGCGTGGTCGGGGTCGGCGGTCAGTAGCTCAACCCCGAGGGCCTGCAGACAGCGGATGTAGGACACCGCATGCAGATGGGCGAAGGACATCACAGCAATCTTCATCGGGCGACCTCCACCGCGGGACTCAGCTGGACCGCGCGACCAGTACTGAGCGACTCAGCGGCTGCCTCGGCGATCCGTACGGCTTCATAGCCGTCCTCGGCGGTCACTCGCGGTGGCGGCCCCCCACGGAACGCGGCGTAGACCTCGCGGATCTCCGTCAGGTAGGGACTCTCAACGAACGGTGTGGCTGGCAGCAGACCCGTTCCCGACTCGTCGACCGAACCGACATTCACTACCAGGGGCTGATGGTCGCGGGAGTCATGCTGCAGCAAGCCGTTGGTGCCGGCGACCTCGAAGGTGGTGCGGAAGGTGGTCCCGGGCGGGGCCCAGGTCCCGGTCACATAGCTGATAGCGCCGCTGGTATGGGTCACGACCACCTGGCAGCTGCGCACTTGCTCCGGTGCGGCGCTGGCCGACTCGCGCGCGAACACCGTGGCCACCTCGCCGGCGTTCCAGCGAGCGAAATCGAGGTCATGGATGCTCTGGTCCACCACCAGCCCGCCGGACAGGCTGTCGTCGAAGAACCATGGCGCGGACGGGGCCGAGCCGATCCGGCTGAAGCGCTGCACCGCCAGCTCCCCCAGGTGCCCGTCAACCACCCAGGCGTGCATTGCGGCGAACTCGGGAAAGAACCGGACCACGTGTCCGGGATATAGCTGCACCCCGGCCTGCGTACAGGCATCGATGGCGGTCCTCGCATCCGCCGATGTCAGCGCTAGCGGTTTCTCGCAGAAGACCTGCCGACCTGCGGCAGCGGCCTGGCCGACGATGTCGGCATGGGTATAGGTGGGGGTGCAGACGTCGACGGCGTCACATGCCTCCAGCAGCTCGTCGAGCGATTCGACGACCACCCCGCCACCGTGTCCGGCGACCAGCTCCGGCGCACCTTCCAGCGAGTACACGACGACGGATACACCCAAGCTCAGCCAGGACGAGAGGTGAGCAGGGGCAATGCCGCCTGCTCCGACCATCCCGATGGTGTAGCTCTGGTCGGATCTTGGTGCCACTACTGCCGTCCCTTCCTCAGCTGCAGCCCCGCAGATTGTCGCAATCCTTCGATGATGCAGGGGTCACGGTGCATCATCGGAACCCACCCTAGGCAATGCTTGCCAGCCGGCTCACGCGGCGTCTGATCATGCTGACGCGGCAGCACTGCCATCCATTTGGGCTGAGCAGGCCATTTGGGCTGAGCAGGCACCCTGGGATGCGTGACGAGCCGTAGCGTGAGGAGAACGAGCACCGAGAGACCGGCTGGGGCAGCAGTGCTGATGCTCGTGCTGCTGGTCGGGCTGTGGGTGGTGGAGGCACTGGACCAGCTGAGCGGCAACCAGCTCGACAACTATGGGATCCAGGCCCGCGATGTGGATGGATTGCCCGAGATCTTCACCGCGCCGTTCCTGCATGCGGGTTGGGACCACCTGGTCGGCAACTCCCTACCATTCTTCGTGCTGGGCTTTCTGGTGCTGCTCGGGGGTCTCGCCCGGTGGCTGTGGTCATCGCTGATCACCATCGTGTCTTCTGGGCTCACCGCCTGGCTGCTGACGCCGGCGAACACGATCATCCTCGGCGCGAGCGGCCTCATCTTCGGCTGGCTCACCTACCTGCTGGCTCGCAGCCTGTGGTCGCGGCAGCCGGGCCAGGTCGCCCTCTCCATCGGCATCCTGATCGTGTACGGCGGGATGATCTGGGGGATATTCCCCAGCGGCTCCGGGATCTCCTGGCAGGCGCATCTCGGTGGCGCCGTCGGGGGCGTCCTCGCCGCCTGGTTGCTGCACCGGCGCTCGCCTCGACCGACCTACCAGTCGGCGCAGGTCAGCGGCTGGCGTACCTACTGAACTGAGGCTGTTGGTAGAGCTGAGCCCGCCCGAGTTGAGTGTGTTGAGTCGAGTGTGTTGAGCCGGATCCATTGACTCCGGCGTCCAGTTGTAAGCCGGTTTGGTCGAGCGACGCAGCGTTTTTCGTATGCTGAGGGCCGAGTCCACGGATGGAGCCTGACCATGGCACGTTCAGCAACCACAGCCACCGGCGTAAGCAACGGCCGGACGTGGCCTTCGTCCGGTGCGCTGGCCGGGGCGTGCGGGCTGCTGGGGCTGGCAGTGATCGCAGCTGCCGTGGGTGCTCCCTGGACTACCGTCAACCGTTTCCCGGGCACCTATCCCAATGCGCTGCCCTTCGAGCAGCCCAGCAACGTGCCGACGCAGGTCTCCGACGGCCCCACGCAGACACCGCAAGCACCAACCGTCGACCTGTGGTGGTTACCGTGGCTGCTCGGGGGCGTCGCAGCCCTTGGCCTGCTGCTGTTGGTGCGGTGGCTGGCGCGCCGCTACCGCGCCACCGCGACCCCCCTGGCCCGTCCGCCGATGGGAGCCCAGCTGCTCGGTGTCCCTGACGTCGCTCCCGACCTGCCGGCACTGCGTCGCGGTATTACCTCAGCGGAGAGCCTCCTGGATGAGATCGCCGATCCAGCGGACGCCATCGTCGCGGCGTGGCTTGCGGTGGAGGCGGCCGCCGCGAGCTCGGGGCTGCCGAGGGAACCCGCCCAGACGCCGACCGAGTTTACCACCGACGTCCTCAGTCGTACCCCGGCGGACCCGGCTGCGGTCACCGGGCTCCTCCGGCTGTACCACCGCGCCCGGTTCTCCAGTCGGGCACCGTCGGCGGCCGACGTCGGGGAGGCTCGGCGGCTGCTAGGCGGGCTGGCGCGGAGCTGGGCCGAGGTCGACGCCGCGGCCCAGCACCCGGAGCGAATGGGCCGACCATGAGCGTCCCGACAGCCACCGCTCCCCGCCCGATCACCGGGTCGACGATCACGGTCGCGGTGGTGGTGGGATTCGTCGGCTGGGTGGTCGGCTTCGACGTCGTCCATGCTCTGCTGCTGGCGACTGCAGCAACTGCGTTGGGGGCACTACGGGTCCTGGTGGGTCCAGGGGCCACTTACTCAGCAGGCTGGCCCCAGCACGACTACTCCGGCCAGGATCATGGGGCTCGGCGGGAAGTCGCCAGGTTGTCCTGGGGTCTGATCGGCAGCGAGTCGCGGGTGGAACGTCGCTCCGCTCTTCGGCTGCGCGAGGTGGCGGTGGGACGCCTGGCCGAACGAGGACTGGACCTTGACTCACCCGACCACGAGCGTGACTGTCGTCAGCTGCTCGGGGATCCCGGCTATGACACCCTGCGAGCCGACCGACGGAACGGGCCGTACTACACGGAGTTCGTCCACACGGTGGGTGTGGTAGAACGCCTCGGGATGGCGTCGCCCGGTTCGCCCGACAGTGCGACGTCCCTCGCTCGGACCAGACCCCTCAACCTCTTCCGACGAACCAGGACACCGTGATGCAAACCACTGCCCCAGCCCCCACCCTTACGGTCGAGGATGTCGCCGCGCTCGGCCAGCGGGTGCTAGCCGAGGTGGGGACCGTGGTCGTCGGGATGCAGTCGGCGCTGCGTACTGCCCTTGCCGCCATCCTCGCGGGCGGGCACGTCCTCTTCGAGGACGTACCGGGGCTCGGCAAGACCCTCGCCGCTCGCAGCCTTGCCAACGCTCTCGGGTTGGAGTTTCGGCGGCTGCAGTGCACCCCGGACCTGCTCCCGGCCGACATCACCGGCTCCTACGTCTACGACCCTGCAGGCGCGACCTTCGTGTTCCGGCCGGGACCCGTCTTCACCGGACTGTTCCTGGCCGACGAGATCAACCGGACCGCACCGAAGACCCAGTCCGCGCTGCTGGAGGCGATGGCCGAACGCCAGGTCACCGTGGAAGGGACCAGCTTTGCTCTGCCGCAGCCGTTTCACGTGATGGCCACCTCCAACCCGGTTGAGTACGAGGGCACGTATCCGCTGCCGGAGGCCCAGCTCGACCGGTTCATGGTGCGCCTGGCTGTCGGCTATCCAGAGCCGGCGGGCGAGAGCGACGTGCTGCATCGACGGCTCGCGCGGCGGCACGAGGAGACGTCAGTGGCCGCTGTGGTCGACCCCACGACGGTACTGGCGATGCAGGCGGGGGTGGAGACGGTGGCGGTGGATCCCGACATCGTCGACTACTGCGTCGCACTGGCCGCCAGCACCCGAAGGCATCCAGCGGTTGAGGTAGGCGCCTCGCCGCGCGGATCACTGGCACTGGTGCTGGTGGCCCGGGCGTTGGCGGTGCTGTCCGGCCGTGACTTCGTCACACCCGAGGACGTCAAGGCGATCGGGGTGCCCGCCCTGGCCCACCGCTTGACCCTGAACCCGCAGACCTGGGCCAGCGGGGTGCAGCCCACCGATGTGGTGGAGTCGCTGCTCGCCCAGGTGCCCGGCCCAGCCGCTGCTGCGCTGCGATGAGCTCGGGCTCGCTGGCCGCTGAGCCGGGACATGCGTCGCCGCTGCGCTGGCAGTCGACTCCCGCTGTCACGGCGATGGCCGGCGCCGGTTTGGTGGCGATCGTCCTAGGGTTGCTGACCCGGCGCCCGGATGTGGCGGTGATCGGTGTCCCGCTGCTGATCTCAGTCACCTGGAACTGGGTCCGGCATCCGGACAGGACGGAGTTGGCGCAGCTGACGGCAGCTGATCGGCTCGAGCGGCCAGGCCGGGTCAGCGCCTATCTCGATCTGCCAGCGCACAGCCAAGCTGAGTCGATCCTGGTCCGCGTCCACGTTCCCGGGCACCGTCGGGTGGAGGCGGTGCTCGCGACCCGCGCGTCCGGACGCCGGGTCACGCTGTCGATGAGCACCATCCGTACCGGACGGAGGCCGCTTTTCGGCGTCGACTACCGCGAGGCGGGCCCGGACCACCTGATGCGTACCGGCGGCGTCACCATCGGCCCAGTGAGGGTGACGATCCTTCCGGGGGTCGTGACGCTGCAGTCGCTGCCGCTGCCGTTCAGGCTGCAGGGGATGACCGGCCCGCACAGCTGGCGGCGTACCGGGGATGGCGGCGACCTGCACGACGTCAACCTGTTCACCCCGGGGGACCGGCTGCGTCGGATCGACTGGCGGGTGACGGCTCGCAGGGCGGGTCAGGGACAGGGCGCCAACCCCGGCGTGTTGTCCCAGCTCTACGTGCGGCGTACCTTCGCGACCGCCGACGCCACCGTGATGTTGGTGTTGGACTCCCGCGACGCCGTCGGACCGGATGTCAGTACCTGGGGTGACGCCACCGCTGTCCGCGAAGACGAACCAACCTCGCTGGACCTGGCCCGGCAGGCAGCAGCCTCACTGGCACAGCGATATCTGGACGGCGGCGACCGGGTGGGCATGGAGGATCTGGGACGGATGCGGCGGCCAGTACCCGCGGCGGGCGGCCGTTCCCAGTTCCACCGACTGGTCCATCGTCTCGCCGTCTCCGAGCCCGAGGGGGAGCCGACGCCGCGACAGCGGGTGCCGCGGCTGCCGTCCGGCGCACTGATCATCGTGTTCTCCACCTTCCTGGACGGGGATGCGGCGCGGTTCGCTCAGATCTGGCGCCGAGCCGGCCACCGGGTGCTGGCAGTGGACGTGCTCCCCCGGCTGAATCTGAGGTCGTTGACGCCGCGCCTGTGGACTGCGTACCGGCTGGTAGCGATGGAACGCGGCGACCGCATCCGAGCGCTCGACCGGGGTGGAGTCGAGACGGTGGTCTGGGACGCTGCGGGTGGATTTGACCCCACTGCCGCGGGCGGCTCCGACAGCTCTGCCACTGCCCCGAGTGTTGTTCTGACCGGTCTGGCGCGGAAGCGACAACGACGGTGAGCCGGCCGGCTGTAGTCCCCGGCGGGCCCTCGACCCTGCGGCGGTGGATCAAGGCACGGATCGCCGCCGTTGGGGGACGCGTCGACCGGCTGGTCCGGGCCCTGCGGCTGGGATCAGCCGCGTGGCAGCGGCCATTGCCGCGGGTAAGGATCGACGCCGGGGTCGTGCTACCGGCGTGGGTGGTTCGGCTTGCCATGCTGGCGGTCGGCTTCGGATGCGGACTGCTGGTGGTGCCACCCACCTTCTTCGCCGGATTCGTGGTAGCGGTGGCTGTGCTGACGATGGTGGTACGCCCTGGTGGAGCGGGGCCCGCCGGCTTCGTCACCGCCGCTGTCGTCATGTTGGCGCTTGGGAGCGACGGCGAGTTCGCCGCAACAGGGCTTCTGCTGCTGGCGGGGCTGCATCTGCTGACGCTCCTCGGCGCACTCGTCGCAGAGCTGTCGTGGGGCGCCCTGATCGAGCTGCGTTCCATCTGGCCGTCGGCTCGGCGGTTCCTGATCATCCAGGCGGGTGTCCAACCCCTGGCGTTGCTGGGTGCCTGGCTGAGCGGTCAGGCGGTCACTATCGCCGTACTGCCGGTGCTGGCTGGGTTTGGCGTGACCGCGTTCGCTGCCTGGCTGCTGCCGCAAGTCGCTAGCAGTCGATAGAGCTGAGATCCATGTCCGCCATCAGGCTTAGCCGTAGTCCTGGTCGCTCGGCTCGCCAACCAGAGCGGCTCGGATCTGGACCAGCAGCTGTCCTGCAGTCTTCAGCTCCGCAGTGCTGAGCTCGTCACGGCCCAAGATCAACTCCAGTCGTCTGGCCGCGTCGGTCGCGTCACGGAACCCGAAGGTGCCGGCCGAACCGACGATCTGGTGCGCGATCAATGCAGCACGGTCCCGACCGTCCCGGTCCAGCTCGCCGTTCGCAGCTGCGGAGAGGGCTTCACTCAGCTGCCCGGCGCGCCTCAGGTTCGACTGGACGGCCTGAACACCGATAGTCCGGAATGTGTTGACCTGGTCCACGGTGAGGCCCTGGTCAGACCCCCGCCCGTACCCGGTGTCAGCCATCGTTCCAACCCAACACGTCCGAAACCTCAGACGCCAGCGTCATCGGGTTGAATGGCTTCGCGATCACGCCCGCGATGTCGAGTTCGGTCCAGGCCCGTCGGTCGCCGGCTTGGACCTTAGCGGTCAGGAAGATCACCGGGATGTGTCGGGTGCGGGAGGCGTGACGAAGATGGCCAAAGGTG
>CADCUO010000136.1 GCA_902805915.1 uncultured Propionibacteriaceae bacterium | reverse complement strand
AGGACTGTGGCTACCGACAGGCGGTCACGTCGAGGTTGGCGAGGACCCCGCTGACACCGTGCGGCGCGAAGCGCCCGAAGAGTTAGGAATAACCCCAGTCTTCACCGATCCTGCTGTACAGCCGGTCTTCGTCACGGTCACCGAGACGACAGGCAGCATCGCTGCTCGCCATACTGATGTGAGCCTCTGGTACCTGCTGTCGGGTTCGAAGGATGAAGACCTGCACCCCGACGTGCGGGAGTTCAGCGCCGCCCGCTGGTGGGGCCAAACCGAGCTTGCCGCCGCTGACTCAAGCCAGTTCGAGCCGCACTTAACGCGGTTCCTCGCTAAGGTTGACGCGTTGCTATAAAAGTTCGGCTTGCAACACGGTTTGTGCTGCTCAGCTTCGCCTTGCGGAGTTCCGAGTCCGCGAGATTCAATGCCGGCACCTGCGTCCAGTGGGGCTTGCATGAAGCGCCTCTAACAAGCGGCCTGACTCCAAGGTGGACTTGTAGTCTGCATCCTGGAGGGTCAGGTCAGCGGAGTAAAGATGATCACCGGATGACCCCGACATCGTTTGGCACGACCGAGGGGGCCTGCCAGTGAAGGGTGTGTCGAGCAACGATGAGAGCGGGATACCCCGAGGGCGCACGCGTCGCCGCCGGGTATTCGACGCCGCGACGGCCCGCCTGCTCAAGATGCCACCAGGTACCCACGATTACACGCTTATTCCGGCTGTGCGTGTCCCTATGCGTGACGGTGTGGAACTTCTCACCGACGTCTATGTGCCCGTGGCGAGGTCGCGGGGCACAGTGCTCACTCGCACCCCTTACGGCCGCACAGGCTTGATCGCCCTCCTCACTGCCGGGTACTACGCGACTCACGGCTACCACGTTGTGAATCAGAGTTGCCGCGGCACTTTCGGCTCCGGTGGCACCTTCGAACCATTCAGTCATGAGATTGATGACGGAGCCGACACCGTCGACTGGCTGCGAAGGCAAGCCTGGTTCGGCGGACGGTTCGCGCTGTGCGGACCGTCTTATCTTGGCTATACGGCTTAGGCCTTGATGATGGATCCGCCGTTGGAGTTGGTGGTCGCGGTAATCGCCATTTCCGCCCACGACAACCACTGGGTGGCCCACGGCGCCATGCCGTTGCACTCGAAGAGATTCTGGGCCTCATGGACGGCTTCGGGCACTTGGAAGACGGATTAGTCAGGGGGATCCTGCGCAACCTGACGGCCAGCCGACGCCTGAAACGTGGGTTTGAAGAGCTTCTCTCGTTCGTGCCCAAGAAACGGTCCTCGCGGGCAGCAGCATGCCGTACCGGGAGTGGCTCACGGCGCCGGATGCCGAGGACCCTTTGTGGCGGCCGATGCGGCTGGGTCAGGCGCTCGAGCGGGTCAACGTCCCGGTCTTGTTGCAGGGAGGCTGGCAAGATCGATTCCCTGATCAGATGATCGAACAGTACGAGCGCCTGCGGCGGCGCGGAGTTGACGCCGGGCTGACCATCGGCCCTTGGACCCATGTCGAGGTTGCCACCAAGGGCTCCGGAATCATCATGGAAGAGACCCTTGACTGGCTTGCGGAGCACCTCACCGGCACCGGTCGCCGGCAGCGGCCAAGCCCGGTCCGCATCTTCGTATCAGGTGCCCAGGAGTGGCGGTATCTACCGAAGTGGCCACCGGCGACCACGGAGCGCGTGCTTTACCTTCAGCCCAATGGTGAGCTAAGTGGTGACATTCAGCCGGCGCCCAACGCCGGTCCATCGAGATTCACCTACGACCCAGCGGATCCCACTCCAGCCGTCGGCGACCGGGTAATCAATCCAGCAATAGGCGGTTATCGCGACAACCGAAAGCTTGAGGAGCGAGAGGATGTCCTGACGTTCACCGGTCCGCCGCTGATCGAACCGCTGGAGGTCATCGGGAACCCGGTCGTCGAGCTGGTGCACCGCACTGACAACCCGCATGACGATATCTTTGTCCGCCTGTGTGAAGTGGGGAGGAATGGGCGGTCTATCAACCTGAGTGATGGGTTCCAAAGGCTGGAGCCGGATAAGTCCAACGGGACCATCCTGCTTCGGCTGGAGGCGATGGCTCATCGCTTCAACCCCGGAACCCGTTCCGCCTCCACGTTTCCGGAGGAGCGCATCCGCGTTACGCCCGGAATCTCGGCACGGAAGAGGATCCGGCGACGAGCAGCAACCTGGCACCATCTCGGCGGACGATCTCTCATGGAGTCGGAGGATTTTCCCGCATCTTCCTGCCATGTTCGGTTGATTGACCTCGCCGGAGCGTCTCACTAGGGTTGATCCGCCGCCCGACCGGAAGGGTTCCCGCACGTGGCCCGGAAGCCTCTGAAAGCCAGCTCGACGGTGGGCAACCCATAAACCTGATCCTCGCAGCGTCTGTCTCCCGGCGACGGTCCAAGACGACGGTCCAAGACGTCGTGCTACCGCCGGCCATTCGACCGGGGGTAGACACCACTAGGTTCGAACGAGTGCGGAGAGTGGGGATGGATGCGGATGGGCGGGGACGAGCGATCGTCGTCCTGGCGGCATTCTCCTCGCTTCATTCCCCATCGGCTGCGCCGCCCCAGAGACCGACCCAGGGCCGGCGCCAGCCGACACCTTTGCAGCTCGAAGTCAGGGGGTCCTTGAGCAGGCTATTGCCGCCGAGTCTCCGGGCTGCTCCGCCGCCGTTGGCGACCACGGAACGGTGCTCTGGCAGGGCATGCGAGGGATGGCCGACCTCGATCGCCGGACACCAATCACTCCCGACACAATCTTTGACGTGGGCTCAGTGTCGAAGCAGTTCACAGCCACCGCCGTCCTGCTGCCGGCCGAAAAGGGCAATCTCTCCATCTCCGACCCACTGCTGAAGCACCTACCAGGATTACCGGCCCGTAGCGTCACGCTCGCGCAGGTACTCCTCGTGCACCATCGCAAGGCAGGACTGTGGCTACCGACAGGCGGTCACGTCGAGGTTGGCGAGGACCCCGCTGACACCGTGCGGCGCGAAGCGCCCGAAGAGTT
>CADCUO010000135.1 GCA_902805915.1 uncultured Propionibacteriaceae bacterium | reverse complement strand
GCCGGCCGGTGGGTGGTTCGGCTTTTGGCGGAGGCCGGTCATGAGGTGGTGAACTTCGACGTCGTCAGTCGACCAGAGCTCGAGCTCCCCGGAGAGTTTTGCCGGGTCGAGCTCGCTGACGCGGGCAAGGTCTACTATGCGCTGTTCCAGTTCCGTCCCGAAGGCATCTGTCACCTCGCGGCGAACCCTGCCCCGAGCGGGCAGGCGCAGATCGACGTCTTTGACAACAACGTGCTGAGCGCGCACAACCTCATGCAGGCGGCGGGCGATCTCGGGGTCTCGCGGGTCGTGTACGCCTCGAGTGAGATGGCGACCGGCCTGTTGACCGAAGGCACAGTTCCGACGCAGATCCCCTTCGATGAGACCGAGCGGCACCCGTCGCCGAATGCATACGCCTTGAGTAAGTATCTCAGCGAGGTGATCGCGGAGTCGCTCGCCGTCCGCTATCCGCAGACGGCCTGGGTGGGGCTGCGGATCAACAACGTGATCCCGCCCGATGGCTACGATCGGTTCTCTGACGAGTGGGAGGACCCGGGCCGCAGTAAGGGCAATTTCTGGAGCTACATCGACGCGCGCGACGTCGGCACTGCCTACCGCGCGGCCCTGGAAGGGACGAGCAGCGGTCACCAGGTGTGTCTAATCGCTGCCGCCGACACCCGGGCGAAGCGCGGCCTGCGCGAGCTGATGGCTGAGTTCTACGACGGCTACGACCGCTTCGCCAGCGATTACGAGGATCCAAGGTCGGCCTTCAACTGCGCCAAGATGAAGGCGCTGTTCGGTTGGACCCCCAGCTACAGCTGGCGCGACCAGTAAGCCACGCTCCCCTTCAAGCCGCGCACGAGGTCGAGTTGCCTTAGGCTCGTCGCGCCGGTGGCCCTGCGCCGGCGCCGCCGAACACTCCCCGCAGAGCTAGACCCCCCTCGGCGTCGGCACTGTCTTCTACCAGCTCAGGCGGCCGTGTGGACGTGCTTGGGCGATTAGAGCGAGCGGCTGGCGCTCAGGTCGCCGTCGGATCGGAGTCCAGGACCAGCGTGACCGGGCCGTCGTTGGTGAGGGTGACCTGCATGTCCGCCCCGAAGACCCCGGTGTGGACCTCGGCGCCGAGATCTCTTAGCGCAGTCACGAAGGCCTCGACCAGAGGTTCGCTCACTGAGCGTGGGGCCGCGGCCCCCCACGAGGGGCGCCGTCCCTTCCGGGTGTCCGCATAGAGGGTGAACTGGCTGACCACCAGCAGCGGTGCCCGCTGCTGGGCGCATGACTGCTCGTTCGCCAGGATGCGCAACGTCCACACCTTCTCGGCCAACCTGCTGGCAACGGCCGGAGCGTCCTGGTGCGTCACACCGACTAGTACGAGCAAGCCCGGGCGATCGATAGCACCAACCACCTCACCGTCCACCTGGACGTGAGCCGAGGTCACCCGTTGCAGCACCACCCGCATGGGCTGAGGGTAGTGGGCGCCGGTACGTGCGGGGACTCGGTGGGTTACGACGGACTCAGATGACGAGGCAGAACGGGTGCCCCGCAGGGTCGGCGAACACTCTGAAGGTGTCTCCGCCGCCGGGGAGCCGGGTGGCGCCGAGCTTCAAGGTTGCGGCCTCCGCAACATCAAGATCGTCTACCTGGACGTCGAAGTGCCGGTACTGCGGTCGCTCGGCGGTCGGCCAGGTGGTCGGACGATAGTTATCGACCTGTTGAAAGGCCAATCCGGGCCGGTCCGGAGCATCTCCGATCACGACCCAGTCCGGCTCGTCCTGGACTCTCTGCATCCCCAGCAGCTCCTCGTAGAACGACGCCAGCTCCTGTGGGTTTGTGCAGTCGATGACAATTCCGTGCAGTCGCCCAATCATCCGGCAAGTCTTTCAGGAGTATTCGGTGATGGCTATAACCCCATGGCCGTGGCTATCCCGGGAATTGACGCTCTGCCCTGATTGACTGGAACTCATGATCGGCATGCGGACGAATACATCCTGGTTGGCTGCAGCACTGCTGCTTTCAGGTTGCGGACTCGGCGCCGATGCCGCTGGTCTGGGCACCGGCGATGTCGCTACCGAGTCCGCCGGCGTCGTGCCTGCCAACCGCTCGGCGTCACCTGGCACGAGTGCCGCCAGCCCGACGCCATCCACAACGCCCTCCGCCTCGGCGTCGTCTACTCCAAAGGCCAGCGCCAGTCCGGCGAAGCTGGAGCTCCCGCGCGGTGGGACCTCGGTCTTCCCTCGCTACCGGCTCGTCGGGTACGCGGGCCTGACCGGATCACCCCCGCTCGGCCGGCTAGGTATCGGGCGGTTGGGCGACCGGGTCGACGAGCTGGAGAAGCGCGCGGAGTCGTACGCCCAGGGCCGGGAAGCACTCCCGGTGCTGGAGATCATCGCCACCATCGTGCAGGCTGACGCAGGCGCCGACGGCAAGTATCGGGTCCGGAGCTCGGACGCCGACATACGCCGGTATCTCAAGGAAGCCCGCGCCCACCAGGCGCTGCTGCTGTTGAACATCCAACCTGGCCGGGCCGAGTTCCTTGAGGAGGTCAAGGCCTACGACAAGTGGCTGGCCGAGCCGGATGTCGGAGTGGCCCTGGATCCGGAATGGGCGATGGATGCGGACCAGATCCCGGGCGGAGCTTTCGGTCACACCACCGGAGCGGAGATTGATTCCGTCGCCGCCCACCTGTCCCGCATTGTGGCCAAGCATGACCTCCCGGAGAAGGTGCTGGTCTACCACCAGCTGGCCCCCCAGATCGTCCGGAAAGAGTCACAGCTGAAGAAGCACAAGGGTGTGGTCCTGATCAAGTCAGTCGACGGGATCGGCTCCCAAGCCGCCAAGATCAACACCTATCGGCAGGTGAACAAGACGACGCCGAAGTTCGTGCATCCCGGCTTCAAGCTCTTCCTCGAAGAGGATGCCCGAGAAGGGCGTTTGATGACCCCCAAACAGGTGCTGGCCATCAAGCCGAAGCCCGACTACATCATGTACGAGTAGGCGGGATCCAGGTAACAGGAACGCAGTTTCCGCGTAGTGCTGCGACGCCCGCTGGGAGAGGCCCCTAGGACAACTGCAGCCGCTCAGCCAGTTCTTCGACCGACAGCGCTCCCGGCTTCTGGCCGGTGGCTGCTGCCACTCGGACCAGCGACGCCATGGTGGCATTGATCGGTGCGCTGACACCCTGTCGGCGCGCCAGCAGCGCGATCTCGCCGTTGAGGTAGTCGGTCTCCACGTTGCCAGTGCCTCGAGCCAGCGACTGCCAGGTGGACCCACCCATGTCGTTGGGCACCCCAGGCACCGGGCGCATGGTGAATCCGGCCGCTCGAGCCTCCTTCTCATCCTCGTCACTGGTGTACTCGATACCGGCCTTGTCCAGCACCGCACGAGCCTCGCCCTCGGCAGCGTTGACCAGGTGTCTAACGTCGCTGCCAGCACCAACCAGGGCCTGGAACGCGTTGCCGATGTTGCTGATCAGCTTCCGGTATTTCCACGGCATCACATCGGCGGGCAGGCGGACGTCGAAGTTGGCGGCGGTCCAGTCGTCGGTGATCCGTCCCAGCAGCCGCTGGTCCTCCTCACCGGCAAGGTCTGCGGGGACCCGGCCGATGTGGAACATGCCAGACGTCGGCGCGCCGCGTACGATCACCTCACCCGGCACCAGGTGCACAGCAGGCATCCAGACGCATACACCAAAAACGCGGTCGAAGTAGCGCAGTGCCAGACCTTCACTGGCAACCCCGTTCAAAGCCATGAAGATCGGGAGATTCTCCCCGGCCGTACCGATCACCCGGCCGTCTGAGTGCACTGGTGCATCGGCCCAGGCCGTCAACGCGTCACCCGCCTGATGCGTTTTGGTGGCCACCACCAAGACGTCGTCCGGAGCCAGCTCAAGATCATCTGGACCAGGGACTGCCGACACCGGAATCTTCACGTCCTCGTCCGGGGTACGCAGCCGTAGCCCGGCGGACCGCATGGCCCTCAGATGATCACCACGGGCAACCAGCACCGACTGCCGTCCGGCATGCGTCAACCGGCCGCCGAGGGCGCCACCGATCGCTCCGGCCCCGATGATGACGTATCTGCTCATACCGGCGACTCTAGTCCGCAGCCGAGCGCTCGTTGAGCTACGGATGAGTTGCGGACCGAGTCCTGTGGGGTGAGGATCACCAGGTGAGTACCAGCGAGACAGATACCTGGCGGACTTCCCAGTTGGTGGAGCTTTCGCTCACGGTGCGCGCGCTGGAGCCGGAGGACCTGACAGACCTGGGCTGGTCGGGTGGCCCCGAGCACCTCACTGCGATCGCGGAGGTGCTGCAGGGCTGCTGGTCCGGCGACACCGAGTCGGTCGTGATCGCCCTCCCCAACGGACGGCTGGTGGCGTTCGGCGCGGTGAACTTTCGCAGGTCCCCCGACTATGGCGAGCTGTGGATGCTGTCGGTGCATGAGACGCTCCAGTCGCTGGGGCTGGGCACGGTGCTGATCAGGGCACTCGAGGCTCGGGTCCGCGACCGTGGCCTCCACCGCGCCCAGCTGGGTGTGGAGCACGACAACCCGCGGGCCTACCGGCTCTACCGCGCGCTGGGATATCGCGACTGCGGATCTCGGGTGGAACACTGGCCAGCCGCCGGCGGCAACACCTACGTGACGGTCTGCACGGTGATGGAGCACCGGCTGACCGACACCGTCTAGACTCGCTGGCGTGTCCCTAGCCTTAGTTCTCGCCCTCGGCCTGGTCGTTGGGATCGCCGTCATCGGTATTGCCGCTCTCGTTGTCCTGGTGCAGTTGTTGATCAACGCTCCGCGCCCGGAAGGGCGCTGACCGATGCCTTTCGAGATTCCCCAAGGGCTGCACTCAGATCTGGTCGGAGTGGCCTGGATGGTAGGTCGGTGGGAGGGTGTCGGCAAAGGCACGTACCCCGGAATGCCCGACTTCGAGTTCGGCCAGCAGATCGACTTCGCGCACAACGGCGAGAACTACCTGCACTACCTCTCCCAAACCTTCGAGATTGGCGAGGACGGTAAGGCGTTACGTCCACTGACCATGGAGACCGGCTTCTGGCGACCCCAGCACGACGGCACGATCGAGGTGGTGATGTGCCACCCCACCGGCTACGCGGAGGTCTGGTATGGCAGCATCACCGGCGCCAAGATAGAGCTCAGCACCGATGCAGTGGTTCGGACCGCCAGCGCGGAGGAGTACACCGCCGGACAGCGGTTGTACGGCAACGTCGAAGGTGACCTGCTGTGGACCTTCGACAAGGCGGCGCAGGGGCAGCCGCTGCAGTCGCACCTGTGGGCGCGCCTCAAGCGGGCCTGAGATGGGGGACCTGATGGCAGTCGTTGGGGAGCGCGGCCCAGACGCCGGCGTGCCGTGGCATTACGGCGACCCGATGCGTGACCAGCGCGAGCTCGACCAGGGCCGCGGTGCTGTCGACCTGTCCCACCGCGGCGTCCTCACCGTTACGGGCCCGGATCGTCTCAGCTGGCTGCACTCGCTCACCACCCAGCATCTCCAAAGTCTCGCTCCCGGTCAGGGCGTGACCGCGCTGATCCTTTCCCCGCAAGGCCATATCGAGCATGCGCTCTACGGCGTGGACGACGGTCAGACGTTCTGGGCGCACACCGAACCGCGCGCTGCGGCTGCCGTGGTGGCCTGGCTGGACCGGATGCGCTTCATGATGCGCGTCGAGGTCGCTGACCGTACCGAGGAGTTCGCGGTGCTGTGGAAGGCCGGTGGCGACCATCCTTCAGGCCTGTTGGCCCGACCGGGTCTGGACTCACTCGGTGGGTACGAGCTGTTCGTGCCTCGCCCCGACTTCGCTACCGCGGTGGAGGCGGAGCCGGTGCTGGCCGGAACCTGGGCTTACGAGGCCCGGCGGATCGCCGCCGGCGTACCGCGGATCGGGGTTGACACCGACTCCCGCACGATCCCGAACGAGATCGGGATGTTGGGCGTCGGAGTCCATCTGGACAAGGGCTGCTACCGCGGCCAGGAGACGGTGGCTCGGGTGCACACACTGGGACGACCACCGCGGAGGCTGGTCCGGCTGCACCTCGACGGGAGCGCCAACGCCCTGCCGGAGCCCGGTACGGAGCTCCAGGCCAGCGGTCGGAGCGTCGGCTTCGTCGGCTCCTCGGCGCGGCACTACGAGCTGGGCCCCATCGCGCTCGGCCTGATCAAGCGCAACGTCGCGGAGTCCGAGCCCTTGGTGGTCGGTGGGATAGCGGCCGCCCAGGAGACCGTGGTGGATCCCGATATCGGCCTGCACGTACGAGCGCGGCTGTAGCGAGCCGACGGCCGGTAGCCTGCACGGGTGGCTCACCCCTTCGAAGCAGACCCGATCTTGGTCGAGGTCACCAGGAGCGGGTTCGTCGAGAGCGTGCACTTCGGTCGGGTTGTGGTCACCCAGCCGGACGGGAGCGTCGCCTCCTTCGTCGGAGCCGTCACTGCACGGATGTACCCGCGGAGTTCCAGCAAGCCGATGCAGGCGGTCGGCATGCTCCGTGCAGGCCTCGACCTCACCGACCACCTGTTGGCCCTGGTCTGTGCATCCCATTCAGGGGAGCCGTTCCACCAGGACGGCGTACGCCGGATTCTCTCGATGTCAGACTTGGATGAGTCGGCGCTGCAGACCCCGCCGGACTGGCCCGCCGACGAGGTGGCGAAGGAGCAGGTGATCCGCGCCGGCGGAGGGAAGACGTCGCTGGCGATGAACTGTTCCGGCAAGCATGCCGGCATGCTGCGGACCACGGTCTGCAACGGCTGGGACGTCTCCACCTACCGTGACCCCAGTCATCCACTCCAGCTGGCACTGTTGGACACGATCAACGACCTGACCGGGGAGCAAGCCGGCGATGTTGCCGTAGACGGTTGCGGCGCGCCGGCCTTTGGCTTCAGCCTGGTCGGTCTGGCCCGCGCCTTCGGCAGGATCGCTGCAGCCTCTGACGGCTACGAGCGGCGGGTCGCCGACGCGGTCCGAAACCATCCGGAATGGACCTCGGGAACCCGCCGCGACGAACTCGCTTTGCACCGCGCCATACCCGGACTGCTGTGCAAGGGGGGCGCCGAGGCCGTGCACGCCGTCGGCCTGCCGGACGGCCGCGGAGTAGCGCTCAAGATCAGCGACGGTGCGCCTCGGGCACGCGCGGTGGCGATGGCCGGCGTACTGCAGCGGCTCGGGCTCGACTCGGCGACATTGAGCACTCAGGCTGCCCTGCCGGTGCTCGGCCACGGTGAGCCAGTGGGGGCTGTCCGCCCGTACGCCCAGACGCTGGGCCTCATCGGCGGTTGAACCCGTGTAGTGCTTAAGTGGAGGCGTGACCCGGAAAACGATTCCAACGTGGTACTAGTGCTGTGCCACCCTCTACGCTTCTCGATGTGAACTGGGACGACTTCGACACTGCGCTCTTCGATCTGGACGGCGTTTTGACCCCGACTGCGGACGTGCACATGCGCGCCTGGGAACAGATGTTCACCGAGCTCCTGGCAGCGCGCGGGGTGAGCGAGCCGTACTCCGACCACGACTACTTCGCCTACATCGACGGGAAGCCCCGCTATGACGGGGTCCGGTCCTTTCTGGCCTCCCGCCACATCACTCTTCCCGAAGGCGACCCCGGCGACGACCCCGGCACCGAAACAGTCTGCGGCCTGGGCAACCGGAAGAACGCGGTGTTCTCAGCGGTGCTGCGGGAAGAGGGCGTGCAGCCGTACCCCGGATCCGTCGTTCTGCTGGATGCGCTAGCGGCCCGGGGGACCAAGATGGCCGTGGTGTCGTCCTCCCGCAACGCTCCTGCCGTACTCGAGGCCGCCGGACTCTCCGACCGGTTCACGGTCGTGGTGGACGGGACGGTCGCCACCCGCCATGGTCTGGCAGGCAAGCCGTCACCGGAGACCTTCGTCCATGCGGCTGAGCTGCTGAGCACCCCGGTCGCGCGGGCCGTGGTGCTGGAGGACGCGATCTCTGGTGTAGAGGCAGGCCACCGGGGCGACTTCGGCCTGGTCGTCGGTGTCGACCGCGGTGTCGGCGCCGACCGCCTCCGAGAGGCCGGAGCGAACCTCGTGGTGAGCGATCTCGCTGAGCTGGTGCAGTGATGCAGGGCTCCAGCGGTGACGCCCCGCTGAAGGTGTCGGACCCGCTGAATCGGACCCGCTTCCCGGCTGAGGAGTGGAAACTGTCCGAGCGGATCTACAGCAGACACGACCTCGGGTTGACCGAGACCCTGTTCGCGGTCGGCAACGGCTACCTGGGCCTGCGCGGCAACGTCGAGGAAGGGCGAGAGTCCCACACGCACGGCACGTTCATCAACGGCTTCCACGAGACGTGGCCGATCCGGCATGCCGAGGAGGCGTTCGGTTTCGCGCGAGTCGGGCAGACGATCGTCAACGTGCCCGACAACAAGGTGATGAAGCTTTACGTTGACGACGAGCCGCTGCTGCTGCCGGTGGCCGACCTGGAGTTCTACGACCGGTCGCTGGACTTCCGCGACGGCGTGCTGCGCCGCGAGATCGTCTGGCGGACGCCTGCCGGCAAACGCGTCAAGGTGCGGTCGGAGCGGATGGTCTCCTTTGCGCAGCGGCATCTGGCGATCATGTCGATCGAGGTCACCATGCTGGATGAGCAGGCTCCGGTGGTGGTGTCGTCGCCCACCTTGAACCGCCAGGACGGCAAGGATGAGTACCACGTACGTTCGGCTGCGATGGGTGAGGGCGCCGACCCCCGCAAGGCGGAGTCTTTCGAAGACCGCGTGCTGGTGCCGCAGAGCCACTGGGCCGGTGAGGACCGCATCCTGCTGGGTTACCGCTGCGCCAACTCCGGCATGACCCTAGCGGTCGGTGTTGATCATGCAATTTGCACCGAGAACGACTACAACAAACGCAACTATGCCGATGAGGACACTGCAAAGACGGTGTATCGGGTGCAGGCCCAACCCGGCGTGCCGCTCAAGATCACCAAGACAGTCGCCTACCACACCTCGCGCGGCGTCCCGGTACGGGAGCTGGTGGATCGGTGTCGACGCACCCTGGACCGGGTTCTCGACCAAGGCGTGCCGCGGCAGTTCACCGAGCAGCGGGAATGGCTCGACTCCTTCTGGGCCCGGTCCGACGTCGAGGTCAGCGGGCATCCGGAACTCCAGCAGGCCATCCGCTGGAACCTGTACCAGCTCGCGCAGGCCACGGCGCGGGCCGAGCAGTCCGGCGTGCCGGCCAAGGGGGTGTCCGGCTCCGGGTACGGCGGGCACTACTTCTGGGACACCGAGATCTACGTGCTGCCGTTCATGACCTATACCTCGCCGGCGATGGCACGAAGCGCCCTCCGGTTCCGGTACAACATGCTGGACGCCGGCCGGCGCCGGGCTCGTGACCTGACCCAGAAGGGCGCGCTGTTCCCATGGCGCACCATCAACGGTGAGGAGGCGTCGGCCTACTATGCGGCGGGGACGGCGCAGTACCACATCGACGCCGACATCTCCTTTGCTCTGTGCAAGTACGTGGCCGCCTCCGGCGATGACGACTTCATGTGGCGTGAGGGGGTCGACATCCTGGTGGAGACCGCCCGGATGTGGACCGACCTCGGGTTCTGGCGGGAGGACGGCACCCGGGTGTTCCACATCCACGGCGTGACCGGGCCGGACGAGTACACCACCGTCGTCAACGACAATCTGTTTACCAACGTGATGGCGCGGTTCAACCTGAGCAAGGCAGCCGAAGTCGTGCAGCAGATGGAGGTCGCAGCTCCCGAAGCGTACGCGCGGATGGTGCAACGGCTCGGTGTCACCAGCGCCGAGGTGGAGGAATGGGCGGAGGTGGCCGACGCGATGGCCATCCCGTTCGATGAACAGATCGGTATCCACCCGCAGGACTCGCACTTCCTCGAGCGAGAGATCTGGGACCTGGACCGGACCCCGCCGGACAAGCGGCCGCTGATGTTGTTCTACCACCCGTTGGTGATCTACCGGTTCCAAGTCCTCAAGCAGGCCGACGTGGTCTTGGCGCTGTTCCTCCAGGGCGACCACTTCACCCAGGCAGAGAAGCGGGCCAACTTCGAGTACTACGACGCCATCACCACCGGCGACTCGACCCTGTCCGGCGTGGTGCAGTCCATCATCGCCGCGGAGGTGGGCTACCACGAGATGGCGTTGCGGTACTTCACCAGCTCGCTGTTCGTCGATCTGGCAGACCTGCACGGAAACGCCTCTGACGGTGTGCATGTGGCTTCAACCGGGGGAGTGTGGAACGCCCTCGTCTACGGTTTCGGCGGGATGCGGGACTACAACGGCCAGATCACGTTCGACCCGCGGCTGCCGGAGTCCTGGAAGTCGCTGACCTTCCGCGTACTCCTGCACGGCTCCCGGATCCGGGTGCACCTGACCAGCACCGAGATCGAGTTCACGTTGGAGCAGGGCGACGAACCCGTCGTGCTTTCGGTGCGCGGGAAGGACATCAAGGTGGGGTCCACCTCCCCGGTGGCGGTGCCACTGCGGGACCAGGGTCCGCGGATCAGGGCCGACATCTCACTGGCCGCGCAGCGGGGTGGTCGCCGAGAGGACGGAAGCCTGATCACCGCCACTGTCCCGGGGTTGTAACTGATCGGCGCCGACGCTCAGCTCACCGGTCGTCGGAATCCAGATGTGCCGGGTCCTTGAGATAGGTCCTGCGTGCGTAAAAAGCGCGGTTGATGAACCAGGTGATGGCCCACAGCACCACCCCGATGGCAAGCAGAACTCCGGCGATCTTGTACTGGGTGGGGTCGCGTCCGGTCCACGGCCCGACCAGATAGCCGCAGCAGACCGCCGCGATGATCGGGATGACGGTCGGGGCGACGAAATGCTTGTGCTCCACCGGGTCTCGGCGCAGGATCAGGCAGCAGATGTTGACTACGGTGAACACCGCAAGCAACAGCAGTGCCGTGGTCCCGCCGAGCTGGGACACCCTGCCTACGACGATGATCAGACCGAAGGCGAGCGCGGTGGTGAACAGGATCGCCACCCACGGGGTACGCCGGCCGACCAGCACCCGGCCGAGCGGCGGCGGGAGTACCCGCTGCCGGGCCATCCCGTACAGCAGCCGGCTCGCCATCAACATGTTGATCAAGGCCGAGTTCGCTACCGCGAACATGCTGATCAGCGGGAAGATCTGGTCGATCGGCAGGTTCGGTGCTCCGGCCTGCACCACCTTGAGCAGCGGCGCCTCACCCTGACCCAGCTCCCCGGCCGGGACCAGCGCTATCGCAGAGATGGACACCAGGACGTAGATCAGTCCAGTGATGCCTAGCCCGGTCAGCATGATCTTGGGGAAGATGGTGGAGGGGTCCTTCGTCTCCTCGGCCATGTTGACCGAGTCCTCGAACCCCACCATGGCGAAGAAGGCAAGCGACGTGGCCGCCGTCACTGCCAGGAAGATGCCCTTGTCGTTGGGGGTGTCAAACATGACGACCCGGGAGAAGTCCGCGCGGCCGCGGGCGATCGCGAAGAAACCTACGAAGATCACGATCAAGAGGCCAGACAGCTCAACGCAGGTCAACACGATGTTGGCGTACACGCTCTCGGCGACGCCGCGCAGGTTGATCAACGCAACCAGGGACATGAACAGCAGGGCCAACACCGTGGTGAAGCCGTCGCCGACAGCGACCTCGCTGCCGCCCAGCCAGTCGGCGCGGACGACGTTGATCATGGCTTCGAAGTTGGCCGCGAACGCGCGGGAGGCTGTCGATGCGGAGGTGATGCCCGAGCACATCACGGTGAAGGCAACCAAGAAGGTGACGAAGTGGATCCCGAAGGCCTTGTGCGTGTACAGGGCGGCGCCGGCGGCCTGCGGATACTTGGTGACCAGCTCCAGATAGGAGAACGCCGTCAAGGTGGCGACCACGAACGCCACCAGGAACGGGAGCCAGACGACGCCGCCGACCTCCTTGGCGACCGTACCGGTGATGGCGTAGATGCCGGTGCCCAAGATGTCGCCCACAATGAACAGCAGCAACAGCTTGGGGCCCATCACCCGTCTGAGCTCGGGCTCGCCGCCGCTCGCCTGCCCGGCTTGCTCCGCGGTCTGCGCTTGCGACATCGCCACTCCTTGGCTGGCTGAGGACTCCAGGTCGTCCCGATGATCCTGGTCCACACTCTGTCCTAGTGCCGAGCCCTCGACAAGGGTTGGGCCACGCGTCCAGCCGTCACTTCACCCAGAAAGCCGGCACTTCACCCAACGGATTTGTTGGGTGAAGTGCCAGAGTCCCACGTACACGTGGGAAACCAACGACTCAGCTGCGGTAGACCACAACCCGGTCGCCGACCCGCATCTGGTCGAAGATCCAGCGGATGCCTGCCTTGTCGCGGATGTTGACACAACCGTGGCTGCAGCCGGCGTAGCCGCGGGCGGCGAAGTCGGGGGAGTAGTGCACGGCCTGGCCACCGCTGAAGAACATCGCGTACGGCATCGGGGTGTGGTAGATCGTCGACACGTGGTTCCGGCTCTTCCACAGCACCGAGAACTTGCCCTCCCGGGTACGCGTCGCGGCGCAGCCGAACCGTGCATCCAAGGTCCGCACCACCTTGCCGGCCTTCATGTAATGCAGCTTGTCCTTCGTCTTGTCCACGCACAGTGCCCGGCCGGTGACCATGCAGCGGCTGTCGATGCCCTTGGGCTTGCCGGGGACCGTGATGGTGCCAGTCTTCGCCACCAGTGTGGACCAGGTCTTCTGGTCAACGGCGCCGGTCTGCGGCAGCCCGTACGTCCGCTGGAACCTCTGCACGGCAGCAGCGGTCAACGGACCGAAGTAGGACGTCACATACTGCGCGTCCAGCATCTTCGCCCTGACCAGGCGCTGCTGGAGGGCCTTGACGTCAGTGGAGGTCTGCCCCCGCTTCGGCAGGGCAGCGGCGGCGGACACTTCGGTAGCCGCGACCGCAGGAGTCGCCATCGGGGCAGTCCCCGTGGCTGCGCCGCTCAGGGCCATCGCCATCGCGACACCCACCAACATCTGGACAGTTCGCTTCATCGCTGCATCCTTGTCACTGGACGACCAGCCCCCTGCTGGTCGTGGTGAATACGGCTGGGAAGAGCCGTTGGTTGCATTGCAGCCGACGATATTTTCCAGGTTCTCAGCCTGGCAGGACGGGGGTCAGGCGTTCTTGGCCCGGGAGCGGGTTCGCGCCCGCTCGTTGGCCGACAGCACCACCTTGCGGATCCGGACCGCGGCCGGAGTGACCTCGATGCACTCGTCGCCCCGACAGAACTCCAGAGCCTGCTCCATGCTCATGATCTTCGCCGGGATCAGCCGCTCCAGCTCGTCCCCGGTGGAGGAGCGAACGTTGGTGAGCTTCTTCTCCTTGGTCGGGTTGACGTCCATGTCGTCGGCGCGCGCGTTCTCCCCGACGATCATGCCCTCGTAGACCTCAGTGGTCGGGCCGACGAACATGGTGCCGCGCTCCTGCAGGTTGAACAGCGCGTAGGCGGTGACCACACCGGATCGGTCGGCGACCAGCGACCCACTCGGCCGGGTCCGCAGCTCGCCGTGCCACGGCTCGTACGCCTCGAATACGTGGTGCATCATGCCCGTACCGCGGGTTTCGGTGAGGAACTCGGTACGGAACCCAATCAGGCCTCGAGCCGGTACCAGGTACTCCATCCGGACCCAGCCGGTGCCGTGGTTGACCATCTGCTCGAGCCGGCCGCGGCGCAGCCCCATCAGCTGGGTGACCACGCCGACGAAGTCCTCCGGCGCGTCGATGGTCAGCCGCTCCACCGGCTCGTGCACCTTGCCGTCGATCTCGCGGGTGACCACCTGCGGCTTTCCGACGGTGAGCTCAAAGCCCTCGCGCCGCATCATCTCGACCAGGATCGCCAGCTGCAGCTCACCCCGGCCCTGAACCTCCCAGGTGTCGGGCCGCTCGGTGTTGAGGACGCGGATCGAGACGTTGCCGACCAACTCCGCATCCAGGCGATTCTTGACCAGCCGGGCAGTCAGGTTCTTGCCCGACTTGCCGGCGAGTGGCGAGGTGTTGATACCGATCGTCATGGAGATGCTGGGCTCGTCCACGGTGATCAGCGGCAGCGGCTTGGGGTTCTCGGGGTCCGAGAGAGTCTCACCGATGGTGATGTTCGGGATACCGGCGATCGCGACAATGTCACCCGGCCGGGCGAGGTCGGCCGGCACCCGGTCCAGGGCTTCGGTGATGAGCATCTCCGACAGCTTGATGTTCTGGATCGTGCCGTCGGCCTTGCACCAGGCCACCATCTGGTTGCGCTTCATCTCACCCGCCATCACCCGGCACAGTGCCAGCCGGCCGAGGTAGGGGGACGCGTCCAGGTTCGTCACGTGCGCCTGCAGGACGGCGCCCTCCTCATACTCCGGCGCCGGGATGTCGTTCAAGATGGTGGCGAACAGGGGGCCGAGGTTCTCAGCGTCGGGCATCTCGCCATTCTCCGGCGCGTTCAGCGACGCCCGGCCGGCCTTGGCGGAGGCATAGACGACCGGGAAGTTCAGTACGTCCACGTCATTGTCGTCGACCAGATCCATGAACAGCTCATACGTCTCCTCGACCACCTCCTTGATCCGGGCGTCCGGGCGGTCGACCTTGTTCACCACGACCACGATCGGGAGGTTCTTGGCTAGCGCCTTGCGGAGCACGAACCGGGTTTGCGGGAGCGGGCCCTCGGAGGCGTCCACCAGCAGCAGCACACCGTCAACCATCTCCAGCCCGCGCTCCACCTCGCCACCGAAGTCGGCGTGGCCAGGGGTGTCGATGATGTTGATGATCACGTTCTGACCGTCGGGTGCGTGGTGCAGCACAGCCGTGTTCTTGGCCAGGATCGTGATGCCCTTCTCCCGCTCCAGGTCCATCGAGTCCATCACCCGGTTGTTGACGTCCTGGTTGGCCCGGAATGCGCCCGACTGCCACAGCATGGCGTCGACCAGGGTGGTCTTGCCGTGGTCGACGTGGGCTACGATCGCGACATTGCGCAGATCTGAACGTGTTGGCATGCGAGAAACTCCGAACAATATGGGGGGCTGCCGTCCTCGGCAGAGAAACTGGCCGTCAGCGCAGCCTGCCCAGTCTAACGGGCGAGGTGGCATCGACGAAACGAAACACCGTTGCCGCGGGGCGGTCGCGGTGCGGCGCACCCCCTCACCCCTGTTTGGCTATCTGCTCCCGAAGCTCGCTGACCCGGACTGGCGTCTGCGCTGAATCGCGTTGACGGTGGCCATGACGGCAAGGATGCAGGCCGTCATGGCCAGCGTCTCCTCCACGGTGGTGCCGGCGGCGAAGAGCAGGTCGAGGTTGTGCTCGCGGAGCCATCCTCAGCATGCCAGGAGGTTCCGCGTCGGCTCGGATCCGTACAGTCGGCTCGCATCCGTACAGTGGTGGCAACACATGGACACGGTGGCATCTGGAGCACGGAGGGCGGCGCAGTGGCGGATTGGTTCAAGGACTCCTTCCGTCAGGAGTACGACAAACAGTCGGTCTCGGTCGGCCGGTTCAACTTGGCGATCTTCGGCAAGACGGGCGTCGGCAAGTCCACCCTGATCA
The DNA here is from genome assembly GCA_902805915.1 of uncultured Propionibacteriaceae bacterium. Taxonomy (GTDB): domain Bacteria; phylum Actinomycetota; class Actinomycetes; order Propionibacteriales; family Propionibacteriaceae; genus Microlunatus. The sequence goes on along the minus strand of CADCUO010000135.1, from coordinate 25,541 downwards.
ACGCGATCTTCGGCGAGGAGGTTGCACGAACCGGCATCGGCCAGCCAGTCACCCGGGGCAGCCACCTCTATATCGACAAGATCGGCTACCTCGGCATCGTGGACACCCAAGGCCTCGAGGTGGGCAAGGACAACAAGGAGATCATCTCCGACCTGAACAAGGCCATGGCGCAGATGCGTAGGATGCCGTTGCAGGAGCAGCTCCACGTGGCCTGGTACTGCGTTCGCGGGATGGACCGGCGCTTCGAGGACGCCGAGGCTGAGTTTGTTCAGCGGCTGCACGAGCTTGGTCTGCCCGTGATCGTCGTGCTCACCCAGGTCCCGTTGCGGGACGACCGCTACCATCCCGACGCCATCGAGCTGGCCGAACAGATCGCCGCGAGAAAGCTGCCCATCACCGGCGGCCTGCCGTTCATGACGTACGCCCGACACGACGAGTTCACCGGGCAGCCGCCGCACGGGTTGCAGGGACTCCTTGATGCCACCTTTCGCGTTGCGCCCGAAGGAGTCGAAGGAGCCCTCACCGCGGCGCAGGAGATTGACTACGTTCGCAAGGCCAAAGAGGCCCAGAAGCACATAGCGGTGGCGGCGACCAGCGCAGCCGCCGCCGCGGCCAGCCCGATCCCCTTCTCCGACGCAGCCGTGCTGGTCCCCATCCAGCTGGGGATGATGGCGCGGATCGCGCAGATCTACAAGATCAAGTTCGACCGCGCGGCGCTGTTGGCGGTGGCGTCGACCACGGCAGCCACCTCCGCCGGCAGGGCCACCTTCACCAACTTGTTGAAGATGGTGCCGGGGGCGGGAATGGTCGCCGGCGGCGTGATCGGTGCTGGAGTTGCCTCCAGCTTCACCTACGCCATGGGCCAGGCATGGCTGGCCGTCTGCCAACGGGTGGCTCAAGGCGGCTTCGAGGCCATCAGCTCGATGATGGACAACGAGCAGCTGCGGGAGATGTTCGCCGATGAGTTCAAGAAGCGGCTCAGGGTGCGACGCGACGACTCCAAGATCAACGGCTGACCAGGCTCATGACTACGATGCCCCGGGTCGCGGACCTGATGCCGGACGAGCCGCACCACGACCGCGTCGTGTTCGAGACCCGGCTGAGGCGGGGCTGGCCGGATCTGCTGAGCGGGCTGGCGGGCGCCTATCCCGAGCAGGCGCCGACGATGGCGGCCCGGCTGGTGGAGATCGCCGCCGCGAACTTCAAGCAGCGCCCCGCCGATCTCCGGCTGCTGGACCTGCGCCGCCATGCCGACCCGTACTGGTTCCAGCACCCGCAGATGCTCGGCTATGTCACCTATGCAGACCTCTTCGCCGGCGACCTCCGCGGTGTTGCCGACCACGCCGACTACCTGTCGGAGCTGGGGGTCACCTACCTGCACCTGCTGCCGTTGCTGAAGCCACGAACCGGGCAGAACGACGGTGGCTACGCGGTGCTGGACTACCGCGCGGTACGCGAGGACCTGGGCACGGTCGAGGACCTGCGCGAACTGGCGACCGAGCTGCGAAACCGCGGTATCTCACTCACCGTGGATCTGGTCCTCAACCATGTGGCCGCCGAACATGCCTGGGCCCGCAACGCCCGCGCCGGCGACGACTTCTATCGCGGGTTCTTCCACCTGTTCGAGGACCGGGAGCTTCCCGATGCCTACGAGGAGTCGCTGCCGGAGGTCTTCCCCGACTTCGCTCCAGGGAACTTCACCTGGTCCGAGGAGGCTCAGGCCTGGGTCTGGACCACCTTCAACGAGTGGCAGTGGGACCTCAACTGGCACAACCCGGAGGTGTTCTACGAGTTCGCCGACCTCATCTGCTGGTTGGCGAACCTGGGGGTGGAATGCCTCCGGTTGGACGCCATCGCGTTCCTGTACAAGCGGATGGGCACCTCCTGCCAGAACCAGCCGGAGGTGCACTCGATCACCCAGGCACTGCGTGCGGTGGCCCGGGTCGCCGCTCCCGCCGTCATCTTCAAGGCTGAGGCAATCGTCGGACCGACCGACCTGGTGCCCTATCTGGGCGTCGGAAAGCACACCGGGAAGGTCAGCGACCTCGCGTACCAGAACTCGCTGATGGTGCAGATCTGGTCGGCGCTGGCGACCAAGGACACCCGGTTGTTCTGCGCGGCCATGAACCGGTTCCCGGCCAAGCCGAGCACCACGGCGTGGGGCTGTTACGTCCGTGCCCATGACGACATCGGCTGGGCCATCGACGACGGCGACGCCGCATCGGTCGGTCTGGAGGGGTGGGCGCACCGCAACTTCTTGTCCGACTTCTACTCCGGCGCCTTCCCGATGAGTGATGCTCGCGGGCTGGTCTTCCAGGAGAACCTGGCCACCGGTGACCGACGGATCAGCGGTACCGGGGCCTCCCTCGCCGGGATCGAGGCGGCGCTCAGCTCCGGCGACATGCGCCATCTCGACCTCGCGATCGAACGGTTCCTGCTGGCGCACAAGATCATGCTGGGTTACGGCGGGTTGCCGCTGCTGTACATGGGCGACGAGCTGGCGATGACGAACTTCTACGACTTCGTCGACGACCCCGACCATGCTGAGGACAACCGCTGGGTGCATCGCCCGCCGATGCGGTGGGATCTCTCCGATCGTCGCCACCAGCCCGGCACGGTGGAGCATCGGGTGTGGCACGCGCTGCGGCACGTGACCGCGGTCCGAGCGTCGTTGCCGGCGATGGACGCCTCCGTCGACACCCAGATCGCCGACCCGGTCAACCCCGGCGTGCTGGTGTTCGTGCGTCCAGCGCCCACCCAGACCCTGGTCGGGGTGTACAACGTCACCCCGGACCGGCAGGCGTTGCCGCGCTGGACGATACCGCTGCCAGACCACGCCTGGGACGCCCTCACCGACGAGCGGCCGCTCCGGGGCGGCGACCTGTGGCTGGATCCGTACCAGTGCCGGTGGCTGGTGCAGCAGGTCTGACCTCGCTCATCGTCGGGCGAGGGTGAGCTCGCTGAGGAAGGTCATCAGCGTCTGCGTCAGGTTGTAGACCACCAGCTGTGCTCCGTCGTCAAACGACGCCCGCGCCTGCGCCGGCGTCCCGACCACATCCATCCGCGCCAAGCGGCTCGCGGCCAGCTGGGCATGGACTGCAGCGATGGACTCGTCCGGGTCGGGGTCGGACTCCGTCGTTGACGCCCACAGGTCGGCGGCACCGACCATGATGCCGTCGAGTCCTGCCACGGAAGCGATGTCGCCGACATTTCGCACACCGAGTGGGGACTCGATCATGCCTAGCACCAGCGTGTTCGCCAGGTAGTGCCGCTGGTGCTGCAGCCGATCCACGGTCCCGAAGGCCCCGGTACGGCTGTACGTGGCAAAGCCGCGATGACCCAGCGGCGGGTAGTGGACGGCGTCGACAAGCGCGCGAGCACGGTCGACGGTGTTCACGTGCGGCGCCAGAATCCCCGCCGCCCCCTGGTCAAGTGCCCGCAGGGCGAGGGCTGGTTCGGCGGAGCCGACGCGGACGATCACCGATAAGCCGTTGACGTCGGCCGCGGTGAGATGACGACGGAGGTCTGAGACGTCGGCCGGGCCGTGCTCGCAGTCGATGATCATGAAGTCGAAGCCGACCACCCCGGCCATCTCCGCCATCTCCTCGGCGGGCATCCGCACCAAGATCCCGAGCAGCGGTTCGCCGGCAGCGACCCGCCCCTTCAGCGTCAGCCGATCTCTTGCCATGTCGCCACCTATCCCTGCCGCTGATCTGTCTGGTGCACCTTACGCCTCGGGTTACGCTCGGGCGGTGAGCTCATCTGCTGACGGGGCCGACGAGCAGGCGGCGGTGGTCCACATCATCGAAGCGACCGTCGCCACTCTCGGCCTGGCCGCCGCCCACCCGGAGCCGGGACTGTTCTCGATCACGCTGCCTGGGACCAACAAGCTGAGCACCGACTGCGCGCTGCAGGTGGGCCGGCACGGCGTCAACATCAGAGCTTTCGTGGCCCGCAACCCCGACGAGAATCATGTCGCCGTGTACCGGTGGCTGCTGGAACGCAACCTGAAGCTGTACGGCGTCGCCTTCTCCGTCGACTCGCTCGGGGACATCTACCTCACCGGCCGGGTGGCGCTGGCGTCGGTCACCGCAGCCGAGATCGACCGCCTCCTGGGCGCTGTGGCGGACGCCGCCGACTCCAGCTTCAACACGATTGTGGAGCTGGGTTTCGCCGCAAGCATCACCAGGGAGTGGGCCTGGCGCCGTTCCCGCGGGGAGTCCACCGCAAACCTGGCCGCATTCCCCCACCTCGACCCCGGCCCAGCGCCTGGCGATGGCTGAACACCTGCTCGGCCAGTGGAACCGGCGACTCAGGCGTCCAGCCGGGCCGCAACGTCCGCGGGAAAACCACCGGTCGCAATCGGGCTCCAGCGGGTGGGAGTGATCCTGATCAGCGACTTGTTCTGGACCCGCATCGCTGCCCGGTACTCATCCCAGTTCGGATGCTCGCCGGCGATGCAGCGGAAGTAGTCCACCAGCCCCTCCACGGCTTCGGGCATGTGCAGCACCTTAGCGTCACCGTCGACCTGAACCCAGGGGCCGTCCCAGTCGTCAGAGAGCACGCAGACCGAAACCCGCGGGTCCCGTTCGGCGTTGCGGGTCTTGGCGCGGCCGGGGTAGGAGGAGATCACGATCCTCCCGTTGTCGTCGACCCCGCCGGCCACGGGGGAGATCTGCGGACGACCGTCTGTCCGGGTCGTGGCGACCAGCATGCGGTGTCGCGGGCGGACGAAATCCAGCAGCTCGGGGAGCTCGACGGGGGTGTTGGTCGCGATAGATCTGGCCATGGTCTGACTCTAGAGCCAGCAGGTCAGGTGCTGACCCGGTGCACCTTGTGCTGCGCCGCCTGAGCTCGCGGCCGCACCGTCAAGCGGTCGATGTTCACGTGTTTGGGCCGTCCCGCGACCCAGCTGACGCAGTCGGCGATGTCGTCGGCCAGCAACGGCTCGGGCACCCCGGCATACACCGCGTCAGCCCGAGACTGGTCGCCGCCGAACCGGGTGAGGGAGAACTCCTCGGTGTGCACCATGCCGGGAGATATCTCAGCGATCCGGATCGGCTGGTCCACCAGCTCCAGCCGCAGTGATCCGACTATGGCCCGCTCCGCGGCTTTGGCGCCGCAGTAGCCGGCCCCACCTTCGTACGGGCCGTCGGCCGCCACGGAGGTGATGAAGATGACCTGCCCTTCATTTGCGATCAGGGACGGCAACAGCGCCTTGGTGACTGCGGCGGCGCCGAGCACGTTGCTGGCGTACATGGAGCTCCATGCCTCCAGGTCGGCCTGCGCCACCGGCTCCAGCCCGACCGCGCCACCAGCGTTGTTCACAAGCAGCATGCACCGGCCGTTTGTCTGGTCAGCCAGGCCGGCCACGGACGCGGCATCGGTGATGTCGCAGGGTGCGGCGATGCCATCTATCTCTGCAGCGAGGGCGGCGATCCGGTCCGCGCGGCGAGCGGCGCAGACCACTTGGAAGCCGTCTGCGGCTAGTCGGCGGGCCGTCGCGGCGCCGATCCCGCTGCTAGCGCCGGTCACCACGGCCAAGGGTCTGGGCTGTTGGCTCACCACTGGAGTATGTCGCGCTGATATTTCGCTACTGCTGCCGCCCCAACGCGGTCTCCACGGTCAGCTCCCGGGACGGTCGATCGTTGCCGTAGCGAGATATCAGCGCCGGTGCCGGGGAGCTGAGCGACACCACTAGGCTCGCAGCCATGACTTCTACCTTGATCCTGCTGCGCCATGGCGAGAGTGAGTGGAACGCCAAGAACCTCTTCACCGGCTGGGTTGACGTCGACCTCAATGACAAGGGTGTGACCGAGGCCAACCGGGGCGGCGAGCTGCTGATGGAGTCCGGGCTCCTCCCCGACGTCGTGCATACCTCGTTGCTGCGCCGCGCCATCCGAACCGCCCAGATCGCGTTGGACGTCGCCGACCGTCACTGGATCGAGACGAAAAGGTCGTGGCGGCTGAACGAGCGCCACTACGGCGCCCTGCAGGGCAAGGACAAGGCGGCGACCCTGGCGGAGTTCGGGGAGGAGCAGTTCATGATCTGGCGCCGTTCCTACGACACCCCGCCGCCCCCGATCGAGCTGGACAACGAGTTCTCCAACTTCCGCGATCCCCGCTACGCCGCGCTGCCGACGGAGGCGCGACCACGGACGGAGTGCCTCAAGGACGTACTGGACCGGGCGCTGCCCTACTGGTACGACGAGATCGTGCCGGATCTGCGGGCCGACAAGGTGACCTTGATCGCTGCGCACGGCAACTCGCTTCGCGCCATCGTCAAGCACCTCGACGGATTGGGCGACCAGGAAGTGGTGGGCCTAAACATCCCCACCGGGATTCCGTTGCTCTACGAGCTGGACGACGACCTCAAGCCGACCAGGACCGGAGGTCGCTACCTCGACCCGGAGGCAGCTATCGCGTCCATCGAGGCAGTGAAGAACCAGGGCAAGAAGTAGCTCAGAGCGGGCGGATCAAGGCTGCGGCCAGAACTCGTTCTCGGGGAACTGCCCGGTCACCACGTAGATGATCCGTCGCGCCATCGAGGCGGCGTGGTCGGCGATCCGCTCGTAGTAGCGGCCGAGCAGCGCCACATCGACCGCAGCCTCGACCCCGTACTCCCAGTCGTCGCTGAGCAGCACCCGGAACTGGGTCCGCCGCAGCTCATCCATCTCCTCGTCCCGCTCCCGCAGCTCCTGGGCGTTCTGCACGTTGCGGTCCACCAGCGTCTGACCCGCGGCGATCACCATCTTCTCCGCGACGTCGCCCATCCGGACGAAGTTGGGTCGCAAGGTCTCCGGCACTGCAATCCCCGGGTAGCGCATCCGCGCGATCTTGGCGACGTGTGCTGCCAGGTCACCCATCCGTTCCAGCTCCGACACCATCCGCAAGGTCGCGACCAGGATGCGCAGCTCGCCGGCCACCGGGGACTGCCGGGCCAGCAGCTGGAATGCGCGTGCCTCGATGTCGGACTGCCGGGCGTCGAGCTTCTCGTCATCACCGATGACCTGTTCGGCCAGGTGGATCTCCGCTTCGAGGAGGGCGGTGGTGGAGCTCCGTACGGCAGCGGCGACGATCTGAGACATCTCCCCTAGATCGGTCAGAATGTCGTCGAGCTGTTCACGGTAGGAGTCGCGCATGAGGTTTATTTCCCCTTAGTCAAGGTCAAGAGCTCCCTCCACTCTATGTCCACCGAAAACCAGAAGATATGGGCCCCGTGAACGGACAGTGAACGCGCGGCGAACGCTTTGCGTCATGCCGCTGAGCGGCCGATATCTGGACAGCGGCACGCATATTTCCCCTTAGTATCTGAGCGTGAACCCGACCCTTACGGCACTCGCCTTTGTCCTTGGCGTGCTCGTCGGGGCCGTGGTGTTCTGGCTGGTCCAACGCCGGCCGGCGGGCGCTCCGGTCCCTGACTTCGAGGCCGACGAGGCCACGGTGGTACCCGAGGGAGTCGCCGAGGTCCTGGCTGTGCTGAGGTCGTCGGCGATCGTGGTGGGTCCGCATGACGAGGTGCTCCAAGCCAGCACCCCCGCCTACACCCTCGGACTGGTACGGGGCAGCCGGGTAGCGGTGTCGGAGCTGCTGGAGCTGGTGCGCGCGGTACGCCGGGACGATGCCATCCGGACCGCCGACCTCGAGGTGAAGCGTGGGCCGGGCGCCGCCGCCACCTACCTCTCAGCGAGGGTCGCTCCGCTCGCTGAGGACATGATCGTGGTCCTGGCCGAGGACCGGACGGCCGAGCGGCGGATCGAGGCAACGCGGCGTGACTTCGTCGCCAATGTGAGCCATGAGCTGAAGACGCCGATCGGCGCTATCTCACTGCTGGCCGAGGCGGTCCAGGACGCCGCCGACGACCCGCCCGCGGTACGCAAGTTCGCCGCCAGGATGGGGATCGAGTCGGCTCGGCTGACCGAGCTCGTCGCACAGATCATCGAGCTGTCCCGGCTGCAGGCCGACAACCCGCTGTCCCAGGCCGAGGTGGTCGACATCGACCAGGTCCTGAACGAGGCAGTGGATCGCTGCCGGGTGGACGCAGACGAGCACGGTGTGTCGCTGACCATCGCCGGGCAGCAGCACTGCCGGGTGCTCGGCAGTGCCCGGCAGCTCGAAGTCGCGGTCGGAAACTTGGTCGAGAATGCAGTCATCTACTCCGACGAGGGCGCCCGGGTCGTGGTCGCCGCGCACATGCAGGCGCGGAGTGACGACGACTACGTCGAGATCACCGTCTCCGACAACGGCATCGGGATCCCGGCCGCCGACCAGCAGCGGATCTTCGAGCGCTTCTACCGCGTCGACTACGCCCGTAGCCGCGCCAACGGCGGCACCGGTCTGGGCCTGTCCATCGTCAAGCACATCGCCGCCGTACACGGCGGTCAGGTCAGCGTCTGGAGCCAGCCCGCTCGCGGCTCCACCTTCACCTTGTCCATCCCCGCCCACCTGCACCGCGACGGTGGGGTCGATGTGCACCGCGACGACCGAGTCGGGTCCGACCGAGACGACCCAGTCGAGTCCGACCGTGCCGACGCAGCCGAGGATCGGCGCGGCCCTCACCACGTGGACCCGCCCAACCCCGGCCTTGAGAACCACCACCCCCAGGAGAGCACCCGATGACACGCGTACTGGTCGTAGAGGACGAGGAGTCCTACCGCGAAGCGTTGGCGTACATGCTGCGCAAGGAGGGCTTCGACGTCGTCGAGGCGGCGGACGGCACCCAGGGGCTGGCCGAGTACGACCGGGGTGGCGCCGACATCGTGCTGCTCGACCTGATGATGCCGGGACTGCCGGGTACCGAGGTGTGCCGCCAGCTCCGGCTGCGCGGCCCGGTGCCGGTGATCATGGTGACCGCCCGCGACTCCGAGGTCGACAAGGTGGTCGGGCTGGAGCTCGGCGCCGACGACTACGTCACCAAGCCGTTCAGCCACCGTGAGCTGGTGGCCCGGATCCGCGCGGTGCTGCGGCGGGGCCAGGACGTCGAGCTGGTCCCCGACGTGGTGGAGTTCTCCGGCGTACGGATGGATGTGGAGCGGCACGAGGTCTCAGTCCACGGGGAACGGGTCAAGCTAGCCCTGAAGGAGTTCGAGCTGCTGGAGATGCTGCTCCGCAACGCCGGCCGGGTGATGACCCGAGGACAGCTGATTGACCGGATCTGGGGAGCGGACTACGTTGGCGACACCAAGACCCTGGACGTGCACGTAAAGCGGCTGCGGACCAAGATCGAGCCCGACCCCGCCAACCCTCGGTACCTGATCACCGTGCGCGGGCTGGGCTACAAGTTCGAAGGCTGACCCGCCGCGGGCGTGGACAGCGGGTCCGGCTCGAGCCGGCAGCCGTTATCGTGAGCCAGTGACCGGCGACATCACCGTTTTCTCAGGCTCTGCTCATCACGGGTTCGCTGAGGAGATGTGCGCCATCCTCGGGACCGACCTTTCACCATCGCGGACGACACGGTTCAGCAACGACTGCCTGCAGGTGCAGCTGCGGTCCAACTGCCGACAACGCGACGTGTACGTCGTCCAGCCGCTGGTGCCTCCGGTGCAGGAAAACCTGGTCGAGCTGCTGCTGATGCTCGACGCCGCCCGCGGTGCCTCCGCCGCGCACATCACCGCGGTCATCCCGCACTTCGCCTACGCCCGCTCGGACAAGAAGGACGCCCCGCGGATCTCGATCGGTGCCCGGCTGGTGGCGGACATGCTGGTCGCTGCGGGCGCGACCCGGGTGCTCACCATGGCCCTGCACGCGCCGCAGGTGCACGGGTTCTTCTCCGTGCCCGTTGACCATCTGAGCGCCACTGCTGAGCTGGCCAGGCACTTCCGCGGACAGGATCACAGCAATACAGTCGTGGTCTCACCAGACCTCGGCAACGCCAAGGTCGCCACCGACTTCGCGCGCATTCTGAAGGTCCCCGTGGCGGCCGGCTCCAAGCAGCGGGTGGCTGACGACAGGGTCGTAATCGACCGAATCGTCGGAGATGTGCACGGCAAGGACGTCATCGTGCTGGACGACGAGATCGCCACGGCCGGCTCCATCGTCGAGCTGCTCGCCAAGTTGCGCCACGAAGGCGTCCAGAAGATCTCCCTGGCGTGCACCCACGGGCTCTTCACCGGGCCAGCCATCGACCGGCTGAAGCAGGAGCCGGACATCTCCGAGATCCTCATCACCAACACCGTGCCGCTACCGCCGGAGAAGCAGCTGCCCAACATCGTCACCCGCTCGGTTGCGCCGCTGTTCGCCGAGGCTGTGCACCGGATCAACTGCGGGGAGTCGGTCAGCGGCCTGTTCAGCGACGAGACGACCTACGGCGCCTAACGCGCACCGCCGCCGACGAACGCTCGACCCCGCTAGCTGGACGGTGTGGCCGCAGGGGACGGTGTCACGGTGGCGTACTCCCGCGCGTTGGCGTCGACCACCGGGACCGTCAAGCTGAGCTTCCCGGCCTTGGCGAAGGTGAGTTCGAGGTTCGCCTCTAGCCCCGACTTGAGATCGGCTCCCGTTACCGAGATCGGAGCCTGCTTGGTCAGCACCACCAGCACCCCGTTGCTGAGGGCGACGGGCTGGCTCAGGCTCATCGTCAGCTGCTGTCCCGGCGAACCGTCGGCCTTCACCGACACTCCCGTCACTGCCGTGAGCTGGTCATCCTGGCCCTCCGACAGCATGCTGCCGGAGAGGAACCCGGACCCCTCTGTCTTGCTGAGGATCATCAGGTTGCGGGCCTTCAACCCACCGATATCGCGGTTGACCCCGTCAGACGGCGTGTACGGCTCCATGGTCTGCATGTCGAAACCGCAGGAGGCGAGGCCTCCGACGAGCCCGAGCACCACGGCGGAACTCGCTGCCAGGTGCCGGAGACGACGAGTGGGACCGGCGGCCCGGCGCGGGTGAAAAGCCACGATGGTCGACTCCTGTAGGAAGTGGAACAGTGCTGGCCTGCAGCCTATCCACACCGGTCCGGGCAACGGCAGCCAGCCCGGCGTACCGCGTACCAGCACGTGACCCACGGCACACCGCGTGCACACCCCGCCGCGGTTTGTCAAGCCTGATCAGGCTCAATGTGCCCTCTGGCTAGCACAAACACCGGCTGAGGGGAACCTGAGTGCGTGCTAAACTGGTCAGCGGGAAAGGGGAACAAAACAACATGACCTTTACAGTCGGAGAAACGGTGGTCTACCCAAATCATGGGGCTGCCGTCATCGAGGACATCGAAACCCGACAGATCAAGGGTGAGGACCGGCTTTACCTCGTCTTGAGAATTGTTGGCCAAACCGACCTGATCGTCCGTGTTCCCGCTTGCAACCTTGACTTGGTTGGAGTGCGCGATGTGGTGGACGCCGACGGACTGGAACGCGTTTTCAGCGTACTGCGTGCCCCGCACACCGAGGAGCCGACCAACTGGTCCCGCCGGTACAAGGCCAACCTGGAGAAGCTCCACTCCGGCAACGTCATGAAGGTCGCCGAGGTTGTCCGCGACCTGTGGCGACGTGAAAGGGAGCGCGGCCTGTCAGCGGGAGAGAAGCGGATGCTGGCCAAGGCACGCCAGATCCTGGTGTCCGAGCTTGCTCTCGCTGAGCGGGTGGCTGAGGACAAGGCTGAGATCCTGCTGGATGAGGTTCTTGCCTCTTAGTTCAGTGCGGCCTGGACCGGCTCCAGTCCGATGAACTTCCGCACCGGGATCGGTGTTGACGTACATCGGCTGGTTGCCGGTAGGCCGATGACTGTCGGGGGACTTTTCTTTCCTGACGAGCCGGCCGGCCCGGAAGGTCATTCTGACGGCGACGTGGTGGCTCACGCAGCTTGCGATGCTCTGCTGTCGGCTGCTGGTCTCGGCGACCTAGGCAGCAACTACGGCACCGACCAGCCGCAGTGGGCGGGTAGCCGAGGTGCCGCGTTTTTGAGCGAGACCGCGGCCCGGGTGCGCGCGGCCGGGTTCGACATCTCCAATATCGCGGTTCAGCTAGTCGGTAACCGCCCCAAGATCGGTGCCCGTCGCGCCGAAGCGGAACAAATACTCAGCGACGCCGCTGGCGCTGACGTCTCGCTGGCGGCCACCACGACCGACGGTCTGGGCCTGACTGGGCGTGGCGAGGGAATAGCCGCTATCGCCACCTGCCTGGTGGTCAGGCGCTAGCGCACAAGGTCGTCCTTGGCTGTGTAGGTGTTGCACTCGCCGATATCGCTGGTGCCCAGTCCGGTGCTGCCCCAGTACACCCGGCTGCGGCCGAGGCCATGGTTGCCGACCACATTCGGTTTGCCCGACACCACGTCGTCCCCAACGGCGTTGTACGTCGCCTCGATGCCCTCTTCATCTGAGTCCGAGATTCCGAGCGACTGCCGCATCGCCCCCATCGACATGCCCGAGAAGCAGTCGGCTTGGACCTCCAGCCTTCGGCTCAGCTCGAGCTCAGTCCGCTTGTCCCCGGACTCCTCCCCGAGAGCATGGGAGGAGATCAAGATCGCGGTTCGAGCCTGCAGGGCGTGCCCGAACTCGTGGGCCATCACCACATCGGCCGCCCACTTCTCACGTTTGACGATCGGCACGTAGTCAGCGAGCTGGTTGCTGAAGTAGACCTGCTGGTCGCCGGAGCAGTAGAAGGCGTTCACCTCCGCGTCGCCGCACTTGGTCGTCACCCTGGCACCGTAGATAGTCACAGTCGGCCGGACTACCTGGAACCCCGCGGCCTCCACCGGCGGCCCCCAGACCCGAACCAGGCATTCCATCAGTTCCTCGAAGTGATTCTTCAGCTGCGCGTTCTCAGCAGTGCGCACGTTGATCGGCGTGGCGGTGCACCGTACCGGAGTGGGCGTGTTCTGGGCATAGAGCTTGTTGCTCACCAGCAGCTGTTCGGCCTCCTCGTAGGTCTCGGGGACCGGTAACGGTGGCGGTGTGGTGTCCGGCGGCGGCACCCGGTAGTCCTCGTTCTGGTACGGCAGCTCAGCTGACTGTGTGGTCGCGTTGGTGGAAGCCATGCCTGCCAGCGCGATCAGCCCGATGATCATCATCGCCGCCAGCAGCGACCTGAACGGACTGCGCCGCGGCCGCCGTGGGGGTAGGAACTGCACCGGGGCCCCGTACGGGTTCGGGGCAAACTGGCCTCGTCGTAACTGCTGCGGGTTGTAAGGCTGGCCCCAGCCGCCGCGCTGCGGCGGAGGCTGACCCCACGGGGTCTGCCGGTTGCCCCACTGCTGCTGAGTCACAGGTGCAACCATAACCGCGCACCCGGAACGCCAATTCGCTGGCCGGGGATGGGAGGCTGTACGTCGTGTCTGCTACTTCAACTGTGACGGTGCCACGCCGGCTTGCGGTGTTGCTCGCCATCTGCCTCGGTACGCTCGGCCTGCTGGCGGGTCCTTCGACGCTCACCGCGAGGGCGGAGGGGACGGCAGCCAGCTTCGTGGTCGACGGCAGGGTGGCCGCCGACGGGGCACTCCAGGTGAAACAGACCATCACCTTCTCCGGCACGGTGCCGCCGACGCTGTCGCAGAAGTTCGAGACCAGGCAGAACCTGATCGGCGACCGACAGTACGTCTACACGTTGAGCGACCTCTCAGCCACCGCCAAGGGCACCGACCTCAAGCCGACCGTTACCGAGGACGAGCCCTTCACCACCGTCTCGCTGAACACCAACGGCGCCAACGAAATCGTCATGGCGTACACAGTCGCGGGTGCGGTGGTGAACGTCCAAGGCGGTACGGCCCTACGCTGGCAGCTGCTCCAGGGCCTCAGCGCGAACGTCACCGAGTTTCGCGGAACCGTCGCGATCCCTGGCCTGTTCAGCTACGTGAAGTGCACCGCCGGCCCGCCCAACTCCACTACCCCATGCGACTATGCAGCGGCGGGGATGGAGGACTCCCAAATCCCCACCTTCCGGGACGGGCCGCGGGGTGAGGGCGAGGTCGTCTTCGTCGACGTCGGCTTCCCCGTGGGTGCGGTCGCGGCGAACGAGGTCATCGACCACCGCTGGACTCTGGGCCGCGCCTTCTCCGCAGACCCGTTGCCACTTGGTCTCGCCCTTGCTGCGCTCGCCGTCGGTGGGCTGGCGCTGTTCGCCATGCACCGTCGCGCCGGGTCTGACGCCAACTCCAACGGCGAGATCAGCCGGGCCGCGGAGTTCGTACCGACCGGCGCGGGGGAGTCGGAGTTCCGAGTTCTTGGCCAGGTCCGACCCGGGCACGTCGGTACGGTCGTGGACGAGCGGGTCGACCCGATCGACATCACCGCGACGCTGCTCGACTTGGCAGTCCGCGGCCATCTGCTGATCACTGAGCTGCCTCGGGAGTCCGAGTTCGCGCGGACCGACTGGACAATTGCCCGGCGGACCAACGGCAGGGACCCCTTGCGCCCGTTCGAGCGGGAGCTGTTGGACGGGATCGTGCCGGACGCCCACAGCGTGCGGGTATCTGAGATAGCCGGGCGGCTGCCTGGCTGCATCGCCTCCGTCCAGGACAAGCTCTACGACGAGGTGGTCACCTCCGGATGGTTCGAGCGGCGTCCCGACGCCACCCGGAGCAAGTGGACCCAGCTGGCGATCGGCGCCCTCATCGTCGCCGTCGTAGTAACAGTTCTGCTCGCGGCATTCACTACCTTCGGTCTGCTGGGCCTCGCCCTGGTCGTGCTCGGTCTTGGCCTTGTGTTCGTGGCGCAGGAGATGCCGGCGCGTACGGCGAAGGGCTCCGCCCTGCTGGCGGGGCTCGGGGCCCTGCGCTCTGACCTGCTGACCCATCCCACCAACCAGATGCCTGCAGGCCGGCAGCTGCACGAGCTGTCGGAGGTGCTCCCGTACGCAGTGGTGCTCGGCGGCTCGGAGCGGTGGCTGGCGGCCATCGTGGCCCAGGATGGCGACGACACAGCCGACTCCACCGAGCTGACCTGGTACCACGGTCCGCAGAACTGGCATCTGCGGGACCTGCCGGACTCGCTGCGCAACTTCGTCACCACTGTCACCGGCAGCCTGTTCACCCGCTGATGACACGGCGACGCTGGCTCTTCGGGGATCAGCTGGGGCCCTATTTCCTGGACTCCGACGACCAGCAGGTGCTCCTGATCGAGTCCCGCCGGGTGTTCCAGCGGCGACCGTTCCACCGGCAAAAGGCACACCTCATCCTGTCGGCAATGCGACATCGGGCGGCCGAGCTGGGGTCGGCCTGCCGCTATCTGAGAGTGGACGGCTACCGGGAAGGGCTCGCGCAGGTTGACGAGCCACTGGATGTGCTGCAGCCCACGTCTTGGTCGGCCGTGCACTTCGTGGACGCCGTGGCCGGCGAACGCGACCTGGAGCGGTTGCCCGCCCGCGGTTATGCCACCTCTCGACAGGAGTTCAGCACCTGGGCCGACGGTCGGGGTCGTCGGCGACTGTTGATGGAGGACTACTACCGCGATGCCCGGCGTCGGCTGGACGTGTTGATGGACGGCGCCGAGCCAACCACGGGGCAGTGGAACTACGACGCGGACAACCGCGAGCCGCCACCGAAACGGGCGCAGACGCTAGGGCTGCCGGAACCGGTGTGGCCGGTGGAGGACGAGATCGACGACGAAGTTCGCCGTGACCTCGACCGCTGGCAGCGTGAGGGGCTTGTCATGGTGGGCGAGGACGGCCCGCGCACCTTCGCCGCCACGCGGGCGGAGGCGCTGGCCGCCCTGGATGATTTCATCCAGCACCGGCTCCCGATCTTCGGCAGGTACGAGGACGCGGTCCTCACCCAGGACCGATGGATGGCGCACTCACTGCTGTCGGCGCCGCTCAACCTTGGTCTGCTGGATCCCCGTGAGGTGGTCCGGGCGGCGGAGGACGCGTACCGCGAGGGACACGCGCCCATCGCGTCGGTGGAGGGTTTCATCCGCCAGGTGATCGGTTGGCGGGAGTACATCTGGCACCTCTACTGGTATCTCGGCGAGAACTACCGCGACGAGAACGAGCTAGACGCCCAACGTCCGATCCCGGAGTGGTTCCTGGCGCTCGACCCGGCAGGCACGGACGCGGCCTGCCTGCAGTTTGCGTTGACGTCGGTTCGGGAGCACGGCTGGGTGCACCACATCCCGCGGCTGATGATCCTCGGCAACTACGCCCTGCTCCAGGGCTGGAACCCCCAGGAGGTGACCAGCTGGTTTCACCGGTCATTCGTGGACGGTTACGACTGGGTGATGGTGCCGAATGTGGTCGGCATGTCCCAGCATGCCGACGGCGGCGTGCTGGCCACGAAACCGTACGCTGCCGGCGGGAACTACATCAACAAGATGACCGACCTCTGCGGTGGCTGCGTCTTCGACCCGAAGATCCGGGTGGGTGACAAGGCCTGCCCGTACACCGCGGGGTACTGGCTGTTTTTGCAGCGGCACCGGGAACGGTTTGCCCGGAACCACCGCATGGCGCAGATGGTGCGGAACCTCGACCGGCTGGCCGACCTCGACCTGCTGTTGGCGGAGAACCCGACCGGCTTTCCGAGAGACTCGGTGGGTTAGCGGTCGATGCTGGACATGTCCGGGTAGCGCTCGCCGACCACAGCGTCGACCGGCACGGCGGCGGTGATGGCGGCCAGGTCAGGCTCGATCAGGTTGATGGAGGCGGCTGCAATGTTCTCCTCCAGGTAAGCCAGTCGCTTGGTGCCGGGGATGGGGACCACGTCGTCGCCCTGGGCCAGCACCCAGGCCAGCGCCAGCTGACCGGGTGTGACTCCCTTGGTCTCCGCAATGGAGCGAACCGCGTCCACCAGCGCAAGGTTGGCCTGCAGCGCGTCGCCTTGGAAGCGCGGGTTCCTCCGGCGGAAGTCGTCGGGTTCCAGCGAATCGGTCGAGCTGATCGCGCCGGTGAGGAAACCGCGGCCGAGAGGGGAGTACGGCACCAGACCGATGCCCAGCTCGCGCAGCGTTGGCAGGATCTCGTCCTCGATGTGCCGTGTCCACAGCGAGTACTCAGTCTGCAGTGCGGTGATGGGATGCACCGCGTGGGCGCGTCGGATGGTCTCCGCGGAGGCCTCACTGAGACCGAGCCGCTTGACCTTGCCCGCCGAGACCAGCTCTGCCATCGCTCCGACCGTTTCCTCGATCGGCACGCTCTGGTCGACCCGGTGCTGGTAGTAGAGGTCGATGTAGTCGACTCCGAGCCGCTGCAGGCTGGCGTCGCAGGCAGCCCGGACGTACTCGGGGCTGCCGTCGATGCGTCGGCTGGTCGGGTCGTCGGGGTCGCGGACGTTCCCGAACTTGGTGGCCAGCACCACCTCGTCGCGGCGGCCCGCGATGGCTCGTCCGACCAGCATCTCGTTGGTGAACGGGCCGTACATGTCGGCCGTGTCCAGCAGAGTCACACCCAGGTCCAGCGCCCGGTGGATGACGGCGACCGCTTCGCTCTCGTCGGCGGTGCCGTAGAACTCCGACATGCCCATGCAGCCCAGACCGAGAGCCGACACCGTCAGCTCGTTGCCGAGGTCGGCTGAGCCAAGGGTCCGCGACGGCAGTGGGGCCAGGTCCGTCATAGCCCTAGAGCTCCAGTCCGGGGTAGAGCGGGTAGTGGTCCAACATCTCAGCAGACGCGCTCTTGGTCGCGTCCGCCACGCCTTCGGCCAGCTGGTACTTCGCCTTGCCGGGAGCGCCGGCCGCGGTGGTGGTGGGGGTGGTGTTCCGCAGGACGTTGACCGCCAACTCGGCGACCTGGTCGAACTCGTCGGCGCCGAAGCCGCGGGTGGTCAGGGCGGGCGTACCGAAACGTACCCCGGAGGTGTACCAGGCGCCGTTCGGGTCATTGGGCACGGAGTTGCGGTTGGTGACGATACCGGCGTCCAGCAGAGCAGACTCCGCCTGCCGCCCGGTGAGCCCGAACGCGGTCACGTCGAGGAGCACGATGTGGTTGTCGGTACCGCCGGTGACCAGCTTCGCGCCGCGGCGGAGGAACCCGTCGGCAAGCGACTTGGCGTTGTCCGCCACCTTCTGGGCGTAGGTCTGGAACTCAGCGGTGCGAGCCTCCGCCAGCGCGACGGCCTTGGCCGCCATCACGTGAGACAGCGGTCCACCCAGCACCATTGGGCAGCCCCGGTCGACGGAGTCGGCGTACTCCTTCGTCGCTAGCACCAGACCGCCGCGGGGTCCGCGCAGCGACTTGTGCGTGGTGGTGGTGACGATATGGGCGTACGGAACCGGGTCCTCCTCGCCGGTGAACACCTTCCCGGCGACCAGACCGGCGAAGTGGGCCATGTCGACCATGAAGGTCGCGCCCACCTCGTCGGCGATCTCCCGCATCTTCGCGAAGTTCACCCGCCGTGGGTACGCCGAGTAGCCGGCGATCAGGATCAGCGGCTTGAACTCCTTGGCGGTCTGGCGGACCGCGTCGTAGTCCAGCAGCTCCGTCTTTGGATCAGTGCCGTAGGACCGCTGGGAGAACATCTTGCCGGAGATATTGGGCCGGAAGCCGTGGGTGAGGTGACCGCCGGCATCCAGCGACATACCGAGGGCGCGCTGGTTGCCGAAACTCTTCCGCAGCTCCTCCCAGTCAGCCTCGGACAGGTCGTTGATGCCTTTGACACCGTGCTCTGCCAGCGCCGGCAGCCCCACCCGGTTCGCCAGGATGGCCCAGAAGGCGACCAGGTTGGCGTCAATGCCGGAGTGTGGTTGGGCGTAGGCGTACTCGGCTCCGAACAGCTCGCGGGCGTGCTCGGCGGCGAGCGACTCCACAGTGTCGACGTTCTGACAGCCGGCGTAGAAGCGGTGCCCGACCGTGCCCTCGGCGTACTTGTCGCTGAACCAGGACCCCATGGTCAACAGCACCGCTGGGGAGGCGTAGTTCTCTGACGCGATCAGTTTCAGTGAGCTGCGCTGGTCGGCCAGCTCCTGCCGGGTGGCCTCGGCAATCCGCGGCTCTACCGACTCGATCACGGCAAGCGCGGACCGGTACGCCTGGGAGGCGGTCTGGGCCATCGACGAGGTGGGCGCGAGGGTGTCAGTCACAAGGAACTCCTGTGCAGGCGGGCGGGGCAGGTGCGGCACCCCAATCTATCGCTGTTCACTGACAGGCCCGTCCGCGTCCACTGCGCAGCCGCAGCGCTAGACGCGAGACCGTGCTATCTCATACAGCGCGATGCCGGCCGCAACGCCGGCATTCAGCGACTCCACCTCGCCCGGGATAGGGATGGAGGTAAGGGTGTCGCAGGCCTCCCGAACCAGCCGAGACAACCCGTCGCCCTCGCTTCCGACGACCAGAACCAACGGCCCGGACGCGCCGGGCACGTCGGCGATGTCGACATCGGCCTCGCCGTCGAGTCCGACGAGGGTGAACCCGGCGTCGGCATAGGCGCGGAGGGAGCGGTTCAAGTTGGTGGCCCGGGCGATCGGGATCCGGGCTGCCGCGCCCGCTGAGGTCTTCCACGCCGCAGCCGTCATTCCGGCGGAGCGACGCTCGGGGATCAGTACGCCGTTGGCGCCGAACGCGGCGGCGGAGCGAACGATCGCTCCCAGGTTGCGCGGGTCGGTGATCGAGTCCAACGCCACGATCAGCGGTTCACCGGGGGAGTCGAAGGCGGCCGCCATCAGGTCGTCAGGGTGGGCATACTGGAACTCGGGCAGCTGCAGGGCAACGCCCTGATGGATCGCGCCACCGGTCAACCGGTCGATCTCGTTCCGGGTCACCTCCAGCAGCGAGGTGCCGCGGTCGGCGGACAGGCGGAGGATCTCCCGCAGCCGGTCGTCGCGTTCTGAGCCCTCGGCGATATAGGCGGCGCGGACCGGAACCCCCGCCTGCATGGCCTCCAGTACCGGGTTGCGCCCCACCACCCACTCGGGCCCGGTCCCGGGCCGACCGGTTCGCGGGGCCCCGGCGGTGGGGCGGCGCTCCGTTCCCTCGCCGGCGGCTCTCTTGGCCTTGTGCGCTTTGTGGTACGGCCGGTCCTCGGCCTTGGGCGTGGGGCCCCGGCCTTGGAGGCCGCGGCGGACGCGGCCACCCGAGCCTGCGGTGTTGCCCTTGCCCTTGTGCCGCACGGCACCTTTTCGCTGGCTGTTACCTGGCATCTCAGTCTTCCTGTCGTCCCAGCGACCACCGGGTGCCACGAGGGGTGTCCTCGATCACCACGCCGAGCTGGGAAAGTGAGTCGCGGATCGCGTCAGCGGCGGCGAAGTCCCTGCGGGCGCGGGCGTCGGAGCGCTGCTTGATCAACTGCGCCATCAGCCCGTCCACCAGCGGACGATAGTCATCGCCGGCGGATCTGCCGGAGTCGACCGACAGGCCCAGCACGTCAAGCATCGCGACCACCTGGCCTGCCGCAGCCTGCACGGTCGCTTCGTCGCCGGCGTCGACGGCGGCGTTTCCCACCCGGACGCAGTTGTAGATGGCGGCCACGGCGCCGGGCGTACCAAGATCGTCATTCATCGAGTCCACGAACTCCTGCGGCAGCTCGCCGGGCACCACCTCCGTCAGCTCGCGGGCTCGCGCGACGAAGCTGTCGATCCGGGCCAGTGCCGTTGTGGCCTCCCGCAGCGATGTGTCGGAGAACTCGACGGCGGATCGGTAGTGCGGCTGAGCCAGGTAGAACCGCACCGCCCGCGCCGGATACTTCTGCGTCACCTCCGACACCAGGGCGCCGTTGCTGAGGGACTTGCTCATCTTCTCCCCGGCTGCGGTAACCCAGGCATTGTGCATCCAGTAGCGGGCAAATCGTTGCCCGCCAGCGGTGGACTGGGCCAGCTCGTTCTCGTGATGCGGGAAGCGCAGATCGATGCCGCCGCCGTGGATGTCGAACTCGTCCCCGAGATACTTCCCAGCCATGGCCGAGCACTCCAGATGCCAGCCGGGTCGGCCCCGCCCCCACGGCGTTGGCCACGACGCGCTCAACGGCTCATTGCCCTTGTGGCCCTTCCACAGCGCGAAGTCGCGCGGGTCGCGCTTGCCGCGCGGGTCGGCGTCCGCCGCGGCTTCCATGTCGTCGATGTTCTGTCGGGACAGCGAACCGTAGGAGGGCCAGGACCGGACGTCGAAGTAGACGTCCCCGGAGCCGTCCTCGGCCTGGTAGGCATGACGGCGCTCGATCAACACCTTGATCAACTCGATCATTTCCGGGATATGGCCGGTCGCCCGAGGCTCGTACGTCGGAGGCTCGCAGCCCAGTGCCTCGTACGCGTCGTGCAGCTCGCGTTCGAAGCGGTAGGCGTGAGCGAACCAGGGCACTCCTGCCTCGGCGGACTTGATCAAGATCTTGTCGTCGATATCGGTGACGTTCGCGATCACGGTGACGTCGAAGCCGCTGCGGGACAGCCATCTGCGAAGGACGTCGAAGACGATCTCTTTTCGGATGTGCCCCAGGTGCGGCGCGGACTGCACGGTCAGGCCGCAGTGGTAGATCGACACCCTGCCCGGCACCACGGGTACGAAGTCGCGCACCGTACGGGTGGCGGTGTCGTAGAGCCGGAATGTCATTGGGGCAGCCTAGCCGCCGGACGCCGTGCCGATTGACCCATCACCCGCCGCATCGCCTCGATGCCTCCACGCAGCGCCTTTTGTTCTTCTGGGGACAGCGCAGCGAGGTAGGGCACCAGGTTCGTCCCGAAGGAGTTACGCATCGCCGTCAACTGGGAGATGCCGTCGCTGGTCAGTTCGATCACCCATGCTCGGGCGTCCCCTGGGTCGGTGCGGCGGCTGACCAGACCCATGGACTCCAGACGCTTGACGTGGTTGGTGATCGTCGGTTGCGAGCACTGCTCGAGGGCTGCAAGATCACTGATCCTGGACGGTCCGTTGTCGGACAGCCGCGCCAATATTCTCGCTGAGGCGAGGCTGATGGCCCAGCCCTCGGTTGGGGCCCAGCGCACGATCCGTGCAGCGGTGGTGATCAAGTCCTCCCCGAGCTGCTGGAGATCTTCTTCCATCCCGTCAGCCTAGGGGAGAATGGGGCGTTCGCCTCACGGCTGGGACAACTCTGCGGGCTACCCTGGCAGCACCGATGGGGACGGTGCCGAAGAGACATTTTAGTTCCATACTTTCCGCGAAGACCCATAAATGCTCCGGAGGACCTGGCGTAATAACGGTCTGCTACCGACGAGCGAGGGGTCGGACCTGATCGCCGTGGTGCGCGAAATAGCGGGGCATGAGCTGATTCGTCGCGCCTCAGCCGCCGAGGCGGCCGCAGAGTCTCCCCGCGACATCTTCGCCAAGCTAGGTGACGTTTAGCTGCTAGGCCTGCCGTATCCGGATGAGCTCGGTGGCGGCGGGCAGCCGTACGAGGTCTATCTGCAGGTGCTGGAGGAGATCGCCGCGGCGTGGATGAGTGTCGGTGTCGGGATCTCGGTCTATGTCATGGCCTGTCATGCCCTGGGTCAGTACGGTGCCGAAGATCAAGTTACGGCGCTGTTGCCCGACATGATCAGTGGCCGCCAGCTGGGCGCGTGGAGCGCTATCTGCGCGAGGCAAGGTGACCCAGATCTTCGCAGCACCAACCAGATCCAGAAGCTGGTGATAGCCCGCCAGGTCCGGACCCGCTACGGCACAGGGCGCTAGTCGGTGTTGGCGCTGGCCCGCCGGCGCAGGCTGTCGATATCGAGGTAGGCCGCCGCTGGGGTGCTCACTTCCTCCTCCTCAGCTATCTCGTCGGCGTCCTCCCACGGGTCGTACGGCTTCTCGACGGTGTCGTCTAGGAAGCCTTGGGACGGGTCGTACGGGTTGGCGAGCTGCCCCATCGAGTCCAGCGACATCGCCACCGCCTCGTCCGGCAGCTGCTTGAGCACCGTGTTCATGTACCGCTCGGCCGCTTCCTTGATGTCGATCTCCGTGCCTGCCTGCTCGGACAGGAACCACCGGTGCTCCAAGACCTCGTGGAAGATCTCGGCCGGCTCGCGCTTGGACCGGAGCTCGTTCGGTACGGCGTTGACCACCGGCTCGAACACCTGGGTCAGCCACTGGTGCGCCACGATCGACTCGTCGGCCCCCTGCTGGTCGGTACGCGCGCGGAAGGTGTCCAGGTCGTTGAGCAGGCGACGGGCCTGGTTCTCCTCCGTGTCCAGCCCGGTCAACCGGATCAACCGGCGGGAGTGGTGGCCGGCGTCGACCACTTTTGGCTGGATGCGGATGGTGGAGCCGGCGAAGTCGGTGGTGATGTCCAGCTCCGCGATGTCGAAGCCGAGTGCGTTCAGCCGCCGGACCCGACTCTCGATCCGGTGCATCTCGCTGCCGTCGAACTCCTCCACCCCGGTCAGCTCCGACCACAGCTCGCGGTAGCGGTTCTCGATCGTCTCGACCAGAGTGAGGGGGTCCAGCGCCTCGTCCAGCAGCCCGCCGGCTTCAAGGTCGCAGAACTCCCCGAAGAGGTTCGTCCGGGCGATCATCAGATCGTGCTCCCGCTGACCGTCGGTCAGCTGGTCGTGCAGCTCGCCGGTCTCGGCGTCCACCAGATAAGCGGCGAACGAGCCGGCATCGCGACGGAACAACGTGTTGGACAGCGACACGTCGCCCCAGAGGAAGCCGGTCAGGTGCAGCCGGGCCAGCAGCACCACCATCGCGTCGACCAGGCGGTTCACCGTGTCCTGCCGGACGCCGCGGCTGAACAGTGAGCGGTACGGCAGTGAGAACTGCAGGTGCTTGGTGATCAACACCGGATCCAGCGGCTCGCCATCGGGATCGACCCGGGCGGTGACCACACCGAGCGGCTCAACCGAAGGGACGTCCAGTCGGATCAGATCGCGAAGCAGCCGGTACTCGTGGATGGCAAGGTGCTCCAGCACCTCCTTGGCGGCGTACACGCCCCCGCCCACCTTGACGAACCGGACGACATGGCGGGAGATGCCTCGCGGCAGCGCCACCAGGTGCTTCTCCGGCCAGTCCTCCAACGGCATCTCCCACGGCAGGGTAATGAGTTCGGTCTGGGGCTGGGCGGCCAAAAACCTGGGCATTCCGCCATCTTGTCAGATGCACGCAGAGCAGGCCCCCGCCGAAGCGGGGGCCTGCTCTGGTCGATCCGTTCAATTCAACCGGGAATGCCTCAGGAAAGCCGGTCTCCGGTCTTGGTGGAGAACACGTGGAAGTGCTCCGCGTCCGCGGTGAGGCGGACGGTGGCGCCCCGGCTCGGTGGGCGGCGCGAAGAGATCCGGGCCACGACCTGCTGTGCGTTCAACCGCTCGTTCTCCGGCAGACCAGCCAGCGTGCCGTACAGGAACGCGTCTGCACCGAGCTCTTCGACCACAGCCACGTCGAGTCCGATACCGGCGCCACTTTCTGCGATGGAGAAGTTCTCCGGCCGGATGCCCAACGTCAGCTTGGTCTCACCAGCAGCCTTGGCCAGCCATTCCCGCGGAACGGGGACGGTGTAGTCGCCGACCTGGATGCCGCCGTCCACGACGGTGCCCTCGATCAAGTTCATGGCAGGAGAGCCGATGAAGCCAGCCACGAACAGGTTCTTCGGGGTGTCGTACAGGTGCAGCGGGCTGTCGACCTGCATCAGCACGCCGTCCTTCATGACCGCCACGCGGTCACCCATCGTCATGGCCTCGACCTGGTCGTGCGTCACGTAGACCGTGGTGACACCGAGGCGGGTCTGCAGGGCAGCGATCTGGGTACGGGTGGACACCCGTAGCTTGGCGTCAAGGTTGGACAGCGGCTCGTCCATCAAGAAGACCTGGGGCTGACGCACGATGGCGCGGCCCATGGCGACACGCTGACGCTGACCGCCGGAGAGCGCCTTGGGCTTGCGGTTGAGGAAGTCCTCCAGACCCAGCAGCTTGGCGGCCTCCATGACACGCTGCTGACGCTCGGCCTTGGGGACGTTCGCCATCTTCAGGGCGAAGCCCATGTTGTCTCCCACGGTCATGTGGGGGTACAAGGCGTAGTTCTGGAAGACCATCGCGATGTCACGGTCTTTGGGCGGCAGGTCGGTGACGTCACGGTCACCGATGTGGATGCTGCCCTGGTTGACCTCTTCGAGGCCGGCAAGCATGCGGAGGGAAGTCGACTTCCCGCAGCCTGAGGGGCCGACGAGGACCATGAACTCGCCATCGGCGATGTCCAGGTTGAGCCTGTCGACTGAGGGGTGATCGGCACCCGGGTAGACGCGCGTTGCGTCGCTGAATGAAACGGTGGCCATGGCCACACATCCTTTCCACGGGCAGGTACGTGCCCGACGATCCGTAGTGGAAACAACCGGCAAGGATGTTTTGCCACGGATCAACCGGGAGTCCTTGCCAGGAGTCAATGTAGTGCATGGGACGCACTCCGCGCGACAGTGCCTGCTGGGCGGAGGTGCCTGCCTGCGCGGCGTGGCCGATAGCGTGGCTAGGCCATCACATGGCACTCACACCCACCTAGCGTGTTCGGCGATTGAGGAGAACGAAAACAATGGGCTCAATGGTGAGCTTCACATCACCAGGCGTCGCCGAGGTGGTCGAGGAGGCCGAGAGGCCGCTGGCCCCCGACGAGGTACGGCTACGCACCCTGTTCTCCGGCATCTCGGCCGGTACGGAGCTGACGGCATACCGAGGTAGCAACCCCTATCTGAACAAGCGTTGGGATGTCGAGTCCAGGTTGTTCGTCGACGGGGCGACCACCCTGGAGTACCCGGTCAACGGTTGGGGCTATGAGGAG
>CADCUO010000134.1 GCA_902805915.1 uncultured Propionibacteriaceae bacterium | reverse complement strand
TGTGTCCACCCCACGGACGCGTACGATCATGGCAACGACCGGCAAGGGCACGACCTGCGTTATGCGTTCGACGCCACCAAGCTGAGGTCAGAGCTCGACTGGCGACGTACCAGCTGATCGTCTGCGGCAGGCCTGCTGCGAAATCTTGGTACGCCGGTCGCCAGTCGAGCTCTGACCTCAGCTTGGTGGCGTCGATCGCATAACGCAGGTCGTGCCCTTGCCGGTCGTTGACATGATCGTAGGCGTCCCTGGGCTGGCCCATCAGCTCCAAGATCATCTCGACCACCTCCGTGTTGGTCTTCTCACCATCGGCGCCGACCAGATAGGTCTCACCGATCCTGCCGCGGTCGAGAACCCGTAGCACTGCAGCACTGTGATCATCGGCGTGGATCCAGTCCCGTACGTTGCGTCCGGCTCCATACAGCTTCGGCCGGATGCCGTCGATGATGTTGGTGATCTGGCGTGGGATGAACTTCTCCACGTGCTGGTACGGACCATAGTTGTTGGAGCAGTTGCTCAGAGTTGCCCGGACCCCGAACGAGCGCACCCAGGCCCTTACCAGCAGATCCGATCCTGCCTTGGTGGATGAGTACGGACTCGACGGCTTGTAGGGAGTCTCCTCGGTGAACCGCGCTGGGTCATCGGTCTGGAGGTCGCCGTAGACCTCGTCGGTGGAAATATGGTGGTACCGCGTGTCGTGGCGACGTACCGCTTCCAGCAGTGTGTAGGTGCCGACGATGTTGGTCTGCACGAAGGGCGACGGATCGTCCAGCGAGTTGTCGTTGTGCGACTCCGCAGCGAAGTGGACCACCGCACCATGGTCGGGGACCAGTCGTCCCACCAGATCAGCATCGCAGATGTCACCGCGTACGAAGGAAACCCGGTTCAGCGGCAGTCCCTCCAGCGCCGCCTGACTACCGGCGTAGGTCAGCTTGTCCAGCACGGTGATCGTCAGGTCGGTGTGGTCCAGCACGTGTCGGACGAAGTTCGAACCGATGAAACCTGCGCCACCGGTTACCAGCAGATCAGCCATGTCGGTCATCCTAGTGGCGTCCTGCAGCGTAGATCCCGCTCTCGATGGGAGACTGGATTCCATGCGCGGCATCATCTTGGCTGGCGGCTCCGGCACCCGCCTTCATCCCGTGACCCTTGGGATCAGCAAGCAGCTGGTCCCCGTCTACGACAAGCCGATGGTGTACTATCCGCTGGCGACGGTGATCTTCGCCGGCATCCAGGATGTCTTGATCATCACCACTCCGCATGATGCCCCCAGCTTTGAGCGGTTGCTGGGTGACGGCTCCCAGTTCGGCATCTCGATCAGCTACGCCACTCAGGCCTCGCCGGACGGACTGGCGCAGGCGTTTGTGATCGGCGCCGACTTCATCGGCGACGACAAGGTTGCCCTGGTGCTCGGTGACAACATCTTCTACGGCCCAGGGCTGGGCATGCAGCTGCGCAAGTACCAGGACGTGGACGGCGGTGCCGTCTTCGCCTACTGGGTCGCTGAGCCCGGTGCCTACGGCGTGGTCGAGTTCGACGGTGACGGCAGGGCCGTCTCGCTCGAGGAGAAGCCTGAGCACCCGAAGTCCAACTACGCGGTGCCGGGTCTCTACTTCTACGACAACGACGTGGTCACCATCGCCAGCAACCTGGTCCCGTCGCCCCGCGGGGAGTACGAGATCACCGACATCAACCGCGCCTACCTGGCGGCCGGGAAGCTCCAGGTCGGGGTGCTCCCGCGGGGAACCGCCTGGCTCGACACCGGCACCTTCGACTCGCTCAACGACGCCAGCAACTTCGTCCGGACCATCGAGGCCCGCCAGGGGCTCAAGGTCGGGTCGCCGGAAGAGGCCGCCTGGGGACAGGGTTTCCTGAGCGATGATCAGCTGCTGGCGAGGGCCGAGTCGCTGCAGGGATCGGGGTACGGAACCTACCTGCGCACCATCCTGCAGCGCCCGCAGCCCACCGTGTCCAGTCGCTGAGCCGGGAACCCGGCCCGGCCAGCGATGGGCCTAGCAGTCGATGGGTCCGGACGGCGATGGGCCCGGACAGCCAACGCGCCCAGTCAGCGACGGCCGCGGCGAGCCCGCAGGTAGTCCGAGACCACATACTCCCCGAGCCGACCGATGTCGGGGGTGAACACCCGGCCGCCAGCGCGGCGAGCCATGGCGTCCACGAACCGGGCCAGCCCCTCGTCCTCGCCGAGCATGAAGGTGTTGATGGTGGTTCCGTAGCGGGCCAGCTCATCCACCTCGTCGATGGTCGCCCGGAGCGTGGCCATCGTCGTCGGCCACTGGAAGTACGCATGCCCGTCGCCGCTGAGGTGCGCGGTCGGCTCCCCGTCAGTCACCACCAGGATCACCGGCTCGGCGTCGGGGTGCTTGCGGACGTGGCGTCCGGCGAGCATCAGCGCATGCTGCAGGTTCGTCCCCTGGATGAACTCGGGCTCCGCCTCGGCTAGCTGGACCGGCGACAGCACCCGGGCCAACCGGTTGAACCCGATCACCTGGAGTGCGTCTTGCCTGAAGCGGGTCTCGATCAGATGGGACAACGCCAGGGCTGTCTGCTTCATCGGTCCCCAGCGCCCGTCCTGCACCATCGAGAACGACAGGTCCACACACAGCGCCACCGCGGCGCTGGTGCGCCGCTCGGTCTCGGTCACCTCGAAGTCCTCGACCTCCAGCGCGACCGCTCCCTGCGGCAGCCCGCTGCGGCGCAGCGCGTTTGCCACCGTCCGGGGGGCATCGATGGGCAGCTCGTCGCCGAACACCCACGGCCTGGTCAGGCCGGTCGGCTCGTCGGCGGCGCCGGTGCGATGGTCGGAGTGGCTGCCCATCCCGGTCGCCTCCAACCGTTCGAACACCCGCCGCAACGCTGTCTGCCCCAGCCGTCGAACGGCCCGGGGGGTCAGTCGCAACCCGTCGTCGCCCCGGGTCAGGTACCCCTGCTGCTCCAGCTCCCGCTCCAGCTCCCGGATCGCCTGCAGGTCTCGAGCCGCGCCCTGGCCCAGCCGGCGCTCCAACATCTCGACGTCGACGTCGTCGAGCGTTGCGCCGGGATGTCCCTGGGACAGCTGCGCCTCCAGCGCCTCCAGGTCCGCCAGCTCTGCCACCGCCTCCACCGCGTCGCTGTAGCCCAGCGACTGCCCACCTGGCCGCATCCCGATTCCGGACTCACGGTCGAGACCAGGCCGCAGTGTGCGGAGGTTGTCGGAGAGCTGAGCCATCTCGGAGGCGAGGTCCACGTCGGCCAATGCCTGGCTCATCAGCTGGGCCATCTGCTCCCGCTGCTCCGGGCTGAGCGAGCTCATCATCCGCTGCGCGGCCGCCTGCCGGCGAGCGAGCGCGTCGATCAGCTCCTCCACCGTCTCGGGATTCTCCGGGAACATGTCACCGTGCTTGGCCATGAAGTCGGCGAACTGGTCGGAGGTGTCCTCGGAGCGCGCATGGGCCGCCAGCAGGGCATTCAGGTCCGACAGCATGTCCTTGATCCGCTGCATAGCCTCCGGGTCGGGCGACTCCAACGCCTGCTTCATACCGGCGAACTGGGCGTCCAGGACCTCGCGCCGGAGCATGTCCTGGATTGACTCATACGTGGCCCGCGCTTCCGGGGAGTGCCAGCCGTAGTCGGCGAGCGACCGTACCGCGCCGGCGACGTCGTCGGGCAGCGTGTCCAGCTCCATCTCGGCCAGCCGCGCGTCGACTCCGTCCTCGCCGGCGAGGGTGTCGCGCTCAGCAGCCAGCGCCTGGTCCAGCGCTGCACGGACCTGGTCCAAGGTGCCACCCAGGTCGCCGCGTCGGCGTGCCTGGGCGCGGAGCTTGCGGATCTTCTCGGCCAGCTTGTCCAGGCCACCACGACCGTCGACGCCCTCCCGCATCAGGTCGCGGAGCGCGTCCCGGACACTTCCGGCGGACAGCACGTCCCGCCCGATCTGGTCGATCGCTGCACGAACGTCGTACGGCGGCGCCAGCGGGTCCGGACCGCCATGCCAGGGCCCGTACCGGAAGCGGCCGTCGGCCCGTCCCTGGTCGTGGCGTCGTGGCCGCTCCCCGGAGTGGTCGTCCGGGTCGGACCGGTCACCGATGTTCCAGCGGTCCTCGGCCATCAGGCTGCGCCGTAGACGGTACGACCGTCCACGTTCTCCTTCTCGATCC
This sequence comes from uncultured Propionibacteriaceae bacterium, assembly GCA_902805915.1. GTDB lineage: Bacteria > Actinomycetota > Actinomycetes > Propionibacteriales > Propionibacteriaceae > Microlunatus. The sequence continues at coordinate 10,261 of CADCUO010000134.1, read as the reverse complement.
GCCGCGTCAGGTGCAGACCCTCCAAGGTGAACTCCACCGCGGCCGCCACCTGGCCGGGTGATGCGGAGTCGCCGTACCCCAACCGGTCCAGAACCTTGGACAGCCCCGGCACGGTACCGAGCTGGCGGAGCACGTCCGCCCCCGGCACCAGGTTCCCGGTCTCGACGATCCCGCCTTCAGCGAACACCTCGGTGAAGCCGGACAGGTCGAGCCCGGACAGCCGGTCCCGGAAGGTGCCCGCGACTGCGAGCTTCAACAGATGGTCCAGGACGGCCACCTCCCGGCCCTCCTCCCCCATCTCGAACTCGAGCTTGCCGATCAGCGTCGGCACCACGATCGGCAGGTCGCAGACCCGGGCCACCGCTGTGGACTCACCGGCGCGGGCGGCCCTGCGGAGCGCCGACCCGGCCACGCCCTCTGCGGCGGCGATGGCGAACCGGGCTGAGACGCCCGAACGCTGGTCGATCGAGGCTGAGTCACGCAGCGCCCTGGTGAAGCGGGCCAGTACCTCCAGGAGGTTGTCATCCACGGTGGCAACGACATGGGCCTCCTGGCGGAGCAGCGTGATCTCGTCGGCCAGCTCGCTGAGGTAGTGGGTCCTGATCTCCGCGCCGAAGCGGTCCTTCAGCGGGGTGATGATGCGGCCACGGTTGGTGTAGTCCTCAGGGTTGGCGGTGGCGATCACGAAAACGTCCAGCGGGAGTCTGAGCGAGTAGCCGCGTACCTGGATGTCGCGCTCCTCCAAGACGTTGAACAGCCCGACCTGGATGCGTTCAGCGAGGTCAGGCAGCTCGTTGAGACCGAACAGGCCTCGGTTGGCCCGCGGGACGAGCCCGTAGTGCACTGTCTCGGGGTCGCCGAGGGTGCGGCCCTGAGCTACCTTCACCGGGTCGACATCGCCGATCAGGTCACCGACCGAGGTGTCGGGTGTGGCCAGCTTCTCGGTGTACCGGTCGTCGCGGTGCCGCCAGGTGACCGGCAGGTCGTCGCCCTGCTCAGCCGCGAGGGCCCGGCACCGCACGCACACCGGCTGCAAGGGGTCGTCGTGGATCTCACAACCCGCGACCTCGGGGCTCCACTCGTCCAGCAGCCCCGCCAGCGTACGCATCAGCCGGGTCTTGCCCTGGCCACGCTCGCCGAGCAGCACCAGGTCGTGACCGGCCAGCAACGCAGTCTCCAGTTCGGGCAGCACGGACTCCCCGAAACCGACGATGCCCGGGAAGGCGTCCTCACCGGAGCGGAGCCGACCGAGCAGGTTGCCTCGGATCTCGTCCTTGACGGTCCGGGTCTGATATCCGTGTTCACGCAGCTGGCCGACGGTAGCCGCGCTGGGGTGGTTTGGTGAACTCATAGCGACGACCCTACGACTCCGGCACAAGGCACCAGACGCTGATCGGGCTTGGTCAGCGGAACAGGTCCCGGGCTCTGGGTGCGTCCCACTTTCGCCATATTGCCAGCAACCGGATCGTGATGCAGAGGGCAGCAGCAACGATGGCCAGCCAGGACCGGTACAGACCCAGCTCCCAGGTGACGGCCACGACGGTGGCTCCGGCGAGCGCCGGCAGGGCGTACACCTCCTGCTTGAGCACCAGTGGGGTGCGGCCTGCCAAGAGGTCGCGGAGCACGCCGCCCCCGATCCCGGTCAGCATGCCGAGCAAGGCCGCGGGGACCGGGCCGAGCCCGTACAGCATGGCCTTGGCTGAACCGGTGACGCAGAACAGACCGAGGCCGAGCGCATCCAAGACATTGATGTGCCGCTCGATCCGGCCCAGGCTGGGATGGAAGCGCAGGGCAACAACTGCGCTTAGCGCGGGTACCAGGAGATAACGCCAGTCGGTCAGGCTGGCGGGTGGAACTGCCCCGATCAGTACGTCGCGGATCATCCCGCCGCCCAGTCCAGCCACTCCGGCGAGGACCAGGACCCCGACCACGTCCAGGTCCTTGCGGATGCCGACCAGCGCCCCGGAGAGTGCGAAGACGAAGATGCCGGCGAGGTCCAGCACGACCTGCAGGGTATTCATCCGACCCGGCCTGACCCCAGCGCTACATCGAGACGCCGCGGCACGCAGCCGCCGGAAGGCAGGGGCACACCGAGCACCCTAGCGAGCAAAGCACGCCTGGGTACGTCCGCGGCACGGCTGGCTAGTGCCTCCTGCGGTTGAGCAGATCGGCGGGGTAGGTTGGCTGAAGATACAAACCACACCGAGGAGCAGCCCGATCAATGCGCACCGCGCGAGTTGTGGGACTGAGCCACGATGGCCAGACCCTGATCGTGGCCACCGACACCGGTGAGGAACTGGCTATACCGGCCGACGATCGGTTGCACGCAGCGTTGCGCGGTGACCGACCACGACTCGGACAACTGGAGATCGAGATGGACAGCGCACTGAGACCTCGGGACATTCAATCGCGGATACGAGCTGGCGAGTCGCTGGAAGAGGTGGCTCGGATGGCGGGCCTGCCGCTCGACCGGGTCGAACGGTTCGCAGCACCGGTGCTGGCTGAACGGGAGCACTTCGCCCGGTTGGCGATGGCCGGCTCGGTCCGTCGCCGCGGTGAGACATCGGGGCACCGCACCCTCCGCATCGTCCTCACCGAACGCCTGGTCTCCCGAGGCGTCGACATAGACACCGTGGTGTGGGACTCGTTCCGGATGGAAGACGGCCTGTGGTCGGTGAGCGCCGTCTACCGCTCCGGCGAATCCGAGCGCCAGGCAGTCTTTCGCTACGACCCCCGGGGCCGCTTCTCCGTGGCGGGCAACGACGAGGCGCGATGGGTGCTGGGTGAGCAGTCAGCCCTGAAAGGACCCCAACCCGGCCGGCGTCGCCCAGAGACCGCGGAGCAGGGTGACTCCGACTCCGAGCCGACCCTCGACCTGAGCGACGAGCTGGCGCTGGTCCGCGCCATCCAGGAGCCGGTACGGAGCGAGCCTCAGGCCGCCGCTCCCGCGACCGACGACGCGCGTTCCGACGATGCGCATCCAGACAATGCCCGTTCAGAGGAAGCGCCGCCTGGCAAGGGGCCGCGTCCGGTCGCGTCGGTCAGCCGGTTGCGCACGGCCGGCACCGTCGAGGAGGTTGCTGCCGAGGACACGGAGTCCGAGCTGGAGGACCTGGAGTCAGGCGGCGACGAGCCCACAGACGAGATTCACTTCCAGGAGTCTTCGCACACCTGGGACGAGGACCGCGAGGAGACGCTCGAGGAGGAGGCCGCTGCGGAGGCCTCCGAGCTCCGCACCCTGTACGGCATGCTGGCCAGCGACGACGGCTCCACCCCGGTCTACAAGGGCCTGAGCGACGCCAGCGCCGTGCCGGACACTGACAACTCCGGCTGGGAGCCTGCCATCGTGGTCGACTACCCGGTGGAGCCGAGTCAGCTCGACGAGCTGGTACCCGCCGACGAGGAGTGGCGCCACAGTCCCCACTCTCCGCCGGCTCCCATCTCGGCCACCCTGACCGAGTCTGATGCGCACCTTCCGCCTCAGACGCCGCTTAGCCCGACACCGACGCCCGGGGAATACCACCCCGCCATGCCGCAGGAGATTCCCGAGTCGACGGCCTACCGGGCCCGGCCCGCGCGCCAGAGGACAACGCCGCAGCCCGCCGACGAGAGGCCCGCACCCTCGGACCCTGCACCATCGGCGGATCCTGCGGCATCGGCGGACACTACGACACCGGCGGACACTGCGGCATCGTCAGACACCGAACTTCCCCTACCGCAGCCGGTGAACGCCTCTGAGGGTGAGCCAGAGGTTGAGGCCCACCCAGGAGCACCGAAGAAGTCCACCAAACGCAAGCGTGCAGCGGTGCCGAGCTGGGACGAGATCATGTTCGGCGGGCCTAAGCGGCCAAGCTGATCCGGCGGCCGGGGCAGCTGGCAGACCGGGGCCGGGGTGTCATCCGATGGACGGTCCCGGCGCCACTCTCAGGGAGTGTGGCCGATGGCCACCGGGAGGTTCGGGTCCCTGATCCAGTCGCTCCACGACCCGGGGTAGATGGCAGCGTCGGGTCGGCCGGCCTCAGCCAGGGCCAACACGGTGTGAGCGGCGGTAATCCCGGACCCGCAGTACACCACCAGCTCGTCGTCGAGGTCGGCATAGCGATCGGCGATCACGGCGGGCGGCAGGAAGAGGCCGTCGGGACCGAGATTGGCCATCGAAGGCACGTTGACCGCCCCGGGGATATGCCCAGCGACAGGATCGATCGGCTCGGACTCGCCGGCGTACCGGTCCGCGGCTCGGACGTCGACCAGCTGCAGAGCCCCAGGCTGGCCGAGCAGCGCCGATACCTTGGCCCGGTCCAGCTGAGGCCGATGTCCGGATTCGGCGATGAAGTCGCCGGGAGCCACCTGAGCAGCCGGGCCGGCAACGAGCGGCAGGTGCTTGGCCCGCCAGGCGGCCACACCGCCGTTGAGCACACACACCGACTCGTGCCCGGCATCGGTGAGCATCCACCACAGCCGGGCGGCTGCCATCGCGTTGCCGCCGTCGTACGCGATGACGGTGGAGTCGGAGTTCACCCCGATCCGACGCATCGCCCGCTGGAACACCTCCGGGCTCGGCAGCGGATGGCGACCGCCGATGCCTGGTGGGCCGGAGAGCTCTTGCTCCAGGTCCACCCATTGGGCTGCGGGCAGGTGGCCGGCTTCGTACTCCGGGAGCCCCGGCGGTCCACCGAGCGTCCACCGCACATCAGCCACCACCACTGCGGGGTCGGTGCCCAGCAGCTCGGCGAGCTCGGCAGCTTCGATCAGAACCGACATGGCTCGACCTTAGCGGCAGCTCAGCGAAGGTCCTCCTCCTCGGTCTCCGCGCGGTCGAACGGCAACGGGTCTGACAAGGTGGCCCGGGCGACCGCCCGGCTGAGCCGGCGTCGGTGATGGCGTCGGCAGAGCACCTCGTACGCGACGACCCCGGTGTCCTCGATCTGCGCTGCCGTATCACCAACGACGACCTGGTCACCTTCGGTCACCATCACCCCGTCCACCGTGCGGGCGTTGTGGGTGGCCGGTTCGCCGCACCAGCACAGCGCACGCACCTGGAGGATCTCGATCCTGTCGCAGAGCTCCACCAGCCGTTGGGAGCCGGGAAACAGCCTGGTCCGGAAGTCGGTCAGGATGCCGACAGCCAGGACATCGACCTGCAACTCGTCGACGATCCGGGCCAGTTGGTCGATCTGGGCCGGCTGGTAGAACTGCGACTCATCGCACACCAGGTAGTCGATCCGCTGGCCGCCGGTCAGCTGTCCGACGACATAGGCCCAGAAGTCGAACTCCTGATGAACCTCGATGGCCGGTCGGGCCATGCCCAGCCGGGAGGAGATGGTGGCGGCACCGGCACGGTCCTGGCTGGTGAACAGCCGCCCGAGCCGCCCACCCGCTGCATGGGTGTAGTCGAACTGCAGGGCCAGCGTGGACTTGCCGCAGTCCATTGGGCCGGTGAAATAGAGGAACTCCGCCACGACCGAGGATTCTCCCACTGGGCCCGCGGACCGGGTTCTCGGCAGGCGGGTGCGGCGTGCGACCGGTGTCGCGGCATGCGGGGCGGCGCGCGGACCGGTGGGGCGGCGGGCGGAGCGCGGCGGGTGCGCCACGGAATCCAGTTATCGGACGCTCGTCGCGGCGATGGAGCGTTTCGCCCGCGTGTCGGAGACCGGAGCAGCCATGAGGGGCCGATTCCTGGACTCCTACCCCGGCCCATCCTTATCGGCAGCCGAACTATTCAGCGCGGCGTGGTGCGCACCGGGCATAGCATGCAGGTCGTCCAGTCCGCAGTCCGAGGAGTCTCGTGAGCATCGTCACCTCCACCCCGGCCCTGTCCCGTCGGTTCGACGGGGTTCGGTCGTCCATCGTGCGTGACCTGCTGGCCCTCACCGAGCGGCCCGGGGTCATCTCCTTCGCTGGTGGCATGCCCGCACCCGAGCTCTTCGATGCAGCGGGAGCCCGGGCGTCCTTCGACGCGGTCCTGGCGACCGCACCCGGGAAGGTACTGCAGTACTCCCCCACCGAGGGCAATGCCGACCTCCGCGCCGCCATCGCGGACCGGTACTCCGTCCGCGGCCTCCCGACACGTCCTGAGGACATCCTCGTGACCACCGGATCGCAGCAGGGCCTGAGCCTGCTGTCGATGGCACTGGTGGATGCCGGCGACGTGGTGCTGGTGGAGAGCCCCAGCTATCTGGCCGCTCTGCAGTGCTTCGCGCTGGCCGGCGCGACGCTGGTAGAGGTGCCGTCAGCCGGTGAGGGCATCGACGCCGAGGCGCTGGCTCAGCTGGCGGAGCGCCATCAGCCCAAGGCTCTCTACACGGTGCCCACCTTCCACAACCCCACCGGCCGTACGCTGTCGTCTGAGAATCGCCAGCAGATGGTTGACCTCGCCCAGCGGTTCGGCTTCCGGGTGATCGAAGACGACCCGTACGCAGAGCTGAGGTACTCCGGCGCTCCAGTCCCGTCGATGGCCACGATGTCTGCGACCGACCAGGTGGTGTGCACGGGCAGCTTCTCAAAGATCTTGGCGCCCGGACTCCGGCTGGGGTGGGTTCGCACCGACCCGACCACCAAGCCGGCCCTGGTTGTCGCCAAGCAAGCGGCGGACCTGCACACCTCCACCGTCGATCAGGCCGCTGCTGCGCACTACCTCGCCTCCGGTCGGCTGGAGGCCAACCTGACCCGTTGCCGCACCGAGTACGGGCGGCGTCGGGACACGATGCTGGCCGGGCTGCCTCGGGCGCTGCCCGCCGGCAGCAGCTGGAACCACCCCGACGGCGGCATGTTCCTCTGGGTGACGCTGCCGCCTGAGCTGGACGCCAGCCAGCTCCTCGCCGCCGCGATCGACCATCAGGTCGCCTTCGTGCCGGGCGCGCCGTTCTTCGCCCGCTCACCGCGGACCAACACGATGCGGCTGTCCTTCATCACCTACCCGCCCGACGTCATCACCGAGGGACTCAACCGGCTGGCCGCCGCCCTCCGCTTGTGACACCGCGACGTCAGTCGGTGAAGAGGGGCACCATCGTCTCGGCCGGGGTCAGGGAGCCGTGCATGCCGACCAGCGACAGCTCCCGCGGGAACTGGCGGGTCATGATGGCGTAGTCGTCACGCATGGCCACCAGGACATGCCCGTACCGCTCCCTGACCCGGTCATCGACCGGGCCGAACCAGCCGGCGTCGATGGCCTGGTCCCGGGTCAGCACCCACGCCGTGTCGCACAGCCGGTCCTGCCAGCGGGCGGCGACCGCGTCCGGGCCGTCGTCGTCGACGTACACCTGCCGGAACCGGCCCTCCCCGGCGATGGCGGACGTGCCTGCCATCAGCTCAGGCTCGTCCTCCAGGATCAGCCGGTGGTCGACTGGCACGTCCACCATCCCGTGGTCGCCGGTGATGATCATGCACACGTCGTCGGGCAGCTCGGCTCGCAGCCGCTCACACATGGCGTCGATCCGGACCAGGTGGTCAAGCCAGTTCGGCGAAGCCGACCCTTCAACGTGGCCGCAGTGGTCCAGCTCGCGCTCGTATGCGTACACCAGACTCCGCTGGCCGCGCTGCGCCGCGGCCACGGTGAGCTTGATCCTGGTGTTCTCCTGCTTCTCGTGCTGGAAAGGGATGAAATCAGCGCCGCGCAGGGCAGCCTCGGTCAGCCCGGTGTCCTTGAACCGGGCCAGAGCCACCGAGCTGACCGCAACCCCGGCCGCCGCGGCACGCTCGAAGAACGTCTGCCGCGGCTGATAGCTGCGCGGGGGCAGGTCTGACTCCCAAGTCAGTGCGTTGAGCAGCTCCCCGGTCTCGGGCACCCGCGAGCTGTACCCCACCAGACCGTGCTGACCCGGCGGCAGCCCGATACCCAGACAGGCCAGACTGGTCACCGTGGTGCTGGGCACTGCTGAGGTGATGGGCCGGCCACCGCCGAGGAGTCCCGCCAGGTACGGCACGTGCTGGATGGCGCGGCGGACCAACTGCCAGCCCAGCCCATCGATCAGCACCACGACATAGCGGTCGCTGCTCGGCAGCTCGATCGGCGGCCGGCCGCATCCGGGCACTCTAAGGTGTGCCCCGATGCTGGGCATCAAGTCCGCGAGGGTGGAGTGCCCATACTGCGGTGTCACCATCGAAGTCGGGTCGACCGCCGAACGCAGCACCGCGCCTGGGCTCATGCCGCGGCCGCTCGCTGCAGCTTGCTGGCGAACTGAGACAGCCGCGCCACCCGTTCGGTGCCCACAGCTCCGGTCCCCATCCGAACCGTGAGATCGTCAGCTACCAGCGCGCCGGTGTACCCGTGGTCGGCATCGCACTGCGGGTCGTTGCAGGCGGCTTGTTCCAGGTCCACCCGGCGTACGGCGCCCCAACCCACGGTCAGCCAGATCTCGTACACGCTGTCCGAGGCCGCCTGGTAATCCGCCGGCTGGGTCACCACCCGGGTCAGCACCACGTTGGTGATCTTGCCCAACGCTATCGACTCGGTCGAGGTGGCTGCGTAGGAGCCGGGCATGTGCGGGTCGGCTGGATGGTCATCGGTGTGACCGACTATCAGCCGGGTCGGGGTGAGCGCCAAGATGGTGACGTGTCGGTGAATCTCGTCATTGTTGAACGTCGGCTCGTGGTGGACGACGAAATCGACCAGCTCCTCGTCTGCGACCGCCAGCATGATGGCGTCTTCGACCAGGTCGGGAAAGTATCCGCTGGCATCGATCTCGGCTCGTAAGCCCTTTCTGGTGGAGTCGACCTTCATGCTGCTCATCCTGTCATGAGGCGCTGACCGTTATCGAGCCGTGATGGAGATTACCCGCTGTCTAGAGGGTACGAGCCATCGGGTCGCGCTGGTCGCCGGTGGGGGCGACGAGCACCCGCGCACCCAGCACCGATACGCCACTGGTCGACGCGATACAAGGGCTGAGCACCAGCTCCGCCAGCTGGGGAAGGTGGTCCGCCAGCTGCGCCACCCGGTGCAGGACGTCCTCGACAGCCTCGATGTCGACTCCCGGGCTGCCGTGCCAACCGAACAGTGTCGGAGCTGCCCGCAGATCGCGGACCATCGCGGCAGCATCGGCGGTGGTCAGCGGCGGCACCCGATAGACGGTGTCACCCAGCAGCTCGCTGGCGACGCCCTCCAGCCCCAAGGAGATGATCGGACCGAAGGCGGCGTCCTCACGGCTGGCGATGACCAGCGCGACCCCGGGTGGTGCCATCTTCTGCACCACCGGAACGGCCACCGCCGGGTCGCCGTCACCAAGCCCGAGCTCGGCGACCAGCTGGCCAAGCTCTGACCACGCCGCCGCCATACCTTCCACCGTCTCGATATTGCGGTACACGCTCGCCAGGTCCGGCCGACCCCGGACTGCGTGGGCGGATGCCTTCAGCACCACATCCCAACCCAGCTCCTCGGCGGCGGCGATCGCCTCGGCCAGCGTCTCGACCAGATACCTGCGGACCGGGTTAATCCCATAGGCGCCCAGCAGCTCGATGGTCTCGGTGTCGGTCAGCTCACGGCCGCCCGGCGTAGCGGAGATGACCCGGTTGACCACCCGCTTGGCGCTCAGCTCGTCGACGCCGATCAGCGGCACCGCGCCGGGGTCACGATCCCGCCAGTGAGCGTACGCAGTCAACGCGGACAGGGCATGGATTGCGTCAGCCGGCGCGTCGAATGTCGGCAGGCAGCCCACGGTGTCGGGGTCGCTGCGCGCGTCCTCTCGGGCAGTGAAGTCCAAGAACACCCCGACGACTGGCTTGGTGGAGCCGGCTGCGATCCTCTCCACGGCGCTGCGCACCCCCTCCGTACCGTCCTCGAAGACGCCCACCGCCGTACACACCACCGAGTCGTTACGCTCATCGGCCAGCGCCGCACGGGTCGCATCCGCGAAGGCCTCCGCCGAAGCCTCCGAGCCCAGCACCACCGGCTCCCCTCCGAGCATGCCTACCGCCCGAACGGTGTGCATCAGCTGCTGGGCCAGGGTCGCGGAGTTGGTGATGATCTGCACCCGCAGCCCGGACGGCAGGGGCTGCCTGGAGGCGATCTTCGCGATGTCGAACATGGCACCACGACGGTGCACGACGGTGACGCCTGCCTGCCGGAAAAGCGCGTCGACGGCCTCATCCGGGGCGTGGCCGAGCCCGCCGCGGACACCGGCGTGCGCCGAACGGTGAGTGCGGCCGGGGGCGAACACCACGACGGGCTTGCGCCGGGTCAACCGACGGGCGATCCGGGAGAACTTGCGCGGGTTGCCGATCGTGTCCAGGGACAGCAGGCAGACGCGTGTACTCTCGTGGTCCTCCC
>CADCUO010000133.1 GCA_902805915.1 uncultured Propionibacteriaceae bacterium | reverse complement strand
GTTCCCGCGATCGGGCCGGAGTTGTTCGCCACATGGCTGCTGTAGCTGGACCCGTAGTGGTAGTTGGCTGTTAGTCGGCCGCTGAGCCCCTCGGCGTAGTCGTGCTCACCGTTCGACGGCCATTGATGCCCACTGGTCCAAGCGGCAGGGAAGTTGAAGATCGGCTGGCTGTCATTGCCGGGGAAGTACACCCGGGACTCCGTGTACGACCCGATGGGAGCCTCGAAGCCGCGCCGATCTGGTTCGCTGGTCGACACCATGCCTCCGGTCAGGTCCCCGGCGAGCTGCAACACCAGGCTCCCGTTGACCACCGAAATGTTCTTCGCTCGAGTGACCACGTTGTTCTGCGTCCGTCCGTCATGGACGACCCATTTCGATGTGTCGACGCTGGCCCCGTTGAACTCATCGGCGAACCTGAACGTCCACGCGCCGGCCACACCAACAGGCATCGGAGCGCCGGTTGTCGGCGCAACGGTCGGTGCAGGAGAGGTAGGTGCGGGAGAGCTGGACCCGGTGGGGGTCGACATTGCGTTGGTGACCACCTTTATGGTTCTGGTATTCCCGCCGGGCGTTGGAGTGACCGAAAAGGTGTACTCCCGGCCCGACAACAGATTGATGAAGGTCCGCGAGCGAGCGGTCGCTGGATCCGTCGTTGACCATGCGCCGCTGCCCCGACTGTCCACTCCGTCGCGTCCGACAATATATCCGGTCGCGCCCGAGACGCCGGTCCAGTTCACTGTCACGCTGGTCGCAGTGACACCAGTGGCCGAAAGCGTGGTTCCTACTCCGGTGCTCGAGGTGGGGGTGGAGGTGGGGGTTGAGGTAGGCGAGGGAGTCGCCGCACTAGCCGGCTGAATCGAGGTAACGACGCAGTCCGCAGTTCCGGGCTTACCGACCTTGATGGTGACCTTGCTCTGGCCGGGACCTGACGGCGGGTTCATCGGGTCCCTCGAGTCGTAAGAAGTCCCCGCGTTGTAGTCGAAGCCGACCTCCTTGGTGAGTGTCTGGAGCAGTGTCCCGGAGGGGCCGTACGACTTGACCTCCGACTGCGTCGTTATGGTCTCGCCGTTCGTCGTCCAGCCTGCGTACGGCATCGAGACGCGGGTAACGCCGTCACTAGCCACGTAAGGGTCGCCCCAGGTGGTCTTGACGTACCAGCGAACTCCGGCGCCGTCCACACATGAGTTGGTCTGGGTCGTGGCCGCCTCAGCGGTCGCGGGTGCGAAGGGGACGGCCACCAGTGTGGCCACCATGGCGCTGGCCATCGCCAGGCCGGACACCGCCATCATTCCGCGGGCCGGTGGGCGGCGGAACGGTCTATCGGAGGGAACGCCCGAGGGTGGGGAGATAAGGGGGCTCATGATCGACTTTCTGGTTGGGTTTGGTTGACCCCCGGCAAGGATGTGACCCCCGGTGATGCGCGCGGTGCGGCATCTGGAACAGCAACAGGTTCCCGACTGACGGGGCTAATTACCACCCGAATAGTCCATTAGGTTGATAATAAACATGAGAAGCACAGTATTGCAAATGCGTCATAGCGGTCGGGAGCTGAACGCGCTATTTACTTGCACAAATCGATCGAGATGGGCTCTGAACCGAAGCGTCGCTAGGTGCCACCTTTGGCAGGGCGCCCCTGGCCGAATCACGCGCGGCACGCGAGGATTCGTCGCCGTCCACTCGCCGCTGGTAGCCTGAATCTGCCGTTTGATCGGCCGCGGATACCGAAGAGCTCCCACCCACACCGTGTGAAAAGGCCCGAGAGGGCATCCCAGGGGGCGCCGCGCAACGGGAAACCGAGAGGAGAGCACGTGCCATTCGACGCTGCAGAGAAGAAGAAGACCATCGAGGAGTACGCAAGAACCGAGGGCGACACCGGCTCTCCTGAGGTTCAGGTCGCCGTCCTCACCCGACGGATCGCCCACCTGACCGAGCACCTCAAGCAGCACAAGCACGACCACCACACCCGTCGGGGGCTGATGCTCCTGGTCGGTCAGCGTCGTCGACTGCTCAACTACGTGGCCAAGACCGACATCGAGCGATACCGCTCCCTGATCGAGCGCCTCGGTCTCCGTCGCTGACCCGGTTTTGAGAGCGGCTCTCGAGAGCTCGTCACAGCGATCGTGAGCCGCTCCAGCCCCGGCAACGCCGGCCCCCACAACCGAACACACAACAGAATCAACAACCGAACAAGCAGTTCCAGCAATCACCCAGTAAGCGATTGCATCCCACATGCTCAACGCCCGAGTGCCTCGGTCCTCGGTAGTGGTTCTCGGGGAGGTCGGATTAGACCACTCCCCGCGGACCTCGATCGAAGACCGGCCTCGAAGAGCCTGGGTGTGCGGATGCGATCCGTACCGATGCCGACGAGCACACAGCTCAGGCATCAAGAAAAGGAGATCCCGTGGAGGGACCCGACCTTCAGTTCACTGAAGCCATCATCGACAACGGAGCATTCGGCACACATGTCGTCCGCTTCGAATCGGGCCTGCTGGCCCGTCAGGCCGCCGGCTCGGCGACCGTGTACATCGACGACGACACCATGTTGTTGTCCGCCACCACCGCGCAGAGCAAGCCGCGCGACGCCATCGACTTCTTCCCGCTGACGGTCGACGTCGAGGAGCGGATGTATGCAGCCGGGCGTATCCCCGGCTCGTTCTTCCGCCGCGAAGGCCGCCCGTCGGAGGGTGCCATCCTCACCTGCCGGCTGATCGACCGGCCCCTGCGGCCCTGCTTCGTCAAGGGTCTGCGCAACGAGGTCCAGGTCGTCGTCACCGTGATGGCCCTCAACCCCAACAAGATGTACGACGTCGTCGCCATCAACGCAGCATCGATGTCGACCCAGCTCGCCGGACTGCCCTTCACCGGCCCGATCGGCGGCGTCCGCGTCGCGCTCATCGGGGACCAGTGGATTGGTTTCCCCGACGTCGACCAGGCAGAGGAGTCGACCTTCGACATGGTCGTGGCCGGCAGGGTGCTCGCTGACGGCGACGTGGCGATCATGATGGTCGAGGCTGAGTCCACCGAGAAGACCTGGGACCTGGTCAGGGGCGGCAAGACCGCCCCGACCGAGGACGTCGTCGCCGCCGGACTGGACGCCGCGAAGCCTTTCATCAAGGCGCTGTGCGACGCGCAGGCTGAGCTGGCCAGCCGCTTCCCCAAGACCACGGCCGAGTTCCCGATCTTCTCCGACTACGCCGAGGACGTCTACGCCGCAGTCGAGCAGGCCGGTGCCTCCGACCTGGCTCAGGTGATGGCCATCGCCGGCAAGGCCGAACGCGAAGAAGCCACCGAGACCCTCAAGGGCAAGCTGGCAGCTCAGCTCTCCGGCCAGTTCGAGGGTCGCGAGAAGGAGATCAGTGGCGCCTACCGGGCGCTGACCAAGAAGCTGGTCCGCCAGCGGGTGCTCAAGGAGAAGGTCCGCATCGACGGTCGGGGGCTGGCTGACATCCGTACCTTGTCCGCCGAGGTCGGCGTCATCCCCCGGGTGCACGGCTCGGCCCTGTTCGAGCGCGGCGAGACCCAGATCCTCGGGGTCACCACGCTCAACATGCTGACCGCGGAGCAGAAGCTCGACACCCTGGCGCCGGAGAAGTCCAAGCGCTACATGCACAACTACAACTTCCCGCCCTACTCCACCGGTGAGACCGGTCGGGTGGGTTCACCGAAGCGGCGCGAGATCGGCCATGGAGCACTCGCCGAGCGTGCCCTGGTGCCGGTGCTGCCGACCCGCGAGGAGTTCCCGTATGCGATCCGTCAGGTCTCGGAGGCCCTGGGATCCAACGGTTCCACCTCGATGGGCTCGGTCTGCGCCTCGACGCTGTCGCTGCTCAACGCCGGCGTGCCCCTCCGGGCGCCCGTCGCGGGCATCGCCATGGGCCTCGTGTCCGACGTCGTGGACGG
>CADCUO010000132.1 GCA_902805915.1 uncultured Propionibacteriaceae bacterium | reverse complement strand
GGCTACCGGTACGGCGATGGCAAGCTCCTCGACTCCACCGCCCATGACGCGTTGTTCTGCGCCTTTGACCTGACGGGCATGGGAGACGCGACCGACAAGTACAACGCCAAGCTGGGGATCAGCCGCGAGGAGCAGGACGCCTACTCCGCGCAATCGCACCAGCGCGCCACCGAGGCCGCGAAGAACGGGTTGTTCGATGACGAGGTCGTCAACGTCGAGGTGCCTCAGCGTCGCGGCGACCCGATTGTGGTCTCGATCGATGAGGGGGTCCGCTCCGACACCACCGCAGAGACGCTGGCCAAGCTGCGACCAGCCTTCGGGCCGGACGGCACGGTCACGGCCGGTTCAGCGTCGCAGATCTCCGACGGCGGCGCCGCGGTCGTGGTGATTAGCCGGGCGAAGGCCGAGGAGCTCGGCGCACCGATACTGGCTGAGATCGGAGCCCATGGCGTAGTTGCCGGGCCTGACCCGTCTCTGCAGTCCCAGCCCTCCAACGCGATCAAGAAGGCGCTGAAGCGGGAGGGACTGACGCCGGAGGATGTCGACCTGTACGAGATCAATGAGGCGTTCGCCTCTGTCGCGATCCAGTCGATGCGCGACCTGGGTATCACGGCGGACAACGTCAATGTCAATGGTGGAGCGATCTCCATGGGCCACCCGGTGGGCATGTCGGGCGCCAGGATCGTTCTGCACCTTGCCCAAGAGCTCAAGCGCCGCGGTGGCGGGCTTGGTGCCGCAGGCCTCTGCGGTGGTGGTGGACAGGGCGACGCCCTCCTGCTCCGAGTACCCGCCTGACAGCGGCCGGCAACTATCCCACGGAACCTTAGAGAGGATCGAGATGGCAGATATGCAGGGACAGGTGGCCTTGGTGACCGGCGGTGTCCGGGGAATCGGGCTAGCGATCTGCGAGCGGCTGGCCGCCCGTGGAGTCAAGGTGGCGGCCGGTTACTCCCGCGACAAGGACACCGCCCAGCGCTTCCTGGACACCTTCGGGGAGCAGGGCGCGAGCATTCACCAAGGAAACATCGGGTCCAACGATGACTGCGAGCGGGTGGTCAACGAGGTCCTGGAAAAGCATGGTCAGATCGACATCCTGGTGAACAACGCCGGGATCACCATCGACAAGACAGTTCGGCGGATGACCCCTGAGGACTGGGACCGGGTGGTGCAGGTCAACCTTTCGGGCGCCTTCTATCTTTCTCGGGCGTTACTCCAGCACATGCTCGACCGGGGCAATGGCCGCATCATCAACATCAGCTCGGTGATCGGCTCCTCGGGCAACATCGGGCAGGCCAACTATGCTGCGGCGAAGTCGGGCATGTTCGGGTTGACCATGAGCCTTGCCCAGGAGACAGCTCGCAAGGGCATCACGGTCAACTCGGTCACCCCCGGGTTCATCACCACCGACATGACAGCCGCGGTGCCGCCCGAGGCAATGGAGAAGGTTATCGCGCGGATCCCGGTTGGCCGGTTGGGTGAGCCTGGCGAGGTCGCTCGGGTGGTCGAGTTCTTGGCTGACCCGGAGTCGTCCTACATCACCGGCCAGGTCTACGCCGTCAATGGCGGGCTGTACATGTGACCAGTGCCTTGGTGCCGCCGCCATCTGTGATGGTGGCGGCACCGTCGGTTTTCTCCCGTTACAGAGCTTGCTCGCCGCTCGTTGAGCAACGGCGCGGTTGCGGGTGAGCGAGTCCGTCCTCCTGGTATGGGATGAGAGCCTGCTGAAGTACGACCTCGGTGGGAGCCATCCGATGCATCCGGGCCGGCTCGCGATGACGATGGCGCTGGCTCGCGAGGTGGGGGTTCTGTCGCGCCCCGGTCTGCGGATTGTCGCGCCCCAGCAAGCCTCGGATGAGATCTTGGCTCTAGTCCACGACCCCGCCTATATCGATGTGGTCCGCGGAGCACCGCTGCGGCAGTTCGGCAACATTCTGGCCCGCTACGGGCTCGGCGTTCAGGACAATCCGGTCTTCGACCTGATGCACGACGCATCGGCGCTCGTCACCGGTGGCACGGTGGACGCTGCGCGGGCCGTGCGCAGGGGTGAGGCTGCCCATGCCGTCAACCTGGCGGGCGGGCTGCACCACGCAATGCCATCCAGGGCGGCAGGGTTTTGCATCTACAACGACCCAGCCGTCGCCATCGCCTGGCTGCTGGCCGACGGCGTCAAGCGCATCGCGTACGTCGACGTCGACGCCCATCACGGCGATGGAGTGGAGACGGCCTTCTACGACGATCCTCGGGTCCTCACCATCAGCCTGCACGAGAGTGGTTACACAGCGTTCCCGGGTACCGGATTTCCGGAACAGGCGGGCGGGAGCGGGGCGGAAGGTACGGCGATCAACGTTGCGCTCCCCGCATATACCGGCGACGCTGGCTGGCTCCGCGCGTTCCACGCCGTGGTGCCGCCGCTGGTACGGGCCTTCGAGGCGGAGATCCTGATCACCCAGCTTGGCTGCGACACCCATCGCCTGGATCCCTTGGCGCAGCTCGAGATGACCGTGGACGGACATCGGGCCTGCTACGCGGCGCTGCACGAGTTGGCGCACGACGCGTGCGACGGCCGGTGGGTCGCGGTCGGCGGAGGCGGCTATGCGGTTGTCGACGTCGTACCACGATCCTGGACGCAGCTGCTTGCCGAGATGACAGGCGCCCCGCTGGATCCTGGGGCAGCCACCCCGGAAAGCTGGCGGAAGATCGTCCGGTCCCGGATGCAGCAGCGGGCTCCGGAATTGTTGACCGACGGCGCAGATCCCACCTACCAGCCCTGGGATGCCGGCGAGGGCGACCCCGACGACCCACTTGACCGGGCCATCGCGGCGACCCGGCGGGCGGTGTTTCCCGAGCACGGGCTCGACCCCTTCGACCCCCGATGACCGGATACCCGTCGCACTGGGAGGCAGATGTCGTCCTGGCCGACGGCGGGACAGTTCACCTCCAGCCGATCCAACCCCAAGACGCGGACCGGCTTGTCGCCTTCTATGCCCGGCTGTCGGAGGAGTCGATCCGCTACCGCTTCTTTGCGCCCCGGCCCACCCTCTCACAAGCCGAGGTCGAACGGTTCACCAACGTCGACCACGACGAGAGGGTCGCCCTCGTCGCATTATTGGGCTCCGAACTGCTGGCCGTCGGTCGTTACGACAAGGTGCCTGGCACTGACATCGCTGAGGTGGCGTTCCTGGTGGACGATGCGCACCAGGGGCGCGGCCTTGGGTCGGTGCTGCTGGAGCACCTGGCAGCGATAGCCGAGGAGCGCGGGATCCGGCGTTTCGAAGCCGACGTGCTCACCGAGAACACCCGGATGGTCCGCATCTTCGTCGACGCCGGTTACAAGGCGATCAGCTCGTACGAGGAGGACGTCGTTCATCTCGTCTTCCCGATCGAACCCACGGCCGCCTCGATCGCCGTCATGCAGTCGCGCGAGCATCGGGCCGAGGCCCGCTCCATCGGCCGGCTGCTCTCGCCTCGTTCGGTGGCCGTCATCGGGGCCAGCCGGCAGCCGCGTACCGTCGGCCACGCCGTTCTGGTGAACCTGCTTCGCTCCGGCTTTCAGGGGCCCGTCTATCCGGTCAACCCGCATGCGGAGCACGTGGCGAGCGTACGGGCCTATGCCAGCGTCGACGACGTACCGGGTGACATCGACCTGGCCGTCCTTGCGGTACCGGCGCAGGCGGTGGCCGAGGTTATCGACCAGTGTGCCCGCAAGCACGTGCGCGGTCTCGTCATCATGTCCAACGGGTTCAGCGACGCCGGACCCGCTGGCGCAGCAGCAGAGCGGACTCTGGTCGCCACTGCCCGCGCCAACGGCATGCGGGTGATCGGGCCGAATTGCTTGGGCATCATGAGCACTGCGGCTGAGGTGTCGCTCAATGCGACGCTGGCACCGGCACTCCCCCGGCGGGGACGAGCAGGGTTCTTCTCCCAGTCCGGCGCTCTTGGCGCGGCCATCCTCGAGTCGGTGCGGCAGCGGGGGTTGGGGCTTTCCAGCTTCGTGTCGGCCGGTAACCGCGCCGATGTCAGCGGCAACGACCTGCTTCAGTACTGGGAGGACGACCCGGCCACCGACGTGGTGCTGCTTCATCTGGAGTCCGTCGGCAACCCGCGCAAGTTCGCCCGGCTGGCGCGCCGTCTAGGGCGGACCAAGCCCATTGTTGCGGTGAAGAGCGGCGGTACGGTCGCCGCGAGGCTCTCACAGTCCGCGGATCCGGAGCGCGCCGTCGATGCGCTCTTCCGTCAGGCCGGTGTGATCCGCGTCGACACCTTGGCTCAGCTCTTCGACGTGGCTCAGGTGCTGACCACCCAACCCCTGGCTGCCGGGCGGCGGGTGGCGATCGTCGGCAACTCCGTTGCTCTCGGCCGCCTTGCCACCGATGCCTGTGCCGGCGCCGGACTCCAGGTCGGGCCACTATCACCGTCGACGGCGGACTCGCTGAGTGCGATCACGGGCGACGCCATCGTCAGCAACCCCCTTCTGCTCAGCGGCACGTTGGGCCCGGAGGACTTCGGGCGGGCGCTCGGAGCCGTGCTGGCCGACTCGGCCGTGGACGCGGTCGTGACAGTCTTCGTCCCACCCTTGCGTGACCCGGAATCGGCGGTCACCACCGTGGCCTCGGCGGTGACCGCTGACGCCACAAAGCCGGTAGTGACCACGTTCCTGGCTTTCGAGCACTCGCCCCTGCCGAGCCGGGAGGGGTCTCCCGCTGATCCAGCTCTGAGCGGTCGAGACCCCACCCTGCCGCTCGGCAGCGTTGCCTCGTTCCGCTCGCCGGAGGACGCAGTCGCGGCCCTGTCCCGGGCCGTCGCGTACGCCGAGTGGCGCGGCCGGCCGGAGGGGGATGTACCCGACCTGCCAGGCATCGACCCGGAGGCCGGCAAAACCCTGGTATCCGACTTCCTGGGCGCCAGGCCGGAGGGCGGTTATCTGAGTGCCGCTGAGGTGAACCAGCTGCTGGCGACCTACGGGGTGCAGGTCTGGGCCGCGCCGCTGGTCATATCGGTGGACGAAGCAGTGTCAGCAGCAGCCCAGGTCGGGTACCCGGTCGCGTTGAAAGCGACCGCCGAGTCCTTGCGCCACCGCCCAGAGCTCGGCACAGTTCGCCTCGACATCGCCGGAGAACACGACCTGCGAGTCGCGTACCAGGTGATGACGGGACGTCTCGGCTCCGACGCCGGACTGGCTGTGCAGGCGATGGCCCCCGTCGGTGTCCCGGTCGCCGTTCGGACCGCCGACGACCCCTCCTTCGGTGCCCTGATGTCGTTCGGAGTGGGAGGGGTGGCAACCGACCTCCTGGGCGACCAGGCCTTTCGGGTGCTGCCGCTCACCGACACCGACGCCGCCGAGCTGGTACGCGGCGTGCGCGCAGCCCCGCTGCTGTTCGGCTACCGAGGGAGCGAGCCGGTCGACATCGGTGCGCTGGAACACCTGCTGCTACGACTGGGGCGCCTCGCCGACGACCTGCCGGAGGTGGCCGAGCTGGAGGTCAACCCGGTAGTGGTCTCCCCGGGCGGGATCAGCGTGCTGGGCGCAACTGCCCGAGTTGCCATGCCAAGCGCCCGCTTGGACACCGGCCCGCGCCGAATGCGCTGAGCCGCGAGCCTAACGCCACAACTAGCTGTGTTCCTCGGCGTTGGCCTCGACGTAGCTGCGATAAACCGAGAGCAGGGCGCGTTTCTGCGCTTCGGTAAGTCGCGTGTCTGCTCGCAGGACGGCTTCGGTAGCGTCATCGTTTGGCACGGTTGGTTCCTTGTGCAAGCCGGCCTGCTCGAGCAGTGTCTCAGCAGAGATGTTCAGGGCTTCCGCGATCGACCGGAGCACCCGCACTGACGGCTGGTGCAGCCCGCGCTCGAGCTGGCTCAAGTATGGGTTCGACACCTCCGTCATCGCGGACAGCTGGCGGAGTGAAAGGTTGGCCAGCTGTCGCTGCGCGCGGATGAATGAACCGAGGACGTCGGTACGCTCCTCGCTTCGTGCTGCCACGTCACCCTCCTGCATATCTGTGAGACGCCTATGACGATACCGACCCCGTCAAGGCGGCGTGAGTCTCTCCCAGATTCACATCGTGATCTGGCGGACGCTAGCCGGCGGTCCACCCGCCGTCGATCGGCAGCGATGCACCGTTGATATAGGACGCCTGGGCTGAGCACAGATAGACGACCAGCTGGGCGATCTCGGCTGGCTCAGCGAGGCGCTTGACTGCACTCCGAGTCAGCAGGACCTGCTCGAGGACGTCGCTTTCGGCGATGCCGCGGACCTTCGCCTGCTCCGCTATCTGACCTTCCACCAAGGGGGTGCGGACGTAGCCCGGGTTTATGCAGTTGGACGTCACCCCGTGGGGACCTCCCTCCAGTGCCACCACCTTGGACAGGCCTTCCAAGCCATGCTTGGCGGTCACGTAGCCAACTTTGTACGGCGAGGCGACCAGCCCGTGGGCTGAGGAGATGTTGACGATTCGGCCGTAGCCGCGCTCGTACATCCGGGGCAATGCGGCACGTATCAGGCGAAACGGAGCTTCAACCATCACCCGCTGCATCGTCGTGAACCCCTCCGGTGGGAACTCGGCCACCGGACTGACCAGCTGGAACCCTGCGTTGTTGACCAGAATGTCCTGCCTCAGCTCCAACGCGTCCAGGCAGGCGGGGTCCCCCAGGTCGGCCTGCAGGGACGTCCCCCCGACCGAGTCCGCTACCCGCGCCGCCGCGTCGCCGTTCAGATCGAGCACGACCACCTCAGCTCCGGCCGCAGCCAGGGCTTCAACACAGGCGAGCCCGATTCCGCTGGCACCACCGGTAACCAGCGCCGACCGGCCGGTGAGGTCGACGGCTCCCGTACCTGCATTCATGGCGTTCCTTCCCTAAGCGGTCCCCGTTCTACCTCGCCGGAGCACTGCGTGTCCTCTCCAGAGCACTGCCCGTCAGCCCACGGCGACGGAGGCTCGCTGTCCGAGGAAGAACCTCACCATCTCGGCTGAGGCGTCTGGGCCCTGCTGGTCGGTGTAGGACCCTACTGGGCTACCGCCCGACCACGCGTGGGCAGCACCTTGGATGGTCCACTGCTCGGCGACCACCTGCCCGTCGAAATTGGAATACACGGTCCGGCTGTAGCTGCGGCCCCCGTTCTTCCCCTGATGCGTGGTGATCGTTTCGCGCAGGGGCGCCTCACCACGGCCGCCGCCGTGCCCCACCCGGGCGGCGATCAGCATCTCGGCGTTGACAGGGGCGACAGTGCCGTCGCGGTCGCCGTGGAAAACGATCAGCGGCAGCTCCGAGGCCGGGCCGGGCCGGCCGCCGTTCTGCATCGCCATGAACGCCGAAGCAACATCGTGAGCGGACTTGTAGGCGAGCCCGCTGTGCACACCTACAGCTGCGTACAGGTCCGGGTAGGTCGCTCCCATCACAGCGGCCATCGCGCCGCCAGCGGAGAGGCCGGCGACGTAGACCTGGGCCGCGTCGACTGCGTGGTCAGAGATGATCTGGCGGGTGATGCCGGCGAGAATCGCCGGCTCGCCGGTGTCGCGGTGCTGGTCGCCGGGACGAAACCAGTTCCAGTAGCGGCCGCTGTTCGCCGCATTCGTCTGCTCTGGATAGGCGACCAAAAAGGTGTGCTGCTCGGCCAGCTCGTTCATGCGGGTCCCGGCGGCGAAGTCTTTCGCATCTTGTGTTCCACCGTGAAGCATCAAGATGAGCGGCACCGGCTCGCCGGTGTAGCCGGTGGGGACGTACAGCGCGTACGTGCGCGATCCGGCAGCTCCAGTATAGGTCAGGTGTTGGAGGTCCCCTCCGGCCGCAGTCGCTGCTGGCGCCGAGCGATCGGCTGACGGGGTGGGCACCAGGCGGTTGTTCCCCGGCAGGGCTGCGCGTAAACGCGGCTGCAACTTGCCGAGCAGCTCTTGGGCGTCGGTGGGCAGCGCGTTCGGCGACATTCCGGTGAATAGGGGCTTAGCCGTCGCCGTGAGCACCGGCTGCGCGCCCGTGCACGCAGCGTGTCCGCCGCCACCTCCCCGGAGCAGAGCGGTGGCCTCGGCCAGCCGCCCGTCGCGGGTGAGTCGTAGCGCCTCGGCCATGGTGGCGTCCATGTTGTTCCTCACAGTGGTGTCCTCTTCATCGTTGTTGTGATGCTCGGCGACGATCGGTTTCGACGCTGACGACGGTTGGTCGATGCTCGGTCAAAGAGTTCGGGATGCGAGAGCCTCCTTCACGGCTCGCGGTGCCCGGAAGGAGCCCAGAACCTGAACTGAGCTGATCGTCGCCAGCGCGAGCTCCGGTGAGACGTCGTCGGCCAGGGTCGCCAGTCCCAGGACATGCAGCTCGACCGTGCGACCCGCGGCTTGGAGCTCCTCGAGCTCGCGGCGACTGTAGTGCTGGGTGCCAAGTGTGAGCGCGCGCCGCGACACGGTGTCGTTCACCGAGCTTGACCTGGTCTCCAGCTGGCGGCGAATCGCTGTCCGGATGAAGTCCGTACGGTTCGCGTAGAAGCCCTCGTCCACCAGGAGGTCGATCTGACCGAGATCCACCAGCCCGATGTTGATCGTGATCTTCTCGCTCTTGTCCAGTTCAGCCATATTCGCCTCCTCGCGTTCATCGTCCTGTAGCCATCCTCTCACCATCCAGTGGGATGGTCAAGCGTCTGACCACCCTTTCTGCTTGACATCGCACAGCAAGTGCGTACTATTTCAATCACAGGTCAGTTCAAACCGACTAGAGGAGACACACATGACCACCCAGGACCAGTACACCAACACCATTCGCCAGAGCCAGGAAGCGTGGACCGACGTGGTTGAGTCCCTGACCGAGAACCTGCAGAACGTGTTCGGTCAGTCCGCTAAGTCATTCGGCACCACGGACCCCTCCGCCGCGATCGACCAGGTCTTCGACTTCTGGAAGCAGACCATCGAGGCGCAGCGTCAGATCGCCAAGCAGCTCGTCAACGCCGCTGTCTCCACCAGCGAGACAGTCCGCTCGCAGGCTGAGTCGGTCGGTACGGCGATTCGCGAGCAGGTCGAGTCCGCCAGCACCGCCGTACGCGAGCAGGCTGAGGCAGCCAACACCGCCGTACGGGAGCAGGCGAAGTCCTTCGGCCAGGCCGCCCGCGAGCAGGCCGAGGCGGCCGAGCGGGCTGCCCGGGAGCAGGCGCAGGCACAGGAGCAGGCTGCCCGGGACGAGGCCGCCAAGAAGTACGAGTCACTGTCCAAGGACGCTCTGCAGGAGGAGCTGGGGCGGCGCGACCTGCCCAAGACGGGCAACGTCAACGAGCTTCGTGAGCGTCTCATCGAGGACGACCAGAAGTAAGGCCCACGCAGCCGCGAGGTCACTCAGCAGAACGGCAACGAGCCGGGGAGCAGAACTGTGCTCCCCGGCTCGTTGCCGTTCTAGCGTCTTGGCTCGTTGCCGTTCTGGCGTTTGGGCCAGTTCAGCCGGCGGAACTGGCGGCACGGCCCAAAGGCGGTGCGTTCAGCCCCGTCCGTCAGCCATGGATGTAGCCCTCAGCCGTGGATGTAGTTGCCTGGGGCGTCCCCGACCGCGGGATAGCGGCGGCTACCCAGCGGTGGAGGTGCCCCGAGGCGCCCAGCCCGTTCGCCGCCCCAGCGGGCCCAGTCCTCCCACCAGGAGCCGCTCTTCCGGGTGGCTGCCTTCCGCCACGCCATCGCATCCTCCGGGTTGTCGTCAGCCACCTCGTACCAGGCTTTGGGGCTGGGGGGGTTGACGATCCCAGCGATGTGACCGCCGCTGGTCAAGACGTACCGGGCATCCCCTGGCAGCAGCTGTGTTGCTTTGTAGGAGGCCTGCCAGGGCACGATGTGGTCGTTGATGGCTCCGACCAGGTAGGTGTCGCTCTTCACATCGGACAGCGAGAGTCGCTGCCCGGCGATCTCGAGTTCGCCGGTCGCTAGCTGGTTCTTGAGATAGAGCGACCGCAGGTAGAACGAGTGCATGGCGGCTGGCATCCGGGTGCTGTCGACGTTCCAGGCCAAGATGTCGAATGCAGGCGGCTCCTGCCCCATCAGCCAGTTCGACACCACGTAGTTGAAGATGAGGTCATTGGCCCGCAGCAGGTCGAACGTGGTGGCCATGTTCGAGCCCTCGAGGAAGCCCTTGGCGGCCATCTGCTTCTCAAGCCCGGCAACTGTCTTTTCGTCGGTGAACATGCCGAGTGCGCCTGGGTTGCTGTAGTCGAGCAGGGTGTTCAGCAGTGTGATCGACCCGATCCGGCTGTCGCCGGTGTGGGTGAGATATGCCGCCGTCATAGCGGTCAGGGCGCCACCGAGGCACAACCCGACGATGTCGACCTTCTCGGCGCCGGTGATGTCAGCGATGACATCGAGCGCCTTCTGCGGGCCCTGGATCAGGTAGTCATCCAACGTCACGCCGCTCATCGTGGCGTCCGGGTTGCGATAGCTGATGGCGAACACTGTGCGCTGATGCTGTACCGCCCACTCGATGAAGCTCCGGCCAGGGGCAAGGTCCATCACGTAGTACTTGTTGATCCAGGGCGGGCTAGCGAGTAGTGGTACCTCGTGCACCTGGTCGGACTGTGGCGCGTACTGGATCAGCTCCATCAGGTCGTTGCGGAAGACGACGCGTCCAGGCGTCGCTGCCATGTTCTCGCCCAGGTGGAACGGTCGAGTATCGACCTGCTTGGGTCGTCCCCCGTTGTGCAGAAGGTCATCGACGAAGTGCCGGCCACCAGAGACGAGGCTTCCTCCAGCCGTCTCGAACGCCCGCTTGAGGGCCGCGGGGTTGGTCAGCAGGAAGTTCGTCGGCGCAAGCGCATCGAATAGGAATCTGGTGATCATCTCAGCCTTGCGGTCCGCCAGCTGATCAGCGTCCTCACCCCGACCGGCCTCAAGGAGGTCGTCGGCCAGCCCCTGGGCGGCGAGGTAGCACTGACGGAGCGCGAAGTAGCCAGGATGGTCCTCCCACGCCGGGTCCGCGAACCGTCGGTCCTTCTCGACCGGCACCGGCGGCTCACCTTGGGCTCCCAACCAGCGCCCCGCCGTCGAGACTCCAATCCTTGCCATTCGACCGGCGAACCGCAGGTTCGCCGCAGCCACCGCCCCGGGATTTTGGGCCGCGCGCCGTATGGCCGAGGTCAACGACTTACCGAAGTCGCCAGAGTCCAGCTGGGCGATCAAACCGGACTCGGGAGCCAGCGTCTCCGCAGCCGTGCTCCCGGTATCCCATGCCGCCTCATTCGTGCTCATAGTCAACGCCCTCCAACCTGTAGTAGCGGATGGAACTCCGCCCACCAATCGGGCCCTTCAGGCCACAAACTCCAACTTCCAGCGTTGTGCGCACGCCCCGGCTCATTTCCTGAGCGACCGAAGGGCACGAGTGCGGAAGAGCGTCGCTTTTGGCAACCCCATTACGCAGCGGCACACCATACCTGCAAGCGTTCCTACCAGCGTCTGTCACGATATCAGGCGACGTTCAAGAGCCATCGCCCCAACCCTCGCCGCTGAACCGGCTAGCGGCAGGCGATGTTCTTGTAGTCGGCGAAGGGGTTGTCGCTGAGACCTACGTATCGAAGCTCTGCCGAGGTGGGGTTGAGGGTCAGCTTCAGCCAGCCGTGGCCAGCCTGGGATCGCACGACCGAGTTCTTCGTTGCCGTGGTCCATCCGTTGAGGCTCTTGCCGCCTGTTCCGACGACTACCTGGGTCACTCCTAGGCTGCTGCGGCTGCCGGATCCGGTCTGTGGGATGAAGCGTTCGTAGTTGTGGTCGTGGCCGGACAGCAGGAGCTCCACCCTGGCAGCAACAAGGGCGTCGAAGATCGGCCTCATGGAGGTGTAGTTCCCATGACTACCGGAGGAGAACCGGGCCTTGTGCATGAATACCAAGGTGCACACGTTCTTGTGGGCAGCAAGATCGTTCTTCAGCCACGCCAGCTGTGCACCGGTAGCAGTGATGTCGACTTCGGAGTTGAGCGCGATGACGCGCCACGACCCGATGTCTTGGGCGTAATAGCCTTTCAAGGGATCGCCCGCAGCGGTGCCGAAGTAGCCGAAGTAGCCCGCCGCCCCAGGGGTGCGGTACTCATGGTTACCCACCGTGGGGCTGGTGATCCCCCGGAATCGGCCGTAGCTCGGCTCGTAGGCACCGCGAAACTGTGCCGGCGTCCCCTCGCCGTACTGGTTGTCCCCCAGCGTCAAGAACGCGGCGGGGTTTGCGGCGAGAATGGAGTTTGACACGGCCTTGTGCCGGCAGGTGGAGGTGGTCACTACGAAGCCGGGCGGGCACACCATGTCCCCCACCGTTGCGACAACGGGAGCAGCCGTCGCTGACTCGGGGTGGGTGACGGTGCAGTCAGCGAAGCCATCGGCATCCCGACCGACCTTGATGACGATCCGGGCACCACCTGAACGCGGGTCGAACGCGTTACGCGCGTCGGAGACCGATCCTTGCTGGTAGTCCACTGTCGCCGTCTTCAGCAGTGTCGCTGCCAGCCGACCGGAGCCGTCGTAGGTCTTCACACTCGAGTCGGTCGCGATGGAACCGAGTGTCGATGTCCAGCCGGCATGCGGGACGGAGACCTTCGTCACGCTGCCTAACTTGTAGGTTATGCCCCACACCACCTTGGTGTGCCAGGTGATCCCGCCACCATCCACGCACGATCGGGTGGTCGTTCTCGTAGTGGTGGATTTCGTGGTCGCCGCCTGAGCTGGCGAAGCGGTCAGCCCCATCACCACCAACGTCAGCACCAGCAAAGAACAAAGGCGGCGTACGGTGTGGCCAGCGCGCAGCGACATCGGTCGGGGCATGTGGAGCGATCTCCTGTAAACCCCGAGCTCAACGACGATTCCACGGCTCAGAGTCTTACCTGTGAGCCGTGTGCGGCGGCAAACTTTACCAGACCCCGGCTCATGCGCCCGTGCTCTCCGGAGCCCTAGATAGGCATCTGGGTGACGAGGGCTGCTGTCGACCGCCAGAGCGAGGCGCTGGTGGTTCACGGAAAATAGGCCGGCGGCAGGGCAAGGACTGTGCCATTCTTTGCCAGTGCCGTCGAGCCTGACTGAGGCCCAGGAACGGGCTCTGGGCTACGTTGCGGCGAGGTCCAGGGGTCCGTCGCTGGATGCAGCCCTGCGCGTGACCATCAACTTCCATCCTGACCGACGAACGGCAGGCGTACCCGCCCTGGAGCTGATCGGCCGCGAGGGTTGCTTCCGGTCGCAGTTCGAGACAGGTACCAGCAGTGGGGGTCTTACCGCGCAACCAGGGGGTGATCGTTGGCGATGGGAGAGCCGCATCTTCGGTGCGGCCTATGACACCGCCGACCCGCGCGACCGCCCGAAGTACGGAGCCTTGAACTATCGGTAACGTGACACCGGGGGTTCACCTCGATTCGGATCTGCCTACCTCCGGCTCAACCGAGCAGTGCTGCGACGCTGCACCTTTTGCTTTCCCGACAGCGCAGCTGAGCCGGTCGACTTCGGGGTGGAACAGCGCATGGCCTTGATAGCCAATGCCTTTGCGGCGGAGGTAGACCTGCTCGACGACTATGTGGAGGCCCAGGTGCATGGGTCAGTGGATCTCGAGCATGACGTCGAGGCACTGGTACTCGACCCGTGCTACCGAGGGACCGCCATTGAGCGGGTTGCTGGCCAGCTGCCTTGTCGCCTCGAGTGGCATAGCGGATTCAGCCTCTCCACCAACGAGCTGGCGGAGCTTCCGGACTACCGCGGCCGTGACACTGTTGATCTTGGGTTCGAGGTCGCTCAGGACACTGTGATCAACGCCCGAGTGATCGGCGATGCGGCAAATACCGGTCGGTATCCCGAGCAGCGACTCAAGAAGCTCTGGCACTGCGTCTCCCGGTTCGGCGTCGCCCCCTGATCCGTTGATGGCAGGCGCCGGCGAACTGCTCAACTGTGGGCAGCGTGCCGAACCCCGACCCACATGGGGACGTCCACCACCACCGTAGGTTCAGCCACCGGGGCGATTGGCGGCGCTACGGACGACCTCCGGTCATTCAAGCGGCCGCGGAGCATCGCGGCTGCTAGCTGGTGCACCAATCGACCGGTTCGCTCGAGGTGGACAGGGCGGAGCGTGTGTCACAGTGGCCCGCATGAAGACCCGCGAGGTGGATCCGTTCGACATCGAATGGGAGGACCGTGCGCCGACTTATCGGGTGCAGATCTCGTCCCGGCCGGACCCTGAAGCTGCGGTGCCGGTCCCGCTCGCCTGGCGGGGCACTAGCTAATCTCCTAGGCGCGACGGATGTCGCTGCAGTGCTCAGCTGGGCTC
>CADCUO010000131.1 GCA_902805915.1 uncultured Propionibacteriaceae bacterium | reverse complement strand
TGGCCAGCGTCGGAGACCAACAGGTCGCTCACCACCCCAGAACAGTTCAACGCCTCACGTACTGCCTGCGGACCCTCGGCCAGGAACTCCGCGGCTAGCATGCGCTCTTTGCGCCGGAGCAGCTGACGAGCCGATCTGACCAGGTTCCGCGATGCAGGAACCAGTCGGGTCGGCTGGTGGCCTGGAGCGTCGTCCACGCCGCTGCCGTCAGGCAGCGGTGGCGGAGTCAGCTGCTGCTTGGTTTTCCTTGGCGATACCGACCAGGACGTTGAACGCCGCCTGGTCGGTGACGGCAAGCTCAGCGAGAATCTTGCGGTCAACCTCAACACCGGCGGCCTTGAGGCCGGAGATGAACCGGTTGTAAGTCATGCCCTCAGCCCGGGCTGCCGCGTTGATCCGCTGAATCCAGAGCTTGCGGAAGTCACCCTTGCGGGCGCGGCGGTCACGGTAGGCGTAGACCAGCGAGTGGGTAACCTGCTCTTTGGCCTTGCGGTACAACCGTGAGCGCTGTCCGCGGTAGCCGGACGCCTGCTCGAGGACTTGACGGCGCTTCTTCTGGCCGTTCACAGAACGCTTGACGCGTGCCATGGTGATACTCCTTGCTGTTCAGAATGGAGCGGCGCTCAGCCGCCGGAAGGCAGGGGCTCTTTACTTGCCGTACTTACCGAGCATCTTCTTGGCCTTGGCGGCGTCGCCCTTGACCAGCACGACATCGCCGTTGAGGCGACGGGTGCGCGAGCTCGGCTTGTGCTCGTTGAGGTGCATCTTGCCTGCCTGACGGTGCATCACCTTGCCCGATCCGGTGAGCTTGAACCGCTTCTTTGCACCGGAGTGCGTCTTCATCTTCGGCATTGTGTGCCGCTCCATTCCATCTCTGCGGTCCCGACCCGGGGACTTGCTCCGGGCGGGGTGAAACTGTGGGTCTAGCTCAGGTCAACATCAGGGTCGAGGTTGTCGGCGGGTCCACGCTTCTTCTTGACCACCGGCTGCTCAGCGTGCTGCGTACGGTGGTCCGCCTGCTCGCTTCGTTCCGACTCGGCATCGGCATGGCGCTCCGCTGCTTTGCGGTCCCGCTCCGCTCGGATCTCGGCGCGAGCCTCGGTCTTCTTCTTGTGCGGGCCGAGCACCATCAACATGTTCCGACCGTCCTGCTTGGGAGACGACTCGACGAAGCCGAACTCCTCTACGTCAGCGGCCAGCTTCTTCAACAGGTTGTAGCCCAGCTCAGGTCGCGACTGCTCCCGGCCACGGAACATGATCGTGATCTTCACCTTGTCGCCAGCCCTGAGGAACCGGACTACGTGGCCCTTCTTCGTCTCGTAGTCGTGGCTGTCGATCTTCGGACGAAGCTTCATCTCCTTGATCACGGTGTTCGTCTGGTTTCGACGACTCTCGCGGGCCTTCTGCGCGTTCTCGTACTTGAACTTGCCGTAGTCCATGAGCTTGGCCACCGGCGGCCGCGCCATTGGCGCCACCTCTACCAGGTCAAGTTCCGACTCACGCGCCAGGCGCAGCGCGTCATCGATGCGTACGATCCCGACCTGCTCTCCGGCCGGTCCGACGAGACGGACCTCGGAGACACGAATGCGATCGTTGATCCGCGGTTCGGTGCTGATATGTCCTCCAAATTGTCGTGGAATGATCGTCCAACGACAACAAAAGGGCCTCCGCGTACGCGAAGACCCTGACACCACGAATGGCGGCGCGCCGCGCCGTCTCGTAGACCGACCCGACGACTCTGCTGCTCGTCGTGCGGGTGGGAGATCAGGTCTCCGCTTGCGGACCCAGTGCTGCCACTGAATCGGTCGGGGACGAGATTACCACCGATGAACTCGGGAGGCCATCTTGCTTGTCCGACACCTGGTCAACACCTGGTGGGTGGGGCGCTATTCCTGGTCCGCTGGCTGCTGGGGCACCGCCCAGCCGAACTGGTTGCCGGGCAGTTCGGTCAGCCGGTGCCCAGCCGCGAGCTCGGCCAGGATGTCCCCCTCGATCACCAGCGGGTGCGGTCCGGCGTAGTCCACGAGCACCGCCATCGCCCCGTCAGCTCGCGCTGACTGCGCCGCGATGTCGATCGTGACGGGTACTGGCCGGGCGGTGGCATCCCACGCCTGCAGCGCGTCCATTCCGGTGAAAGCCAGCATCGCGCGGCGTCCGTCCGGCGCCTGTAGCAACACGACAGACATCTCAGCCTCCTTGTCTGAGGCCAGTCCACCCACGGTTGCTCCGAGGCGGGTCGCGGTGGCGACTACCGGCACCAGCACCCGGTCCGCACACAGCGCAGCCACGGCACGCAGGTAGTCGCCCGGCTCGCTGCTGCCGAAGGCGGACGCCAGCGCAGACCGAGTGGAATCCGTGGCTGCACCGTCGTCGTTCGGGAAGGCTGAGTCGGCGAGGATGCGTTCGGTGTCCACGCGGTCAACCGTACTGAACCCGATCGGCGCTGAATTGCGAGCAGTCTCCAGGAATCGGACGCTCATCGCCGGACCGACCCGCGACACGCCGTCGTTGACGCCAGCCGGCAATCACGAGGGGCTGATTCCTGGACCGGTCGGGCGCCTGGTGCGTCTCCGGGCCGAGGATCCGGGTGCGGTGCGGGCTTGCCCCCATCTGACAACACGGATTTCTGTGGCACTGTTGGTGACATGCCTGCCCCGGATACCTGGATGTTGCCGTTGTGCGTCGTGCTCGCATTGCTCGGCGTGCTCTACACCGCGATCTCACTGCGTCGGGGGCGCCGTGGCCGAGTCGTCCAGGGGGTCGGTTTGACCCTGGCGCCGGTAGGCCTCTACCTGAGCGGACTGCTCCGCCTGCTGTGGGATGGGGTCGGCGCCGTGCTCAACTGGGTCGGTGCGACTGCGTTCTCCTCGGTGATCTGGATCGGACTCGGTCTGCTCGGCCTGGCGCTGGTGCTCTGGGTCGTCGGTGGAGTGGTGGCGCGCCGGTCCCCCCGTAAGGCGACGAAGGCGGCCGCCGCTACCCCGCCCGCAGTCTCCGGTGGGCGACGGCCGGCAGCTGCGCAAAGCGCTGTCCCCGCACAACAGGCCAAGAAGCCGGCCCAGCCGGTTGACGACGACATGGCCGAGATCGAAGCTTTGCTGAAGTCTCGTGGGATCGAATGACCGAAGGTCAGCAGAACCCTAGGTGACGCGGGCCAGCCGGTGCCGCCGCTGCAGTTCCTGGATCGCCTGCCTGGCCCGCTCGCCGTCGTTGCTCTGGATACCGAACAGCTGCCGCTTCTCCGCATCGATGTCGACTTCGAACGGCGTACCGTCCACCGGTTTGAGCAGCATGAAAGCCCATGGGTCGCCCGGTCTCAGCACAATCTTGTGGACTCGGTCCCAATCGACCTGGTGGCGACGCAGCCCGTTACGCAGTCGGATCCCGTCGGAGTCAGCCTGAACATAGCTGCTGGCCATGGCCAGCAGGACGAACACGATGACCCCAAGAAAGCCGAGCAGGGTCAGCCGCTGAGACCAGCTGAAGAGAGCACGCTGGTCGGCGGGCAGCGCGAGCCAGCCATAGGCCGACAGAGCGCACATCGCGACCGCGAATGCGATACCGACTATCTTCAGCCGGTGGGGGCGAAACACCACCACGTCACTGCCTGAGCCTTCGACCCCTTCGACCATCAGAGCCGGCAGGCGGCTATGTCGGTGACCAGGATTGCGCGCGCTCCAAGCTCCCAGAGGTCGTCCATGATCTGCTGGGCCTCCGTGCGAGGCACCATAGCGCGGACGGCATGCCAGCCGGGCCTAGCCAGCGGCGACACCGTCGGCGACTCCAGCCCCGGCGTAATGGCACAGGCCTTCTCAACCGCGGAGTCGGAGACGTCGTAGTCCATCATCACGTAGTTGCGTGCCAACAGGACGCCATTCAGGCGGCGTTCCAGCAGGTCGATACCGAGCGGCGGCTCCACCTCGGCCCGGCGGATCAGGATGGCCTCGCTCTGCAGGATGGGTTCTCCGAAGAGCTCCAGGCCGGCCTGTCGCAAGGTGGTTCCCGTCTCGACCACGTCGGCGATCACGTCGGCGACTCCCAGCCGGATGGCGGTCTCCACTGCACCGTCCAGCCTGATCAGCCGGCTGCGCACGCCGTGGCTGGCAAGATAGCTCTCGACCAGGCCGGGGTAGGAGGTAGCCAGCCGCAGGCCGTGCAACTTCTCCACCGTCATATCGTTGCCGACCGGGGCCGCGAACCGGAACCTGCTGCGACCAAAGCCCAGCGGGACCACCTCGACAGCCCGGGCACCGGAGTCAAGCAGCATGTCCCGGCCGGTGATCCCGATGTCGAGCGTGCCCTCCCCCACGTAGACGGCGATATCGCGGGGCCGGAGGTAGAAGAACTCGACCCCGTTGGCCTCGTCCAGCAGCACCAGTTCCTTGGGGTCGGTGCGCTGGGCGTAGCCGGCTTCCCGCAGCATCTGGACGGCGCTGTCGGACAGCGAGCCCTTGTTCGGGACAGCCACTTTGAGCAGTGGACGAGACGAGTTCACGGCCGACATCCTAGGTGGCTCACTCACAGGTGGGCGTAGACGTATTCGAGGTCAAGATCAAGAGCGAGCATCATCACCTGCACGTGGTACAGCAGATGGCTGATCTCCTCGGCTGCTTCGGTCTTCGTCTGATATTCCGCCGCCATCCAGACCTCGGCCGCCTCTTCGACTACCTTCTTGCCGATCTCGTGCACGCCAGCGTCGAGCCGGGCCACGGTGGATGACCCGGCTTCGCGCCGTACCGCCTTCTCGCTGAGCTCAGCGAACAAGGCGTCGAAAGATTTGCTCACGGCCCAACCCTAACCCTGCTCGCCGCAGCGGCCGGTGCTCGCTCCGTCAGCCGAGTGGCTTGACCATGACCTCGTCCTCCGCTTCCGGCCCGGGTGCAGTCGCGCGCTCACGCTTCTCGATTCGCCACCAGGAGACGAATCCGACTACGCAGAAGGCGCCGTAGATGATGTACATGATCGACGTCGGGTAGAGGCCGGCGCTGAGCAGCAGCGGGACGCCGACGATGTCGACTGCGATCCAGATCAGCCAGAACTCGACCCAGCCGCGCGCCATGCCGTACGTCGCCAGGATCGAGCCGGTCAGAATCCAGGCGTCGGGCACCGGTCCCCAGGACCCAAGC
>CADCUO010000130.1 GCA_902805915.1 uncultured Propionibacteriaceae bacterium | reverse complement strand
GTGAGAAGCTTCGGCGTATGCCGTTTAGCCGTTCCGCTTTGTGGCATGAGCAGGGTGGCTGTGTCAGCGGCGGAACTGCAACGCGCCGCGCAGGATGACCGCGTGTGGGGTGTCTAGCTGGTCGAGATTGGTTCGCGGGTCGGCGTGGGTAGACGACGGCCTCCGCAGGGCCGCCGGATTCAAGTCGGGCAGGCCCAGGTAGTGCCGCGCTGTCCAGGATGCGGCGCCCAAGGCATCGTGCGGGCTCACCCCGGCCGCTGCGAGTGCCCGGACCTCGACTGCGACCCGGCCATGGGGTCGGGAGTCGGTGCCGGCGAGGAGGGTGACACCGGCTTCGGCGGCCGCCGCGCTCAGCGCCCCATGCTTCTCGGCGCCCTCGACGTACCACCGCCTACGCTGTCCGCGCTTTGTCGCATGTCGTCCAAAGAACCGGCGATCACCGACAGCGTGGGCGTAAGCGCCGTTCCCTGCGCCGCCATCCGCGGAAGCAAGTCGGGGTCTAGGCACATCCCGTGCTCAATGGAGTCCACGCCTGCCTCGACCGCCGCCGTGCCCCCGTCGGCCTGTTGGGAGTGCACCGCCACCCGGCCACCAACACCGTGCACCGCAGCGACGGCGGCGCGCAGCACGTCGACCGGTAATGCCGCGTCGTCCACGCCCCAGTCCGCGATCAGCTTGGCCCACCCGCTCCGCTGCGCCTGCTCGGCGGCGACGCCCGGCAGGTCGGCGTGGTCAGCTCTTCGGGCCCAACCGTCGATGAACTGTCCGTGCTGGGCGATCCACCGGCCGGCGTGGACCGCCCGCGGCGAACCCAAGGCATGCCCGAACCACGGCGGAGGGTCGCCCGCCAACCCGGGCGCGCGGATCATCGTTATGCCGGCGGCGAGGTGCTCGGCAAGGTCGGCCTTTAGCAGCTCCTCATCCAGCGGGTCGCCACGTTCGGCCGCACCGGGGTGGGTGTGCGCATCCACCAGGCCCGGTACCAGCCCCCCTCGGCCACGAGCTCGGCGCCGCGCACCGGGTCAGTAGTCCAGCGGTCCCCGTCGGCATACAAGTCGACCACCTCGCCGGCACGGAGCGCTCGCCCGCGCCGAAGCACCGTCACCGCGTTAGTGTGGCAGCCACGCCCGACCAGGAGGTGGTCGACGCCCTGGAGCGGGTGGGGAACCGGGGCACAGCGACGCGGCGGGTACGTCGCCGCACTAGTGGCGTACGAACGAGCCGCGGCGCTCTGCGACGACCAGGCCAGACGTGCTGAGCTCACGTTCGCCGCAGCGCGCAGCCCCTGGGCGTGCGGTCGGGCTGGCCAGGCGCAGGCGTTGCTCTCGGCAGCGCGCGACGAGGCCAGCGACCCGTTGCTGCTCAGCGACATCGCGCGCCTGCGTGGACACATCGAGGTCAACCTCGGGTCGGCTGCGGAGGCGCACCGGATCTTCGTGGAGCCGCCGAGGAGGTGTACCCGTTCCACCCGGCCAGGGCCCTGGACATCGGCGTCGCCGCCGCGGTCATGCGTACCTTCGGCCCTGGTGACTCCCGAGGAAGGCGACCCTCCGCGGACACGGTGCCTCCGACACATGCTCGTCGCGATGACCAAGGTGGCCCAGGGCGATTGGGCCGCCGCGGCGGAGGCCCTCGATCTCGCGCTGGACGTCCGGGAGGGGGTCGACGACCGGGACGTGTTGTGGAACCTCGCGAATGCGGCCCTCCAGCTGGGCGCCGACCAGGCGCAGCAGCAGTTCTACGGCTACGCCCTCTCGCGGGCACGCGAGGCCGGTGCCGTAACGGCCATCGTCTACTGCCTCCAGAGACTGTGCTTCGGCTACTACCTGGCCGGCGACCTCGTCGCCGTACGCAACAGCGCCGAGGAGGCCCTCGCCCTCGGCTCAAGCATCGGCCAGCCGGCGATGACCGCCACACCCAATGCCTGGCTGGCGCTGCTCGCGGCCTTACAGGACAGAGACGACTACGACCACCGACTCAGCCGGCTCGAAGAGCTGGTCGCCAAGCATCCCTTGGGAATCCTGACCGATCCCGTCCACGACCTCACCCGCTGGGCCAAGGGACTTTGTGCAGCCGGTTCCGGGGACAGCGTCGGGGCCTTGCACCACCTGGCCCCCGGTTCCGGTTGCCCGTGCTGGCGCGGGTGGCGGCCCCAGAGCGGATCAAGGCCGCTGTGCGCGCCGGGGACCGGGAGGCCGCCAGAGCTTGGATCGAGGAGCTGGCAGGATTCGCAGGCGCCACCCGAAGGCCGTGGGCGCTCGCCACGGTAGCCTACGGACGTGCCCTGACGGCCGGTCAGGGTGGCGCTGAGGCCATGTTCCAAGAGTCGTTGGGATACCACGATCGGGCCGG
This sequence comes from uncultured Propionibacteriaceae bacterium, assembly GCA_902805915.1. Taxonomy (GTDB): domain Bacteria; phylum Actinomycetota; class Actinomycetes; order Propionibacteriales; family Propionibacteriaceae; genus Microlunatus. Next base: position 21,032 of record CADCUO010000130.1, on the reverse strand, counting down.
TCGTCCGATGGACGCAGCCCGCACCCAGCTGGCCTACGGGGAGTGGCTGCGGCGAAACCAACGCAGGGTGGACGCCCGCCAGCACCTGCGCGACGCGCTCGAGACCTTCCAGGATATGCGCGCCGCCAACCTGGCCGCACGAGCCAACCAGGAGCTGCGTGCGTCGGGAGAGACCGCACGCAAGCGCGACCCGTCCACGCTGGTCAAGCTCACCCCAACGGAACTGCAGATCGCCCAGCTGGTGACTTCGGGCCTGTCCAACCAGGAAGTCGCCGCCCAGTGCTGGATCTCGCCCCGCACGGTCGCCTTCCACCTGCGCAACGTCTTCGCCAAGGCGGGCGTCACCTCCCGCGGGGAACTGGCCCAGCTTGACCTGGGTTAGCCGACGACACTTGCCATAGGACCGAGTTAAGCGAATCGGCATCGAGCCCACGCTCGGGCAGTGCACACCCCAATGTGAGGCCGCCTAGGGCCTTCCGGTTCTTGGGAACCGCTTTGCGTGCAGGCCTCGTACATCCTGCTCCACCATCGCCAACGACTCGGCACCGCACCCTCACAGGTGGCCACCACCTGGACCGGCCGCCGGGGTGGCGGGTCGGGATGCATGGGAACGACGCGTGGTCGCGGTCAGGTAGACGCTGGCCAGCAGGTAATAGGCTAGGTAGGCGAGTGACAAGCTGACCGCGATGATGCTCGGGTCGGGCACGCCGGCCAGGATGACCGCGTAGAGGACCAGCCAGGAGGCGGCCAATACCAGGTTGAGGGGGCGGAAGACTTTCGTGCGCGAGGGATAAAGATACTTCACCGGCACGAAGACCAGGACCGCACAGCCGAGCAGCACCGTAGTGGTGACCACGGGTGACAGCTCAAGGACGACGACGTAGAACGCGACCACGTTCCAGTAGCTGGGAAACCCGAGGAAGAAGTGGTCATCGGTCTTGGCGTCGGTCCGGCAGAACTGATAGCTCGAGGCGAGCAGCGGAATCGCCGCCACTACTGACCCCCACGGTCCCGCCGGGAGGTAGCCGCCGGACCACAGCAGCACCATGGGCGCGAAGGCGTAGGTGATGTAGTCGACGATGTCATCGAGTCTGGCCCCGTCGAATCCAGGGATGGTCTCCTTGACCCGCAGCCGGCGTGCCAGCATGCCGTCGGTGCCGTCGATGACGAGCGCGATCAGCAGGATCCACAGCGCCCGGACGGCGCTCCCATTGATGGCAGCCGTCACGGCCAGCAGGGCCAGCACCGTTCCGCTCGCGGTATAGGCGTGCAACGCCCACCCGGCGACGAGGAGCCGCTTCGAGGTCACGACCGGCTGCCGCGCCGCGTCTATGGTGGTCACAAGAGAGGGCCCCTGACTCGCTCGTTGAACCGGCTGGAGGTCTGAGAGTCTTCCACAAACGGCTCACGACCGACCGGTTCGTGCACCAAATCCGCGGGGGATGACGCGAGTGGTCCGCCGGCTACCTGATGGCCCACCCCGAGCGAAGACCTACCGGGGGAGACTTCCTGTCGCCGACCTGCCGCTGCGCCGGCTTGTCGAGATCAAGCCGTGATGGCGTCAACTTCTTGCGGCGTTCAGGTAGGCCACGACTGCGGCCACTCTGCGGTGAGAGTGGGGCTCATCGGTCAGACCGAGTTTGCTGAAGATCATGCTTACATGCTTCTCGATCGATGACTCGGATAGGTAGAGCCTTTCGGCGATGGCTGCGTTGGACCGGCCTTGGGCCATCTCCTGGAGGACGTCCAGTTCACGTGCGGTGAGGTCGGCCAGGGGCGGAGTGTTCGTCGAGTTGACGTCGGCGGACGAGAGCGTTGACCAGGATGGGGTCGATGACCGAGCCGCCGCGGTGCGTCTCGAAGAGTGCGTGCACTGTTTGTCGCGGTCGCCGACTCGTTCCTTGAGGAGGTAGCCGAGGCCACTGGCACCGTGTTTCAGCAGTTCCAGCACGTAGCTTTCGTCGGCGTGCTGGGACAGCACAACTACGCCGATGTTCGGACTCGTGGTGGGAACCCCCGGCCGGAGTCACTGACAGTTACCTCGAGCAGGTCTCCGCAGGAGGAGAGACGGACCCGTGCCGTCGTCGTCTCGGCGTGCTTCATGGCGTTCGCCAATCCCTCCAGAACGAGGAAGTAGGCGGCTGCCTCCACGGTCTGGGGAAAACGATGGCCCCTCCATTCGTGGGTCCACCACGAGTCGGGTACGCAACGGCAGCCGCACCAGCGCCGAGCGGACTGCTTCGCCGAGCCCGCAGTCAGTGAGAACGGCGGGGTGGATTTTTTGGGCCAGCTCGCGAAGGTCGCGGTGGACCTGACGAATCCCTTCGCTGATGTCGCTGAGGGTGTCGTCAACGTCTCCTTCGCCGTCGCCGAGTCTCGTTCGGGCAAGTTTGACCTGGGCTAGCAGGGCCAGCAGTTGCTGCTGAGCTCCATCGTGCAGGTCGCGTTCGATCCGGCGCCGCTCGGTGTCGGCCACCGCCGCAAGCCGCGCCCGAGACTTCTCCAGAGCGGCTAACCGTTCCGCTTGTTCGGTGTGGCGGAGCAGGCCGATCAGGAACGAGGCCGGCAATGCCGCCGCCGCAATGACAAACAGAGCCGTCTCCACAGTGGCTCCGAGCGTTGTTTCGACCAGACTCGTAGTCACCAGACCTACGGCGACGGCGAAGGCCGCGGTGAGAGGCCATCGCATCTGTGCGCGGTCAAGCGCCGACGCGCTCCGGTAGCGAGCCAGCCGGAGCCCCAAGCCCAGGATGGGGAAGAGCGCGACCGCCGACGCTGCTGGACTCAGAGCTTCAACGGCTGGCAGGTGCAGCGGGTTGGCGCCCGCCTCCAGATTGAGCACGGACGGCATGGATAGGCTACCGAGCACGGACAGCGTGGTCAGCACGAACGCGACGAATGCCGCGGCCTGCACCACGCGGCGCACCAACGGCCAGGCGGAGTTGCCCGTCGGATAGCGAGCAAGCAGGTCCAACAGCGCCACGAAGCCCAGCGCGAACAGCGTGGCCGATACCCAGTTGATGGCAACGGCGACCCAAGGTCGACTGGCAAGCAGATCGGCCGCGACCGCGCAGACGATGGCCGAGAGGTGTGACACAGCGACGGCCAGTAGTCGGTGACCGACAAGGTGCCCGGGCCGCAGCACCTGCGCCACGCCTCCCGCCGCAAGAAAGCTCAGCGGCAAGCCAGCGGCAAGGAGCACATCGGTGCCCGCGGACCCAAGAACGGCCGGTGAGAGCAGAATCCCGACCCCGCAGGCAACACCGACGGCGACCATCGTCTGAGGCCACGCCATTCGGCTCACCTGTTCATTCTCTGCCGCAGTGCCCGATGGTCGATGGGGAAAACCAGAACCAATCGTGCGGCTAGCCACAAGAGATCTCGCGCAGCCAGCCGGGTTCCCGCCCCGCTCGAGCCGCCGAAGACTCTCCGGAGTCAGGTTCTGTCCATACTCAGGAAGGATCACGCAATGTTTCAACGGCTGTCACGTCATGCCGTAGCGCTGTTGACCGGCGGCGCCCTCGGCATCGCGGTCACCACCGCTCTGGAGGTGGTGACCGCCCCGTACAGCCCAGCGGTCAGCGCCTACGCTTTCAACGGCGTCGTCCACCTGCTCAAAGTGGTCGCCGTCGTCGTGTTCGTGGTCGGCTCCTCGGTTTCGGCGCTCGGTTGCGCACCAAGCTGGGTCGCGTCGGCTCAACCGCCGCTACCGTGCTGGCGCTGGCCACTCCGCTCGGCGCCGTTCCGTACAGCCTGGCCGAAGCCTCACTCGATCCGGGCATGTCTCCCGGCGCGGCCAACGAGCAACTAGACACGATCTACGCCACCCACACGTGGATCAGTTTGCTAGCGATGGTCACCCTCCCGCTGATCGTTCTCAGCATCATCACCCTCGGCATCGTCGTGTTGCGCCGTCAACTCGTGCTCGCATGGGGTCCAGTGGCGAGCCTCTGTGCCATCCCGATTTCTGTCGCTGCGGGGGCACTGGCCGAGTCCGGCCTACCACTGCCGCACCCCCCGGCCTGGATCTTCCTAGGCCGTGCCCAGCTCCTCGGCGCCTGTTCCATGGACCCGAGCCCACCGAGAGCGTGAGGCCAGACGAGTATTCGTCTGTTGTGAAGCGACTTGCGCGTCACGCCTCTGCGAGTTCCTCAACGATCCAGATTCGCAGGCCGTCGGGATCGTCGAGGCCGATCGAGCGATGGCCCCAGGACGTATCCTCCACGCCACGAGCGACCGTCGCGCCGGCGCTGACGAGCCCGTTGTGGACCGCTCGGACGTCGGCGACGAACAGAGTGAGGACGATGTTGGCCGGCGATGTTCCAATGACCGTCGCGCCAGGCATGTCGAGCACCTCGATGTGTGCGCCGCGTACGCTGCCGGCCGGCGCGAACACCGCCCCCCGACCGTCAGGCCGGTCCCACGTCTCGACGGTACTCATGCCGAGCAGCTCGCCGTAGAAGCGGCTCATCGCCTCGAAGCGTTCGGTGTGGCGGACGACTGTCAGGGTGTGCAGCTTCATCGCCTCGGCCTCTCGTGTGGTTCCCGTCATGAATCTAGTGGCTTCGAGCTAGGGTGCAGCCGGCGTACTGGTCAGCCTTGGGCTTGCGGGACGACCCGACTGCGACGCTATCTCCCTCGGACGCGCGGTGTGACAGGATGCCCGCCATGACCGTGCTCGACCACCAGACCGTCACGGGAGCGCCCCTCGCGCCGTCACTCCTCCTCGGCCTCGGCGGGCTGACCTGGGTTCCCGCTCGCTACGGCGTCATGACGACCTGGGAGGGCACCTGGCTGGGGCTCGAATACGGCGGCTGGAACCGGCTCATGCTGGTTCCGCTGCTCCTGCTGACGGCGGGCGCCGTCGCCGCCGCCCGCGCCGCCAGCCGGCGCCGTACCAGGGTCGCCTGGGCCGTCCTGGCCACCGGCTTCGCTCTCGCCGGAACGGGCGTCGCGATCGAGTTCATCGTGGGCGGCGGCCTGCAGGGTGGGCCCGAGAGTATCGCCGTCGCCGGCTGGACGGTCTACCTGCTGGGCCAGTTCGTCACCGCCGTGGCCGCGCTCGTACTCGCCGCCGCTCTCGCCCGCGAGGGACCGCGAGGAGCCGCCGCGGCCGCCGTCGTCGCCGGGATCGCCACACTCGCCTGGCCCGCGGCTGCCATCAGGCTGAGCGTGGAGCTGGCCGATCAGGTGCTGATCGGGCTGGCCTGGGTCGCTCTCGGGGTGTTGGTCCGACGGGCGCTCAGCCGTCGTCGGCCGACGTCCCCCGGGTGAGTTCCCGGAACTCCTGGACGCCGTCGGACGCGGCCATTGGCGGCACTGATTGCATCGTCGTGCAGGCGGCGGCTGCCCCCCGCAACGCCCTCAGTTGCCGCTCATGCCGAGATCAGTGCGTTGCGTTCTAACGCTGTAGTGCCCTTTACCCGGTGCCAGCGCGAGGTGTAGTCCTGCGATTTCGTCGTCTCCATGTCAGTGCGGCCAGACCGCTGGCGGTGGGGATGACGAGTGAGGCCCAGAAGAAACTGGAATCGGACGATCCTTCGATGGGCACGGCGTAAGCAAACCAACCGACGAGAGGCAGCGACCCGAGGCAAGCCGTCAACAGCGCCCAGTACATCGACCGAACCGCGATCACCAAGGATGCCAGGAGGGCAAACCCTGCCGTTAGGGAGGCGACACCCTCTAGCTTCGGGAAGCCTGGCTGGAAGTTCGTCAGGCCGAAGACGATGTGGCCGCTGGCGAGAAACAAGACCCCAACCGCGGTGACCGCCCAGGCGACATATCGCCCGGTCGATGCCGACTGCACTTTGCCATGATGCCGTACTCGGCGCGACGCCACCGCCGCGGCCGTGCGGATCTGCCGCTCTTGAGTGCGGCACTGCCCGGAGCAGCCGCGATGAGCACGGCCTAGCCTCAAACTCGAGCACCGCTGTGGTGACGTCCCCTCAGCGGGTCCCTGACCTGCACTGCTAGGCAGCATCGGCTATCACCGGGTCCGATGGTCCTCCGGCTGCCACCCCATGGCCGGGACAAGGCATAGGTCTGGGCCTCCGAAGAGGAACACCAATCCTTAAGGGAATGCAGGAAGCCGCCGACAACACGACGACCAGCAGCGGAATGACCGTAGGAGTGGCCAGCAGACGCTTAGCGGTGTCGTATCCCACGCCTTGACCGCTTGTCACAGTGCGACAGTGGGGCATCGATCGGCAGTCGTAAGTCCGCTCAACTGCACTCTTGGGAGTGCGGCATGACCCAACCCGATGGTGGTCGGCTCCGAACAACCACGAACAGCGGCGTCACCCGACGCCTACGGAGGGGCGCGACTCTGAAAGCAATGCGCACAACAGCGCCCCACCCGGATGAGTCGGGAGGGGCGCTGCTGGGTCTACGCGCGGCCGGGGGTAATCCGCGGCGGTTCTTGGTACCCACCGAGCGCCTGGAGCAGCTTGCCCATCATCTGCACCATCAGTGTCACTAGGACGATTCGTCAGCATGGGCGTGAGGCCACCGACCACCACCGCTAGCAGCACCGAGCCCAGGACGTCAGCTGGCCGATGCCACTGCAGGACGACTGTAGCCATGCCGGTGAGACCGACCGCCGGCATCACCACCAAGAAGGCCACCATCCATCGGCGACGCGGCGGGAGGGCGATCAGGGGAGCCGCTCCCAACCCGGCCACCGCTGCGGCGTGTCCGCTCGGGAAGGAGTTCATGGTTGGTTCGGCCAGGAAAGAGGGCCGTGCCAGCGTCAGCTTCAACAGCTCGGCGGTTGTGACGGTCGAGCCCGCGGCCAGGGCGCAGCTGACCGCGCGGAGCGGACCTCGTAGTGCTGCAGTAGTGCCGGCCAGGCCGCCGCGACCACGAGCACGCTCCCTGCCGAGACCCACGCCAAGATCAGCTCCGCCCATATATGTGAGCTGACACAGGCCGACATCCACTCCATGAGTTCCTCATCGACGTACTGCCCGGTGGGGGTACCGACAAAGACGCGATAGACGCCATAGAGAAGGAACAGGCCGATCGCCGACCAGAATGCCCACCACAGGCCGGATCCTGTCGTGCCCCCGCGATCAGTGCCCCGGGGCAGGAGATCCCGCTGGCTATCGATGGGTTGGATGGACGAGCCTGTCTTCACAGTCGACGTCATCAGGAGCAGGTCCCTTCGGATTCCATCCACCATCCACCTTCAATCTGGCTGGCCGCTGAGCGCACCCTGTGCAGCTGCTGTGAGCTCCTCGCCAGCCGAACTCCCGGCCAGCCAACTCGATGACCGGCTAGTGGTGCCCTTGCGGGCTCCCTTGCTGAGGACTAACTTGCGTAACCTCGCGCATAAGTGCTCAGGAGGGTCCATGGAGTTCGCCGTCATTCACACGATCGAGAATGTTGCCGCCTGGCAGGAGGCCCTTGACACCCACGACGCCTTCCCTCCCGGCTTCTTGTTGTTTGCGTTTGTAGAAGCGCAGGACAGAAGCCGAGCCATGTGTATCTGGCGCGCACCGAGCAAGGAGGCCCTGCAGGAGAGCCTGGACGGCTTCTTCGGACACGCTGTGGTCAACGAGGTGTTCCCCATCGACGTCCACGTATTGGAGCCACAGGCCTGACGACGAGCGCTACAGAGACTTCGGCGAGCTGGTGCGCCTTCAAGGGGCCTCAACGCGCGAACGCTCCCACTGGCTCGGGGGGTGAGCGGCAGTGGAAGCGGTCGGCAGCCCTTCGCAGGGTTGGGGCATTCTGGTGAATCCCTCGCCTCCACTAGACCGCGACATGGCGCGGTTGTCGAGGAGGTGAACTTACGCATTCTCGTGGTGCGGAACAGGTCGGGCCAGATCGTTGACCCCGGCGTGCCGGCGGGATCAGTGCTTCGGCGGCATCGGCACGCTCAGCGGGTCGTCCCGCCCTTTCCACACCACCTCGATCTGGCTCGGTCTGGGCACCTGCCAGGCCGCCTGGAGGACGAAGGGATGTGCCTCGCCGGGCTGGATCGTTGCTCGGTCCGGCATGTCCCGCATCAGCGCCGCCGGATGTCCTGCGGCAGACGCTGTCACCTCCAGCGCCGTCTCGGTTCCGATATTGCGGAGGTCGTAGCCGTCGCCACGCCGGTACTCGACCCGCCACCCCACCTTGTTGGCTCTGCGCCGCTCCGCCGCCGCCGCGGCCTCGCGCTGATGCTGCTGCTCGATCAGATCGTTGCTTCGCCGAGACTCCTCAGCTGACTGACGCGCCGCTTCGGCGCTGGCTTCCGCAGCCATCGCGCTGCGCCCCGCGGCGTCCTGCGCATCCCGCGCCGTACGACTGGCAGCGTTGGTGCGTCGGTAGACGAGCCAGAGGGCCGCGAGTGATACAGCCAGCGCACCGAACGCTGCGATGAGCTGCGCCGTGTCTAGAACCTCGCGCGGAGTCATGCCCGGACAGTACATCGGCGCCGCGGCAGACACATGCCCCCCTCAAGCAGGACCACCTCGGTGCGACACGACTCAACGGCAGTGCAAGCAAGGTACGGCAGTACGACCAAGGCGGAACACCGCCCCCAACGGCCTGAAGGGGACGGGCAGGGTGGGGACGGTGCCTAATCCCTGACGTATTGAGTTGATTACCCGCGGCTGCGTTTTTTCAGCCGGGCTATTGCAGAGGTGGTCAGATTGGTGGAGGCGAGGCACCGGGCTGCCACAAGCTGACGGGCCCGGTGCTATCTCATCCGAGCTGGCGTTCCTCCCTGACCACCGCGAGGGCGTCCGTCAGGTCGGCGTCGGGCACCAGCTGGTCTGGCAGCGGAAGGATGAAGTCGCGCGCGACCAGGAGCATGAGCATGCTGCTTGCCACTCGGCCCGCCTCGATGGATCCGGTCTCGAGGAACTCCTCGAACGCCACAGCTGCGTCGGTGATGATGTCCAACAGGTCTTCAGCAGTCGCATCGGTGTGGCTCGTCGGCGCTGTCGGCAGCTGTAGTTTGGCCGCGCGCGCCTCGAAGATCACCTCCCAAGCGGACTTGACTCGGCTCAAGGCGTTGACCTCGTCGTGGCCCATGGGCTTCCCTCCTTGTGGTCGGATGCTGTGCAGACCCGCTGTGTGGCCGCCTTCGATCTGACCACAGCTGGACCGTTGCCGCGCGGCTGGCTGTGCTTTACGCTGTAAACGGTCCGGGTGGCTGGCTGCTCAACCGCCCGGCCTTGAATTCGCTTACCCACTGGCCCGGTCAGGACACGGCATTGGGCGGCCCAGTCGACCGCGCGTCGCCCAGCAGGCGTCAGCGGTGACCCAGATCACCATAAGTGTGCACGCCCGGCTGAGCAATCGCGGCCGCGCTTGGTTCGGCTCTGAACGCAGATCGGCCCCCCACTTCACCGAAGCGGGGGGCCGACCAGATGACTCTATCGAGCGGGTCAGCTAATTCGGGCAGACTCATCATGGATTTTGAGAGCGACCTGCTTCAGCTTGTCGGCGTGCTCCTTGCCGTGGTGTGCACAGAAGAGGAGGTCGAATCCGCTCGCGAGGGTTACTCGCATGTAGGCCTGCGCGCCGCAACGATCACAGCGATCTGCCGCACTCAAGGCGGCGTCTTCGATGACTGTAGTGCTCACGATGGCCTCTCTTTCTCGTAACTTCTCATCTCGATGGTTCACATCTTGGTGCTCTTCATACAACCTACGTCTAGTCAACATCCAATTAGGCCCTGATTGTTCCCAAACCGTGTCTCGGCCTCATGACTGTTGCGTAACGAAGTGTTTCCCACCCTAGGCGATGCTCAATCGCTGTCTGGTGTTCGGATTGCGACACCGTACGGATTGGCGCGTTGTGGTGCAGGGGGTTGTCAGTGGGCCGAGATAGTGTCGGGCACGTGCCGACAGCCAAGCCGCTAGCCGAGACGCGAGAGTACGAGGCCAGACATCTGCTCGTCCTGGAGGGGCTGGAGGCCGTCCGCAAGCGCCCCGCCATGTACATCGGGTCAACCGACACCCGCGGTCTGATGCACTGCGTCTGGGAGATCATCGACAACGCCGTTGACGAGGCGCTGGGAGGGCACGGCAAGGAGATCTCGGTCACATTGGGAGCTGACCACAGTGTGCGGGTGGAGGACCACGGGCGCGGCGTGCCGGTCGACATCGAGCCACGCACCGGCCTGTCCGGCGTCGAGGTGGTTTTCACCAAGCTTCACGCCGGTGGCAAGTTCGGCGCCGGGTCGTACAACGCAACCGGTGGGTTGCACGGGGTGGGGTCGTCGGTGGTGAACGCATTGTCCAGTCGGCTCGACGTCGAGGTCGATCGGAACTCGGCTATCTGGGCGATGTCGTTTCGGCGAGGAGTTCCCGGAACCTTTGACGGCCCAGGCCCGGATGCGCGCTTCACTCCCGGCGGAGGCCTGCGCAAGGTGGGGCGAGCCAAGAAGGGAGTTACCGGAACCCGGGTGGTCTACTGGCCCGACCGCCAGATCTTCCTCAAGGACGCCGAGCTGTCCTTGAAGGAACTGCAGGACCGTGCCAGGCAGACCAGCTTCTTGGTCCCTGGACTGGCGCTGCACGTCCACGACCTTCGTACCAGCGAGCCGACCAGTGAGACGTTCCTGCACGAGGGCGGGATCGCGGAGTTCTGCGAGTACCTGGCTGCCGACCAGCCGGTCACCGACGTGATCCGGCTGCGGGGTCAGGACCGGTTCACCGAAACAGTGCCGATGCTGGACGACGCGGGTCACATGGAGCCCTCCGACGTGGAGCGGGAGCTCGACATCGACATCGCGGTGCGCTGGGGCGACTGCTACGACGCCCGGATCCAGTCCTACGTCAATATCATCGCCACGCCGAAGGGCGGCACCCACGTCGCTGGCTTCGAGCGCGCTCTGACCAAGACGTTCACCAGTGCGCTGAACGGCACCCGGCTGCTCAAGGCGGGCGAGGAGATCGTCAAGGACGATGTGCAGGAGGGAATGACGGCGGTTGTCACCGTCCGGCTCGCAGAGCCGCAGTTCGAGGGCCAGACCAAGGAGGTGCTCGGCACTCCCGCGGTAGCGCGGCTGGTCGACAAGGCGGTCCAGCGCGAGCTGACCGCTTTCCTCACCTCCACCCGCCGGGAGACGAAGACCCAGGCCCGGCTGGTGCTGGAGAAGGTGGTCGGTGCCTCCCGGGCCCGGGTGGCGGCACGCCAGCACAAGGAAGCGCAGCGCCGCAAGACTGCGCTGGAGTCTTCGTCTTTGCCGGCGAAACTGGTCGACTGCCGCAGCGCTGACGGGGAACGCTCCGAGCTGTTCATCGTGGAGGGCGACTCGGCGCTCGGCACCGCCAAGCTGGCCCGCAACTCCGAGTTCCAGGCGCTGCTCCCGATCCGGGGCAAGATCCTCAACGTCCAGAAGGCCTCGATCGGGGACATGCTGAAGAACGCTGAGTGTGCCTCGATCATCCAGGTCGTCGGCGCAGGCTCGGGCCGCACCTTCGACCTGGACGCGACGCGCTACGGCAAGGTCATCTTCATGGCCGACGCCGACTCCGACGGCGCCCACATCCGATGCTTGTTGGCCACCCTGTTCTTCCGCTACATGCGCCCGCTGGTGGATGCGGGTCGGGTGTTCACCGCCGTCCCGCCACTTCACCGGTTCGAGCTGACCAACCCGCGGAAGGGAATGGAGAAGTTCCTCTACACCTACTCCGATGCTGAGTACCAGCGCAAGGCTGCCGAGCTGACCAAGCGTGGGCTGAACTTCAAGGAGCCGCAGCGCTACAAGGGGTTGGGGGAGATGGACGCCGACCAGCTGGCGGAGACCACCATGAGCCCACGGCACCGTACGTTGCGTCGGATGACCGTGGACGAGGGCATGATCGCCGAGACCACCTTCGAGATGTTGATGGGCAACGACGTCGGTCCCCGCAAGGAGTTCATCATCGACGGGGCGTACCAGTTGGATGCAGCAGCCATAGACGCCTGAAGCACGTGCCGCCACCGACGTGTGGTGTTTGCCACGCGCGCCCCTGAGGCGTCAGATCAGCTGCTCGAGCTCTCCGGTGTCCACGTCGTAGCGGAAGCCGCCGACCACCGCACGGCCGGCGATCAGCGGGTTGCTGCGCAGCAGGTCGACGTCCCTGGCCAGATTCGTCTCCTGGTCCGGGGACGCCCCCAGCCGGAGGTCGCCGAGATCGACGCCTGACCTGTCGCGGACCGCCTGAGCCACCTCTTCGTCGGTGCCGGTGGCCATCGCGCAGCGGGTGTGGGGGACCAGCAGGATCCGGTCCACGCCAAGCAGATGGACACCAAGGATGCAGCCGACCAGGGCGTCGTGGGTGAGGCGCGCTCCCGGCGTACGGATGATCTTGGCGTCGCCGACGCTGAGGCCCACCATCTCCAGCGGCTCGATCCGGGAGTCCATGCAGGTCACCATGGCCACTCCGGCATGCGCAATGCCGTCGAAGCCGCCCAGGGAGAACCTGGCCGCGTATTCCTTGTTGCCAGCCAGCAGGTCGTCGAAGAGGTGCTCGGTCACGCGATGAGCCTAGGGCAGGCGCGTTACGAACGCTGTTGCAGCGACGGCGATGAGAAGGCAGCGATCGGTTGGCCGGCGGGCACCCCGGATCCGTCCCGACGGGTGTCCGGTGGGGGGAGGTCAACCGGCGAGCCGCTGGCCGCTGCCGCAATGGCCGGCGACGGTCCCGCCCAGGCCAGTAGCAGCGTGTCCTCGCCACGGAGGAACCGGTGGCAGCGGACGCCGGCGGTCGCCCGTCCCTTCGCCGGATACTCAGAGAAGAGTGTCACCTTGACGCTGCCGGCGTCGGTGCCCGGTAACGCCGTTGAGGCCCCGGAGACAGTGGCGACCACAGCGTCGGCCGGCACCACCGCGCCGAAGTACACAACGCGGGCGCCGGCAGCGAGCTTTATGCCCGCCATCCCCCCGCCGGTGCGGCCCTGCGGCCGCACTACGGCAGCCGGAAAGTGCAGCAGCTGGGCGTCGCTGGTGATGAAGACCAGCTCCACGTCGACGTCGGTCAGCTCCACAGCACCGACGACCTGGTCACCAGGGTCCAGCCGCAGCACGTCCCAGGAGTCGCGGTTCAACAGTTCAGGGTTCACCCGCTTCACCACGCCGCGAGCCGTGCCCAGAGCAAGTCCGGGTGACTCCTCCCTCAGTGTGCTCAAGCACAGCACCCGCTCATCGGGTGCCAAGGTGACCAGCTCGGATACGTGGGTGCCGCCCTGCAGGTTGGGAGCGTTGGCGGTGGACGGCACCGTGGGGAGGTCGACGGCATTGACCTTGAGCAGCCGGCCGCTGGACGTGACCATGGCGAAGTCGCTGCGCGCGGTGGTGGTGATCTTGGAGACCACGACGTCATGGTTCGCCCTTGGGCCTTCGGTGGGCAGCGGCTCGGCATGGTTGGTGCGCGCCAGCAGGCCGGCGGAGGATAGCAACACCCAGCACGGTTCATCGGCGACCTCCAGCGGTGTCGCGTCGGCGGTCGGAGCCACGCCACTGGAGGCCAGCAGGATGGTCCGCCGTGGAGTCCCGTGCAGCTTCGACATCTCGACCAGCTCGCTGCCGACCAACGTACGAAGCTGGTCTTCGTTGTCCAGGATCTCCTGCAGCCGGGTGATCTCGGCGCCGAGCTTGTCGCGTTCGGACTCCAGCTCGATGGTGGAGAACCTCGTCAACCGGCGCAGCTGCATGTCCAGGATGAAGGTTGCCTGCACCTCCGTCAGGTCGAATGCTTCCATTAACCGGGCTCGGGCAGCGGCCGAGTCGTCGGAGCTGCGGATAATGGCGATCACGTCGTCGATGTCGACGATGGCCACGAGCAGACCTTCAACCAGATGCAGCCGGTCCAGCGCCTTGGTCAGCAGAAACTGGGTCCGGCGACGTGTGACGTCGAAGCGGTGCTCCAGATATACGGTGAGCAGGTCGCGCAGCGACAGGGTACGCGGCTGGCCGTCGACCAAGGCGACGTTGTTGATGGCGTACGAGTCTTCCATCTTGGTCAGCTTGTAGAGCTGCTCCAGCACCGCATCCGGGTTGAACCCGTTCTTCACCTCGATCACCAGCCGCATCCCGTTGCTCAGGTCGGTCAGGTCCTTGACGTCAGCGATCCCTTGCAGCTTGCGGCTGTTGACGGCGTTCTTGATCTGCTCGATCACCCGCTCCGGCCCCACCAGGTACGGCAGCTCGGTGATCACGATGCCCTTGCGGCGCGCATGTACCTGTTCGATCCGGGCGGTGGCGCGGATCCGGAAAGATCCCCTCCCGGTGGAGTAGGCGTCGCGGATGCCGTCCAACCCGATGATCTTGCCCCCCGTGGGTAGGTCCGGTCCCGGGATGAACCGCATCAGGGCGGCGACGTCGGCTGTGGGGTGCTTGATCAGATGACGCAGGGCCTGGATCACCTCGATCAGGTTGTGCGGGGGCATGTTGGTCGCCATCCCCACGGCGATCCCCGTCGCTCCGTTGACCAGCAGGTTCGGGAACGCGGCGGGCAGCACTATCGGCTCGACATCCTTGCCGTCATAGTTCGGCTTGAAGTCCACCGTGTCCTGGTCGAGGCCGGTGGTCATCGCAAGCGCGGCCGGCGCCATCCGGCACTCGGTGTAGCGCATCGCCGCCGGCCCGGAGTCCAGCGATCCGAAGTTGCCATGCCCGTCCACCAGCGGCACCCGCATGGTCCACGGCTGCGCGGTGCGCACCAGGGCGTCATAGATCGCAGTGTCGCCGTGCGGGTGCAGCAGACCCATCACCTGCCCGACGACGCGGGCGCACTTGACGTGGCTGCGGTCCGGCCGGATCCCCATCTGGTCCATCGAGTACAAGATCCTGCGCTGCACCGGCTTCAGTCCGTCGCGGGCGTCGGGTAGCGCGCGAGAGTAGATGACGGAGTAGGCATACTCCAAGAAGCTGGTCTGCATCTCGGTGGAGACATCGATGTCGACGATCCGCTCGGTGAAGTCGTCATCGGGTGGTGCTGCCGATTTCCTGGCCATCTAGGTGCTCGTGCTCCTCGGTGTACTGCGCTGTCGGCCGCACCGTCGGGTGCGCTGCTGGTGCATCCCGAATTCTGCCTGTTCAGCCGCCCCACTCGCGGACCGGCACGCGAGTGGTGGACAGTCCCGGCGACTTACGCCGGGCCGGTCTCGGAGGAGGTCTCCAATGTCAGCAGTGCCTGTTTGGCCTCCAGGCCGCCGATGTAGCCGCCGAGACTGGAGTCCGATCGGACGATCCGGTGGCAGGGCAGCAGGACCGGAAGCGGGTTTCGCGCACAAGCGGAGGCGGCCGCGCGCACGGCAAGGGGCCGTCCGGAGCGCTTTGCCAACGTGGAGTAGCTGACCGTGGTGCCGTATCGGACCTCCGGCAGCTGGACCAGCACCTCTCGGCGGAAGCCGGCGGCCAGCGACAGGTCCAGAGCGACATCGAACGTCTGACGGCCGCCGTCGAAGTACTCCTCCAGCTCGCGTACCGCCAGCTCCAGCCGGCCCGGCGCCTGCAGGATCCGGGGGCTGATCCGGGCAGCGAGGTCTGCCAGCACCAGGTCGTGGTCCTCCCGGGCGAAGGCGACCCGTGCCACTCCTCGTTCCGTGGCGGCCAGTAGCAGCGTGCCCACCGGCGTGTCCACGGTGCGGTAGGCGACGTCCAGCAGGCCGGCGTCGGCGGCTGACTGGGCCAGCCGTTCCCTCAGGGCCTGCAGCTCGGCTGCGTCGTTCTCGGGTGCATCTTTTTCGTGCAGCGGGGCCAGGAACGCCTCGTCGCTGGTAGGGCTGGTCATAGTGGGTCCTTCGGGTAGGTCGTACGCAGGGCTTTGATGCCGTCCGCGGCGGCTCGGCGAGCCGCGTCCGGGGAGTTGCCGAGAAGCCGCGCAACATCGGAGTAGGGCAGCCCACCGAGGTAGTGGTAGGCGACCGCCTCGCGCTGCTTCAGCGGCAGCCGGGCCAGCGCGTCCCAGATTCCATGGTCGGTGTCCACCGCAGCCAGCTCAGTGACCGAGGGTTCCGGAAGCTTGGCAAGGGGCACTGGTCGCCGAATAGTCGCCCGGTGCTGGTCGATCGCCTTCCGCTTGGCGATCGTCACCAGCCAGGCCTCGACGTTACTGCCGGGGGCGAGGTCGGGATATGCCTGAAGTGCGGCCAGGAACGTCTCCGACCAGGCGTCGTGGGCCAGGTCCCACCCCAGTACGGCGCGACAGACCCGGAGCACGGTTGGGCCGTGACGGCTGACGACGTCTTCAAACGGTGGCGGTGGCACACCAGGTAGACGCGGGCCGGAGGCGGAATGTGAGATGAGCCCTCCCGGAATCTTCCTCGGACCTGAGCTGTCGGAGTACCAGAGGAGCTGTCGCAGTGCGGTGCCGCGGCGGTCCGGCCTGGCCGGGTCGAGCCTAGCGGGTGCCGCGTACGCTGCGTCGGTGACCGGACTCGGCGGGGTGTCAGCTGAACTGGCATTTCTCGGGCAGTACCAGGTTGCTGCGGCACTCGCCGCGATCGGCGCCCATGCGGTCCCGGGTGGCGAGCTGACGGACGCAGCTGGGCTGACCCACACCCGGCTGGTCCGCTGCGGCGACGAACCAGTGGCCATCCGGATCGGTTTCCGACCCGATCGCATCCGGCTGGAGGTGTCGGCCGCAGCCGCGCTGCCGGAGGCCACCCGGTTGGTGCGCCGGTGGCTCGACCTGGACACAGACCTGACGCAAGTGGAAGCGGCATTGTGGGCCGATCCGCTGCTGAAGCCGCTGGTACGAGCTCGGCCCGGCCTTCGGGTGGTGGGGTATCCGGACCCCTTCGAGGCGGCGGTGCTGACGGTGGTTGGTCAGCAGATCTCACTGCCTGCCGGCCGTACCTTCGCCGGTCGGCTGCTGTCGGCGTACGGCACTCCGGGTCCGGGTGGGATGCTCGCCTTCCCTACAGCCGACCGGCTGGCTGCGGTCAACCCCTTGGACCTGCAGCGGGCGGTGGGCCTGACCGGGGCTAGGTCACAGACGGTGCACAGCCTGGCTGCCGCCTGCGCCGACGGCTTGGTGCTCGACCCCGACGGCGACCACGCCGAGATCCGGCACCGGCTGCTGGGCCTGCGCGGCATCGGTCCGTGGACGGTCGACTACCTCGCGGTCCGGGTGCTGGGGGACCGGGACGCCTTCCCGGCCGGTGACCTGGTGCTGCGTCGTGCTCTCGGCGGCGTCTCCACCGCGGCGGCGGCTCGGGTGGCCCTCCGGTGGCGGCCGTACCGGGCGTACGCCCTCTTCCATCTTTGGAGCAGCGCGATGGCGGCGGGCAGGAGCCCGCCGCCATCACATCGTCGGCTGAGCTAGTCGCTCTTGGGCGTAAGCGAGATGGGCCCGTCTCGTCAGACCCCGTCGAGCCGGCCGGGGGACCGGCGGATGAACATCGCCCAGGTGACGACGAAACAGACCGCATAAAAGGCGATAAAGGCGATGTAGGCGCCGTCGCCGGTCTTCAGGGTGAGGAACGACTGCCGGAAGGCGAGGTTGACCGCGACACCGCCTAGAGCTCCGATGGCTCCGGCCAGACCGATCAGAGCACCCGAACGTGTCAGCGCTACCTTGTGCGCGGCCTCGGCATCGCCGCCGCTCCCACTCTCCAGCTGCGCCTTGGAATGGAAGATCGCCGGGATCATCTTGTAGACCGACCCATTTCCGATGCCGGAGAACACGAACAAGAGCACGAAACCGAGAATGTAGATCGGCAGCGACCGCAGCTGGGATGCCACCAGTACCACTGTGGCGCCGATGGCCATGGCCACGAAGTTGTAGAAGGTGACCACTGAGCCGCGGTAACGGTCGGCCAGCGCGCCGCCGATCGGCCGGATCAGGGAGCCCAGCAGCGGGCCGAGGAAGGTCAGTGCCGCTGCCTTCACCGGGTTCGGGAAGTCCGCCGGGAACTGCACCAGCAGCACCTGGCCGAAGGCGAAGCTGAAGCCGATGAACGAGCCGAACGTGCCGATGTAGAGCAGTGAGATCAGCCAGGTCTCCTTGTGCCTGGTGACCTCGCGGATTGCTCCTTTGGCGTTGCTGGCGACAGTCAGGTTGTTCATGAACAGGGCAGAGCCGAGCGCAGCCAACACGATGAGGGGGATGTAGATCGCGACAATCGCCCTCGGCTGGCTGGCTCCCAGAGTGGCCAGCACCACCAGACCGACCACCTGAACCACAGGCACACCGAGGTTGCCGCCCCCGGCGTTGATGCCGAGCGCCCACCCCTTCAGCCGAGACGGGTAGAAGGTGTTGATGTTGGTCATCGACGACGCGAAGTTGCCCCCGCCCACGCCGGCAATGGCAGATACCACCAGCAGAGTGGTCAACGAGACGCCCGGCTTGAGCACGATGGCGATCCCGATGGTGGGCAAGAGCAGCAGCAGGGCGCTGATGACGGTCCAGTTCCGTCCACCGAACGTCGCTACGGCGAACGTGTACGGCAGCCGAAGCCCGGCACCGACCAGGGTGGGTACGGCAGTCAGCAGGAACTTCTCGGCCGGGTTGATGCCGTACTCAGGGCCCATGAACAGAACCAGCACCGACCACAGGCTCCAGACGGAGAAGCCGATGTGCTCACTGGTGACGGAGAGGACAAGGTTCTTGCGGGCGATGGCGCGGCCTTGGGAGTTCCAGAAGTTGTAGTCCTCAGGTCGCCAGTCGTCAATCCAATGGCGGCCACGCTTCGGCGCGACCTGTGTCGTGGTGCTTGATTGGGCTGTGGCCATGGTGCGCTCCTGATCGGAGGTCGGGGGGAGGGGCGCGCTGCGGGGTTGGCGCTGCCGTGAGCGGGCCGTCAAGGACATGGATTCGGGCGGGGTGGGGAAGCGGGAAGGCACTGGCTCGTCCTCAGTCGGTGCTGAGAATGATGTTCTGCTCTTCGTCGGTGAAGACGGGATAGCTGCGTAACGACTTCTCGCCGGTGACCGAGCAGCCGGTGTCGAGCTCGAAGGCGTTGTAGTGAAGGGGGCACATGACCACACGTCCGTCGGTGGTGCCGTCGGCGATCGGGCCACCACGGTGCGTGCACACCGCGGACAGGGCTCGCACCCTTTTGTCGCGGAGGCGGAATACGGCGATCTGATCTCCGCCCACCGTGAAAGCGCGCCCTTCTCCAACTGGAATCTGGTCCAGCGGACCGAGGTTGTGCTGGGTGATCGACCCCTGGCTGACTGCGGATGCGCTCATCAAGCGACCGCCTGGCCGCGATCAGGGGTCCGACTGTCTTCTCCGGGCTCGGTGGCCCCGGCGGTGACCGGCACCCGGGGCAGCACCTCCAACGGCAGCGCGGTGCGGAACTGCCCCGGGGTGACCGGGTCGGCGCCGTCCTTCCATGGGTCGACGTAGTTGTCGACGGAGGACTGCATCGCTGCGTCCAGCTGGTCGGCGATGCCCTCGGAGTCATCCACGATGACCGACCGGATGTGCTCGATTCCCATCCGTGGAACGAAGGCGTACGTCCGTTCCAGCCAGTTGGCGTTCTCCCGGTAGTACTGCATGAACCGGCCGGCCAAGGTCTTGACGGTCTCGGGGTCATCGACGGTGGCAAGCAGGTCGCCCTTGCGGATGTGGGCTCCCGCGGCCCCGCCGACGTAGATCTCCCAGCGGCCGCCCTCGATCGCCACCACGCCGACGTCCTTGACCAGTGACTCCGCGCAGTTGCGGGGACACCCGGAGACGGCAAGCTTCATCTTGGCGGGTGACTCGATGCCCTGGAACCGTTCCTCAATCTCGATCCCGAGCTTGGTGGAGTCGCCGGTGCCGAACCGGCAGAACTCCTTTCCTACACAGGTTTTCACCGTCCGGAAGCTCTTGCCGTACGCATAGCCCGAAGGCATGTCAAGATCAGCCCACACCTTGGGGAGGTCCTCCTTGGGAACCCCGAGCAGGTCGATCCGCTGACCGCCGGTGAGCTTGACCATCGGGATGTCGTACTTCTCTGCCACGTCAGCGATCCGGCGCAGCTGCTCCGGCGACGTCACGCCGCCCTTCATCTGCGGCACGACCGAGAAGGTCCCGTCACGCTGGATGTTGGCATGCACCCGGTCGTTGATGAACCGGGCGTCGCGCTCGTCGATGTAGTCCTCGGCCCACATCATCTTCAGCAGCGATGCCAAGCCCATCTTGGACTTGGCGTCCTCCGCGCCGTTGGGAGCGAGTGCGGCGAACACCGACGACACGGAGCGCAGACCCTGCTCCCGGATGGCGGCCATCAGTGCTGGCTTGTCCATTGGGATGCCTGGTACGTAGTAGGACGCTGCTGCGTCCTCCTCGACCGCACCGTCGGCGGCCCACTCCACGACCTGCTTGACCAGCAGCTTGCAGGAGCCGCAGCCCTTGCCGGCCCGGGTCTTGTCCATCACCCCGGCGACGGTGTTGCAGCCGCCTTTGACGCAGTCGACCAGCGCATGCTTGGAGACGCCGTTGCAGTTGCAGACCTGCGCGTCGTCGTCCAGCTCGGCGACTCCGACCTCGCCCGGCGGTGCGCCGATGTCGAACAGCAGCGAGACCCGCTCCTGGGGTAGCGGCAGCCCGCGGTCGAATGCCTGGGTGAGGTAGGCGACCTTGCGGCTGTCCCCGAGCAGAGTCGCGCCGACGATCTTCTCGTCCCTGATCACGATCGACTTGAAGACGCCTCGGCTGGGCTCGGAGAACACGATGTGCTCGTCGGTGTCGCGCTCCGGTTCCTGGATCCCCATCGAGGCGACCTCGACGCCGGCCACCTTGAGCTTGGTAGCGGTCCGGGAGCCCAGATATGCGGCAGACGCGTCGGCTCCGGTGATCTGGTCGGCGAGTACGGCGGCCATCTCCCACAGCGGCGCGACCAGACCGTAGACCGCGCCGCGGTGCTGTACGCACTCACCGACGGCGAAAATGTCGTCCTCGTCGAGCACCTGCATGAAATCGTCGACGACGATCGCCCGTTCCACCGGGAGACCGCTCGCCACGGCCACGTCGACGTTGGGCCTGATGCCGGCGGCTACCACCACCATGTCGCACGGGAGATCTGGTTGGTCCCGGAGTCGCACCCCGCGTACCTTGTCCTCGCCCAGGATGGCGGTGGTGCGGCTACGCAGGTGCACACCGATGCCCAGC
>CADCUO010000129.1 GCA_902805915.1 uncultured Propionibacteriaceae bacterium | reverse complement strand
GGGCAGGTTGTCCGAGCGGCCAATGGAAGCGGACTGTAAATCCGTCGCGAAAGCTTCGCAGGTTCGAATCCTGCACCTGCCACCCAGCAAGAAAAGCCCATCTGACCGGTCTTATATCCGGGTACCCACCCTTGGCACCGTACAGCAGACCGGGCTGTCGCCTGCCTAATCCGCCAGCGCGCGGGCCGTTGACCTGCAGTTTCCTCTCTCGACGGTCTGTCGAGGTCTGGGCTGTGCGGACCTAGTGCAGAAGTGGGCCCGCCGCCTGACCGCCGTGCGAGCAGGGACGGCCCTGAGCTGCGGTTCCGCGCGGTGGGGGGGTATGTAGAACAGCGGAGAGAGGGTCCGCTGCCAGGGAGCGGCGGGACAGATCGACCTGCAGAAGGGTGACGGGCCAGCAGGTGGGGTGGGTTTGGGCTAGACGGCTCGGCGAGCCGCGTCAGCGGGGCAGGCGACTCACGACCTCGCCGCACGCTGGACCCTTAGGTGGTCACCCGTCGCAGGAACAGGCGGGGATCCAACGAGGGTCCTGGCCAGCTCCTCTCGCTCACGGCCCCCGATGAGGTCGATCAGTTCGACGAGGTTGGCCTGGCGTCCGGCGTGCTCGACACGGCGTCGGTCGTGAGCGGTGCCGGCTGCCGCGAGGTCGCACAGCGTCTCGCGGTTGGTGTGGAGCGGGAGGGCACTGAGTTGGAGCCCCACCTGTGCGGCCCGGACGCTGGCCGCGGTGACGACGCGGCGGGTCTTCGCGGTCCGCCAGGACATGGCCGTAGACAGCCGGCGCGGGATCGGTGTTGCGCCCTCGCATCAGTCGCTTGCCTCGGCCGCGCGCCCCTCGAGCAAGCAATCGAGGGCCGTCATGCATGGTCCGTCGCGCGCATGAGATCGGAGGAGCACATCGACCAGCTCCTCCGAGAACAGCGTCTTCACCGATGGGGCAAGACACTGGCGACATGCGCATAGCTGCCGCGGTGCTCGCCGATCCACATCCATAGCGGCTGCGAAACCCGAAGAACTTCCGAAGGACATGGCGCAGTCGGCGGGTTAGCGTCACGTCCGTCGTGAGGCACAGCGCTGTTCCCACCCCGCCGGACTTGGGTCGAGGCGGCCGGCGCCGCCCCCCGACGGCACTACCGCAGCCACCGACACAGGAGCCGACGTGAGCACAGGACGCTCCAAGACTTGGGCCTATACTACGACCGCCCTCGCCGACGTGTTCGGCTGCCGAACGTGCGCCGCATCCAGTTCGGATGGTTCCTGGCCATGACCGGCGGCGCCGCCTCGACGGTGGGTTTCCTGGTGTACGCCTATGGTGTCGGCGGGGCCGGCCTGGTCGCTGTGTACGTCGTCTTGAAGACGGTTCCGGGTGTAGTGATCGCTCCGTTGGTGATGGCATCGGCCCCTCGCTTGGGGATCGATCGACTTCTCAGTGTCACAACGGCGGCGCGAGCGTTGCTGGCGGGGCTGGCGGCCGCCGTCGTGGCGACCGGTGGACCCGCGTGGGTGGTCATCGCGTTGGCGGGGCTGGGTGCGGCGCTGGGCGGGACGTATCGCCCGCTTCAGGCAGCTGCGCTGCCCTGGCTGGTGAGGACTCCGGCGGAGCTCACCACCGCGAACGTGACTGCGCCAGTGATGGAGAACGCGGCGTCGCTGATCGGGCCGGTGGTGGCCGCACTGATGCTGATCTTCTCCGACGCAGCCAGCGTCCTCGCCGTCTGTGCCGGCCTGCTGGCGGCAGCCGCCCTGGCTCTGGGCCGGCTATCCATTCCGGAGGAGGCTGCAGGCGTCCACAGCGAGGGCCGCGTGCTGTCGAAAGCACGAAGTGGGATGGCCGCCCTGGCGGCGATCACACCTTCAGCGGGTGTTCCGGTGCTGGTGTTCACGCAGACCCTCGCGCGCGGGGCGTTGCTCGTGCTTGTCGTCGTACTCGCCTTGGACGTGTTGGCCGTGGGACAGGATGCGGTCGGGTGGCTCAACGCGATGACAGGCATCGGTGGGTTGCTCGGTGCAGCGGTAGCGGCCGCCACGATCCGGCTGACCCGGTTGGGCCGCAGCTTCGTTGTGGGAGTGGCGCTATGGGGTCTGCCACTGGCGCTGGTGGCGGCCCTGCCCACACCTCCGGTTGCGTACCTGGCGCTGATTGTCGTCGGAGTCGGCAACTCCGTCGAGGATGCCGGCGTAGTCACCCTGGTGCCAAGAGCAGTCGGGCCGAGGCTGGCCGGCCCCGCACTTGGAGCAGCCGAGCTGTTGGTCTTCGCCGGCCTCGGAACGGGTTCCGCGCTTGCGGCCGTGCTGATCGACGCGGCGGGAACACGGAGCGCGTTCGCCATCGTGGGAGACGCGGTCGCCGTCCTCGCCGTTGCCTATGCGTGGCACTTCACGAAGCTCGACCGCAGACTTCCTGCGCCCGGCCCCGAGCTCGACCTGCTGCGTGGTTTGTCGATGATGGCACCGCTGCCCTTCGTTGTCGTCGAGCATCTGGCCAGCTCCTTGGAGCCCCGGGACTACGAACCAGCCGAGGTCGTCCTGCGGGAGGGCGATCACGGGGACCGGTTCCACCTGATTGCCAGTGGCGTCGCGTCGGTGTCGGTGCGCGGCAACCGGAGACCGGTGGTGAGCCGCGGCGACGGCTTCGGCGAGATCGCCCTGTTGCGCGACGTACCCCGGACCGCCACGGTCACCGCAGCCGAGCCGTTGCACACGTTGACACTCACCCGAGAGGCATTCTTGACCGCGGTCGCCGCCAACACGTTGAGCGCCGCAGCGGCTGACGTCCTCGTGGGCACGCGGCTGACCGCGGATGTCGCGGACCCGCCGCCGTAGCTGAACCACCTCGGGCTCGGGGCCGGCTGCCGTGACCGCGACGATCGCCCGTGTCGAGGTGGTGCGGGTCGCCGGCCGCGACTCGATGCTGCTCAACTTCAGCGGTGCGTACGGACCGTTCTTCACACGCGCAACATCGCAATCGTCACCGACTCCGACGGTCGTGAGGGTCTGGGTGAGGTGCCAGGCGGCGAGGCGATCCGCGGGACGATCGCCGGCGCGGCCGATCTGCTCGACGGCCAGCCGGTGGTCCGCTACCGGTCCTTGCTCGCCGCGCAGGCACCGGATGTACCGATGCCGAGCTGCTCGGCGAGGGGCAGCAGCGCAGTGCCGAACCGATGCTGGGATGTCACGGGCCGCGAGCCGGTTCTCAGCGTCCCGATCTCGGCATGACAGCGCGGACAGCGCTATGAGCGTGCGTAACGCGCTGTAGGCGAGTGAACGCTCTCCACTGGCGCCGGGCCTCCATCCCCGACTCTCAGGGCCGGACCTGAGGGTCGGGCTCGCCGATGGCGACGAAGTGAGTCCCGGCGCCTCACCGCCCCAGGGGCAGGATGACGGCATGGACCACGCACATCTTGGCCGCAGCGGCCTCTCCGTCAGCCGGCTCTGCCTGGGAACGATGAACTTCGGGCCCGAGACCACCGAGGACGACTCCCACGCGATCATGGATCGCGCGCTGGACGTCGGGATCAACTTCTTCGACACCGCCAACGT
>CADCUO010000128.1 GCA_902805915.1 uncultured Propionibacteriaceae bacterium | reverse complement strand
GGAACGGGTCAGACCGGCAGCGGGCTCGATCACGTACGGCACCCACCGCTCACCCTTAGCCTGGTCGAAGTAGGACAGGTCGGTGCCGGAGTGCTTCGAGTGGGTGGACAGGTCAAAGTCGGTTCGGTTGGCGATGCCTTCCAGCTCGCCCCACTCGCTGCCCTGGAACCCGAACCGGTACTCGATGTCCACCGTCCGCTTGGAGTAGTGCGACAGCTTCTCCTTGGGGTGCTCGAAGTGGCGGAGGTTGTCCCGGGCGATGCCGAGGTCGGTGTACCAGTCGGTCCGGGCGTCGATCCAGTACTGGTGCCACTCCTCGTCGGTGCCCGGCTCCACGAAGAACTCCATCTCCATCTGCTCGAACTCCCGGGTCCGGAAGATGAAGTTGCCTGGGGTGATCTCGTTGCGGAAGGACTTGCCGACCTGGCCGATGCCGAATGGAGGCTTCTTCCGGGTGGCGTTCACGACGTTGTTGAAGTTGACGAAGATGCCCTGAGCAGTCTCCGGTCGCAGATAGTGCAGGCCCGACTCGTCCTGGGTCACACCCAGGTAGGTCTTGAGCAGGCCGTTGAACATCCGCGGCTCGGTCCACTGACCACGGGTACCACAGTTGGGGCACGGGACATCGGTCATCGCGACCGCATCCGGGTCGGGCAGGCCCTTGCGCTCCGCGTACTCCTCCTGGAGGTGATCCTCCCGGAACCGCCGGTGGCAGCTCAGACACTCGGTGAGCGGATCCACGAACGCCTCGAGGTGGCCGGAGGCCTCCCACACCGGTGTCGGCAGGATGACCGAGGAGTCTAGACCGACGATGTCATCCCGACCGGTGACGACATTGCGCCACCACTGCTTCTTGATGTTCTCCTTCAGCTCGACCCCGAGCGGTCCGTAGTCCCACGCCGACCTGGTTCCGCCGTAGATCTCGCCGGAGGGAAATACGAACCCCCGGCGCTTGCATAGGCTGATGACATTGTCGAGACGGCTGGACGGGGCCACGAAACTTCTCCAAACACACAACGCGCGCCATCCCCGGCTGGGATGGCGTCGACTGGCTAGATTAGCCGACGTCGAGGATATGCCCTGGCATCAGGCACGGCGGGGGAAGTTCTGCCCGACCAGGTCCACGTCGTCGTATGCCGACGGCTCGTCGATGGCCAGCGAGAGCAGCGGGACGACCGTCACCTTGGACTCGTACCCCTGCAGTGCGCGTCGGTACGATCCGACGTCGCGCCACCGGGTGGTGATCGTCCACAGCTCCGGATCGTCGAGATTACGTCCCAGGTCGGCGGAGACGAAGCCCTCCCGACTGCTGAGGACGTCGACGGCAGCACGGGCCTGGTTGGCGAATGAGTCGACCTGCTCTGCCGCGACCTGAAACCGGTTCAGCACGATCACGGCCCAAGCGTAGGCCCGCGACCGCGTGAGAGACTCTGCGACATGTCTGTGCCGCCATCTCGCCCATCCTCGCCGGTGCGCGCCAGCATCGAGAGGAGCAGCCTGCCCCTGCTCGCCAAGCTGCATGCACTCCCCCGTCTGCTGGTCCCCCTCGGCACGCTTGTCCTGGTGGCTGTGGGGGCGTTCGCCCCGCTGCCGGTAGCCGTGGTGGCACTTGCTGCGGTGATCGCTTTCGTCAGTTGGATCGCCTACTTGTCCTGGCCGGTGGTTTCCGCGGCCGGGCGGTTGCTCCGGCTCGCCATGGTGATCTTGCTCCTGGGTCTGGCCGTAACGCGGTTCTGAGAGCGACCGTCACCGCGGCTGAGACTTGACTTCGCTCGCCGCCTTAATGAAAATGGTTTTCATGCTAAAGATGCTTCGACCGTTGACGGCGCTCGCGTGCGCCTCCGGCCTGTTGATGGTGAGCGCGTGCAGTGACGCAGCGAGCAATGCCGCGTCTGCGACTTCTGGCCAGCTCACCGTCCTCACCGCCTCCTATCCTTTCCAGTTCATCGCCGAGCGAGTGGCGGGCGAGCGAGCGACAGTGCAGAGCTTGACCCAGCCAGGAGCGGAGCCGCACGATGTGGAGCTCACCCCGAAGCAGGTGGCCGACATCTCAACCGCCGATCTGGTGGTCTATGAGAAGTCCTTCCAGCCGGCGGTGGACGAGGCAGTCGGACAAAGCGGCAACGAGCACATCTTCGACACGACCACCGCCGTGCCGCTGGAGCCGCTGAGCACCGGAGCCGAGGATGACCACGGCCATGGCGATGAAGAGCACGCCCCCGGCGAGGAACCGGCAGCCGATGAGGAGAACCACGACGAATCGGGCCTCGACCCGCACGTCTGGCTCGACCCCACCAACGTCGCCACCATCGCCAAGGCGGTCGCCGACGGGCTGTCCAAGGTCGATGCCGAACACGCAGCGGAGTACGCGGCCAACGCTGCCACGCTGGAGTCGAGCCTGAACAAGCTGGACCAGGACTTCACCAGTGGGCTCAGGTCATGCCGGCGCACCGAGTTCATCACCACCCACGCCGCCTTCGGCTATCTGGCGAAGCGGTACGGACTGGTGCAGATCGGCATCAGCGGGCTCAGCCCGGACTCCGAACCCTCCCCGGCCCGTATCGCGGAGGTACACCAGGAAGCCAAGGAGCACGGCATTACCACCATCTTTTACGAGACCTTGGTCTCCCCAGCCGTCGCGCAGTCCATCGCCGGCGACCTCAACCTGAAGACCGACGTCCTCGACCCCATCGAGGGCATCACCCCAGAATCGAAGGGCCAGGACTACCTTGCTGTCATGCAGGCCAACCTGACCGCCCTCAAAGCCGCCAACGAATGCACATAGTTTCTGCCCACGATGTCTCGGTCGAGCTGGGCGGGCTACCTGTGCTCCGGGGCATCAACCTGTCGCTCGGTCGGGGCGAGGCCGTCGCCCTGCTCGGCGGCAACGGCTCCGGCAAGTCCACCCTGGTCCGTAGCCTGCTGGGCCTGATACCCGCCCAGCGCGGCAGCATCGAGCTGTTCGGCACCAGCCTGAGCTCATTTAGTCAGTGGTCGAAGGTCGGGTACGTGCCGCAGCGCTCGACCGGCGGCCTGTCCGGCGCCAAGGTGAAGGAGGTGGTCGCCTCCGGGCGACTGGCACACCGCAGACCCTTTCTCCCGGCCAGCGCGGCAGACCGTCGGGCTGTCTCGGACGCCCTGGCCGCGGTCGGTCTGTCGGACCGAGCCGGCTCCGAGATGACCCACCTGTCCGGCGGCCAGCAGCAGCGGGTGCTGGTGGCCCGGGCACTCGCCAGCACACCAGAGCTGCTGGTGCTGGACGAGCCCACCGCCGGTGTCGACCTCGAACACCAGCAGCTGCTCGCTGCTGTGCTGTCCCAGCTGCTGAGGTCCGGCACCTCGGTGCTGGTGGTACTCCACGAGGTTGGAGCGCTCGCCGGGCTGGTCAACCGGGCCGTGGTACTGCGCGAGGGCCGCGTGGTCCACGACGGCGCACTCAGTGAGGTCGTCACCGGACATCCCCACCACGGGCACGAGATCGATGAGCCGGCGCATCGCCTCGGCTTCTTGAACGGGACGGTCGAGCGATGATCGAGATGCTGAACTACCCGTTCATGCAACGGGCGCTGATAGCGGCTGTGTTGACCGGGCTGATCGCCCCAGCCATCGGCATCTACATCGTGCAACGCCGCCTCAGCCTCCTCGGCGACGGCCTCGGGCACGTCGCCATCGCCGGCGTGGGACTCGCTTTGATGACCGGTTCGGCGCCCATTCCGGTCGCCGTTGTCGTCTCCGTCCTCGGTGCGGTGCTGGTGGAGATCCTGCGGCAGCGAGGTAAGGCCACCGGGGATGTCGGACTGGCGATCCTGTTCTACGGTGGGCTCGCTGGTGGGGTGCTGATGTCGGGCATCGCCGGTGCCGGCGCCGGCGCACTCTCCCAGTACCTGTTCGGGTCGCTGACCACGGTGACCGGGGGTGACCTGGCCCTCATCGCCGTACTGGCTGTGGTGGTGCTGGTACCCACCCTGGGACTGGCGCCGCAGTTGTTCGCTGTCTGCTCGGACGAGGAGTTCGCCCGGGTGCTTGGTCTGAAGGTGCGGCTCTACAACGTGATGGTCGTCGTCCTGGCAGCCATCACGGTGACCCTTGCCATGCGTACGGTCGGGCTGTTGCTGGTCAGCGCCCTGATGGTGGTGCCGGTCGCCGCCGCACAGAACCTGGTTCGTGGGTTCTACGCGACGCTGATCTGCGCCATGGTGGTCGGGGTCGCGGTGTCCGTCGGTGGAGCCGCCGGCTCGTTCTACGCCAACACCGCTCCCGGAGCCCTGATCGTCGTACTGGCCATCGGGGTCTTCATGCTCAGCGCTGCTTTCTCGGTCCTGTTGGCGCGTCGCCGTACAGTGGCGCCGGTGCTGCCGGAACTGATCACCGACGACACCATCGAGGCCCCCCATGTGGCGGCCGAGGAACACCCACACACCCACGTCGCCGGATGTGGCCACCCAGCGGTGCAGCATGGCGACCACACCGACTTCATTCACCAGGGCCACCGTCATGCACCACATGCCGACCACTACGACGAGCACTGAGACAGCGAGCACCGGGACGATGAGCCACCCAGCGACCCACGCCAACGACAGCGCCCAACCGCCGCAGCGCAAGACCAGGCAGCGTGCCGCGGTCGACGAGATCTTGAAGGACCTCGCCGAGTTCAGGACTGCGCAGCAGATCCACGACGAGCTCCGGCACAAGGGCGACCGGATCGGTCTCACCACTGTCTATCGAACGCTGCAGGCGATGGCCGAGATCGGTGAGCTGGATGCGATCCGGACCGGCGACGGGGAGACCGCCTATCGACGCTGCTCGGTTGGCCACCACCACCATCTGGTCTGCCGTAGCTGCGGTAGGACGGTGGAGGTGTCCGGACCAGCGGTGGAGAAGTGGGCCCGCGCCATGGCCGAGAAGCACGGCTTCCGAGAGGTCAGTCACGACCTGGAGATCTTCGGCACCTGCAGCAGCTGTTGAGCTTCCGCCGCCGACCGCAGCGCCGGATCCGTTTCTACTGTTCACCGAGTCGACATCTGAGCGCTTCGTACCGGTCAGATCGCTTGTGGAGTATGGGTGCGACACAGCCAGGTCAGTGCGGTCCGGCGTTCAACGCCGACGGCAGCACCTTGTTCGTGAACATCCAGTCCCCCGGGTTCACGCTGGCGATCACCGGCCCTGGGACCGCCCTAGCAACGCCCAGAGCTAAAACTAAGGACGGCCAGGCGCCCTGGTCAGGAGGGGGGCTCCTGGTCGACCACGTTGGGCAGCGCTCCGCCGTACCGGCGATCGCGGTTGGTGTACATCTCGACGGCTCGCCACAGGTCGCGCCGGTCGAAGTCTGGCCACAGCTGGTCGAGGAACACCATCTCGGCGTAGGCGGACTGCCAGACCAAGAAGTTGGAGGTGCGCTGCTCACCGGAGGAGCGGACAAACAGGTCGACGTCGGGGATGTCGGGCTCGTCCAGGTACATCCGGAAGCGCTCCTCGGTCAGCTTGCTGGGATCCAGCTTTCCTGCTGCGGCGAGCTCGGCGATCCGGCGGGTGGCGTCCACGATCTCGGCGCGCCCGCCGTAGTTGACGCAGAACTGCAGCGTCAAGACGTCGTTGTCGGTCGTTCGCGCCTCGGCGTCCTCCAGCTCGTTGATCACGCTGCGCCACAGCCGAGGCCGCCGACCGGCCCAACGCACCCGCACTCCCAGGCCGTCCAGCTGGTCGCGGCGGCGACGGATCACGTCCCGGTTGAAACCCATCAACCACCGCACCTCCTCAGGCGAGCGGTTCCAGTTCTCGGTGGAGAAGGCGTACGCGGAGAGGTATTTCACCCCAACCTCGATTGCGCCCTCGATCACATCGAACAGTGACTCCTCACCGCGGGCGTGCCCCTCGGTTCGCGGCAGGTTGCGGGCCTTGGCCCAACGCCCGTTGCCGTCCATCACGATGGCCACGTGTCTGGGCAGCTTCCCGCTCGGGATCTGCGGGGCGGTGGCGCCACTCGGGTGCGGGGTGGGCTGTCTCGGCGATGCGCGTACGGCGGCGCGGGCCTCCCGGGCGGCGATCCGCCGCTGAGTTCTTGGCACCTAAGGGACAATAGCGAGGTGCCGACCTATCGTGATGAGGCAGTTGTGCTCCGAACCCACAAGCTGGGCGAAGCCGACCGCATCATCACGGTGCTGAGCCGGCGGCACGGCAAGATCCGCGCGGTGGCGAAGGGGGTCCGGCGGACCTCGTCCAAGTTCGGCGCCCGGCTGGAGCCGTTCTCCCACATCGACCTCCAGTTCGCGGTGGGACGCTCCCTCGACATCGTCACGCAAGTCGAGTCGGTGAACGCCTTCGGCGAACCGCTGGTAGCGGACTATCCGCGCTACACCGCAGGTCAGGTGATGCTGGAGACGGCCGACAGGTTGGTGGTGGAGGAACGTGAGCCGGCGCTGCAGCAGTACCTGCTGCTGGTCGGTGCGCTGCGGGTACTCAACGCCGGCACCAGCGACGGACCGCGCGCCTCGTCGCTGATCCTCGACTCCTACCTGCTCCGCTCGCTCGCGGTGGCCGGCTATGCGCCGTCGTTCACCGACTGTGCCCGCTGCGGGCTGGTTGGACCGCATCGCGCGTTCTCCCCGGCTGCCGGCGGTGCAGTCTGCGAACACTGCCGTCCAGCGGGGTCGGCTCGCCCGTCACCGGAGACGTTCACCTTGATGAGCGCGCTGCTCGAGGGTCGGTGGGAGGCGACCCGTGACGTCGCCGAGCGGGACGCGCGGGAGACCAGCGGGATCACCGCCGCCTATGTGGCCTGGCACCTGGAACGCAGTCTCCGCTCGATGGCGCATGTCGAGCGCTGACCCGAGCTGGCCACCACCAACGTCTGGTCGACACCGTCCTCACCGGGCGGCGTACGTCTTCGCTGTGGTGATGCCGGTGTTGCTCGTGCTCGTTCTCGCGACGCCGGCTGGGATCGCGTACGGGGTCCGGCTCTGGCGCCAACAGCTCGCCTCAGCTAAGACCTACCCGACCACACCGCCGGGAGCGCCGGACGAGGGTCGATCCGGGGCGGGCGACCCGTACTTCAGCGACTACGGCAGCAGCGGCTACGACGCCGTGAAGTACGCCATCTCGATGGACTGGGACGTCGACACCGAAACCCTCCAAGCCACAACCACCATTACAGCCAAGGCCACGCAGCCGCTGCGGTCGTTCTATGTTGATCTTGCCTTGCGCACCCGTGCCGTCCGCGTCAATGGACGGCCGGCGCAGTTCGAGCACAGCGGTTTCCAAGACCTGAAGATCATTCCGGCCAGCACTATCGCCGCTGGTGCTGACTTCACCGTGGTGGTGGAGTATTCCGGCACACCGGGGATGATCAAGCGGGGCGACGTCGCACCATGGTTGAAAACCGGGTCGGAGTGGACCGCAGCCGGGGAACCGGAGAGCTCAGCCTGGTGGTTCCCGGCCAACGACCATCCCTCCGACCCTGCGCTGATGGACGTCACGGTTCGGGTGCCGGCCGGACTGGAGGTGGTCAGCGTCGGCAGGTTGGAGTCCGCAGACTCCGGCACCGAGGCCGACTTCGACACCTGGCACTGGGTCTCCCGACAGCCGATGGCCACGTACCTCAACTTCGTCACCATCGGTCAGTACCAGCTCCAGCAAGGGGTGGTGGACGGCCGACCGTACGTGTACGCAGTCAGCGAGCAGCTGTCCGAAGCCGAACGTAGCAAGGCTTTTGCTGCACTCCAGCAGAGCGGCCAGATTGTCGGCGACCTCGAGGCGATGTACGGCGACTACCCGTTCACCGAGCTCGGCGGCGTTGTGCCGGCTCACCAGCTCAGGTTCGCCGGCCTGGAGACGCAGACCCGTCCGGTGTACGAACGCGGCGCCATCCTCAACCACGGCTTCGCCCCCGAGGTGATCACCCACGAGCTGGCTCACATGTGGTTCGGTGACAACGTCACTGTCAGGCAGTGGAACGACATCTTCACCAGCGAGGCGTACGCATCCTGGTCACAGTGGGGACGCGCCGAGCGCGCCGGCGGCCGCAGGGCCAACGACGAGCTCAACCGCCTCTACGATCGGGCCAAGGAACGCGACGACTTCTGGCGGGTCACCATGATCGATCCGGGACCCGACAAGCTGTTCTCCACCGTCTACGCCCGCGGACCGATGGCCCTCCAGGCGCTGCGCAACGTGATCGGCGACAAGGCGTTCTTCGCCCTGGCCCGGGAGTGGAGCCAGAACCCGGGCTCACGCAGCGTGGAGGAGTGGATGGTCAAGGCGCAGGCCAAGACCTCGGTCGACCTGGTCCCGTTCTTCCAGGCGTGGATCATCGGCTCCACTGCACCGGCGCGGACCGCCGCCAACGGCTTCCGCTGAAGCCGCTGGCAGCAGAACCCCGACTCAGCGGGCGACGCGGTTGGTCGCCGAGGTCACCGCCCGCAGCGACGCGGCGACGATGTTGGGATCCATCCCGACACCCCACACCACCTGCGAGTCCTCCCCGACACCGACTTCGCACTCCACATAAGCCGCAGCCAGGGCGTCGCCGCCGGACGACAGCGCGTGCTCCTGGTAGTCCAGCACCCGTACCTGGTGGCCCAAGGTCGAGATGGCGTCCACGAACGCCGACACCGGACCGTTCCCTTCCCCCACGATCTGACGCTCCACCCCACGGTCGGCCACCGTGGCGGTCACCGTGTCGGTCTTGCCGGTAGCGGAGGCGCTGTTGACACTGATCAGGCCGAGCGGCCCGGCGGGGTCCAGGTACTCGCTGGAGAAGATCTCCCAGAGCGCATCCGGCGACATCTCTCCCCCGCTGGCGTCGGTCCGGCTCTGCACCACACGAGAGAACTCGATCTGCAACCGGCGCGGCAGGTCCAGCCGGTGCTCGGTCTTCATGATGTAGGCGACCCCTCCCTTGCCCGACTGGGAGTTGACCCGGATCACGGCCTCGTAGGAGCGGCCGACGTCGTGCGGGTCGATCGGCAGGTACGGCGCCTCCCAGTCGATGTCTGCCACGCTGATCCCCTGCTCCTTGGCCTTTCGCTCCAGGGCCTCCAGGCCTTTCTTGATCGCGTCCTGGTGACTGCCGGAGAAGGCGGTGTAGACCAGGTCACCGGCGTACGGGTGGCGGGGGTGGACCGGCAGGTTGGTGCAGTACTCCACTGTGCGGCGGATCTCGTCAATGGCGGAGATGTCGACCTTGGGGTCGATCCCCTGGGAGAACAGGTTCATTCCTAAGGTGACCAGGTCCACGTTCCCGGTGCGCTCACCGTGACCGAACAGGCAACCCTCCACCCGGTCCGCGCCGGCCATCACTGCCAGCTCGGTTGCCGCCACCGCCGTACCTCGGTCGTTGTGCGGATGCAGCGATATCGCCACATGCTCGCGGTTGCGTACGTTGCGCCCGAACCACTCGATCTGGTCGGCGTACACGTTGGGCGTTGCCATCTCCACCGTCGCCGGCAGGTTCAAGATGATCT
>CADCUO010000127.1 GCA_902805915.1 uncultured Propionibacteriaceae bacterium | reverse complement strand
GGTGAACGCGGACGTGATCTTGAACGCGGTGGAGGAGATGCGAGACGCCGGAGCTGAGGTGATCGAGGTGAACAACACCATCCGCGTTGTAGCGTCGACCTGGTTCGCAACGGGGCCCAACGGCCTGGTGATTGATGGCAAGCCGGTCCGGTCACCGATCACGGTCGAGGTGATCGGCGACCCCCACAGCATGGAGGAGGCAGCTCGCTTCCGAGGGGGAATCGTCAGTGAGATCACCGGTCCCACCATCGGTGGACAGGTACAGATCGAGCAACTCCAGCGCGTTGTGGTTGAGTCCTTGCACACCCCTATCCAGAATCAGTACGCTCAGCCCGCGTCACCGCCACCGACCCCTCGCTGATCTTGTAGTTCTCGGTCTTGCGCTTGTGACTTCGCCCGTCGTTAACCCTGCTAGGAGCAGTTGTGTCGAACTATCCGGAAGACCTGAAGTACACCTCGGAGCACGAGTGGGTGCGCAGTGGTAACGGCAACACGGTCCGGGTCGGGGTCACCGAGTACGCCGTCGACCAGCTGGGTGACATCGTCTACGTCTCGCTGCCGACGGTGGGAGAGGCTGTGTCGGCCGGCGATGCCTGTGGTGAGCTGGAGTCAACGAAAAGCGTCTCGGACTTGTTCTGCCCGGTGTCAGGCACCGTCTCAGCCGTGAACGAACAGCTGACCGGCACCCCGGAGACGATCAATGGCGACCCGTACGGCGACGGCTGGCTGTTCGAGGTCGAGATCGACGAGGAAGCCGACCTGGAGTCGCTGCTGGATGCAGACTCCTACGCCGAGGAAGTGGGGGCCTGAGGCAAGCGCTTCAGCTCATCGGCCCTTCGTCACGAAAAACCGCACTCCAGGGCCTAAACTCTGCATCACCCCTTGAGTTTCGATCTCGACCCGAAAGCGGACCCATATGCCGTATTGCACCAAATGTGGCCACGACAACCCGACCGGGAGCAACTTCTGTGGTCAGTGCGGTGCTGCGTTGAGGAGTGGTTCCCGGCCGATCGGCGACGTGGGGGCGTCCGGTAATGGGGTGACCGCCGGGGGCGCCCAGCCCGTCGAGCGGGTGCCCACTGGCGACACCACCAAGACCATCCCCGCTGTCGTCGAGGAGCGCGAAGGCGCCAAGCTGAGCCCCGAGGATGAGGCAGCTGTTAAGGCGCTGCCACAGGGCTCTGCGCTGCTCATCGTGCAGCGGGGCCCGAACGCAGGCAGCCGATTCCTCCTGAACACCGACGTGGTGACCGCCGGTCGACATCAGGACTCCGACATATTCCTCGACGACATCTCCGTTTCCCGGCGGCACGCCAACTTCATGCGCAGGCCCGAAGGTACGGTGGTCAAGGACCAGGGCAGCCTGAACGGTACCTACGTAAACCGCTCGCTGGTGGACGAGTGCCTGCTCCACCACGGTGACGAGGTCCAGATCGGGAAGTTCCGGTTGGTCTACTTTGCCAGTGCCCAAGGCATCGAGTAGGCCGTCCTTCAGATGTCAGCTCAGTCCAACCTGCGAAGCATCGGGCAGGTCTTGGCGTCGCTGAAGAGCGAGTTCGCGGACGTCTCTATCTCCAAGATCCGGTTCTTGGAGACGGAAGGGCTGCTGGCGCCCCAGCGGGCGCCGTCAGGTTACCGGCGTTACTCCGCGGACGACGTGGAACGACTGCGCTACATCCTCTCCGTCCAACGGGACCACTACCTGCCCCTCAAGGTCATCAGAGAGCACCTCGAGATGATGGACCGAGGCATGGCTTCGCCAACCATGGACTCGATTCGCCCGGTGGCTGACTCGGCCCCGACGCAGTCCAAGCCGACGAACGACTCCGCGTCCCCGGCTGCTGCACCGGCCGCGGGCACACCGGCCCAGCACACCACCCAGCCGCCCGCAACACCCCGGCCGCTGCGACTGTCCCGTCAGGACCTGCTTGAGGCCAGCGGGCTCAGTGAGCCAGCGTTGGCTGACCTGGAACGGACCCAGATCGTGGTACCCAGGCGGGGTACCCCCTACTACGGCAGGGAAGCACTCACACTTGCCGTCGCCGCCCGCAAGATGGCTGAGTACGGCATCGACGGGCGACACCTCCGGGCTTTCAAGATGTCAGCCGACCGCGAGGTGGGGCTGGTGGAACAAGCCATCGCGCCGCATGTCCGCCGTGCCGGCGGTAACCGGGACGTCTCGGGTGAGGTGACCCAGCTGGTGATCAGCTTCCATGCCGCCCTGGTGCGTACCGCGATGGAGCGCTGATCCCGCACCCGCTGTGAAATAAGAAGCTGCTGCATAACAATGGGTCAGCACATTAGGACCTCACCACTTGTGGCTGTCCCTGACCGAAGTAGTGTTGCCCTATGCGTGAACTGGATGTGGTAGGCGTGCGAGTTGAGATGCCGTCCAATGCGCCGATGGTGCTGCTGCGGGAAGTCGGCGGGAGCCGCTACCTGCCGATCTGGATTGGCGCGGGCGAGGCTTCAGCGATCGCCAACGCTCAGGAGGGTGTGGTCCCGCCACGGCCCCTGACGCACGATCTGATGGTCGACACCTTGGCCACACTGGGTCATCGACTAACCGAAATCCACATCACCGAGCTCGACGGGGGTACCTTCTATGCCGTCCTGCTGGTTGACGGCATCGAGGTCAGTGCTCGCCCCTCGGACGCGATCGCGCTGGCGCTTCGGGTCGGATCCGACATCTACTGCGCTGAAGACGTCCTCGATGAGGCGGGGATCGAGATCCCCGAGGCGGAGGAGGACGAGGTGGAGAAATTTCGGGAGTTCCTGGACCAGGTGAACCCCGACGACTTCGTCACCGGGGAGGAGCCCAAGCCGTGACTCGTCCGGGCAGGTCCGCACTGGTTCACACCGTCGCTGCCGCCGCGGAACCGCCCCCGCGTAAGCCTTGACGACGGGTTGAGACCCAGGCGAAACCTCGCCGCCGCTTGCGGCGTGTCGTTGACCCTCCCGCGGCTTGGGTCGTAGCGTTCACAAGGTAATTCCCCCGGTGGAATTACGCGCTAGGAGTTCTACACAAGTCGCATAAGAACCTCGGAGGCGTACGTGAGCAGCACAGATACACCCGCAACAGGCTCCAACGCGGGCGCACCCGCACCCGTTGACGCCCAGGGCCTGCTCTTCGAGGGTGACTTCTCACCGATGCCGAACGACCTTGGTTTTCGTGGCCCCATCGCCTGTAACGCGGCCGGTATCACCTACCGGCAGCTGGACTACTGGGCCCGTACCGGCCTGGTGCAGCCCACCGTACGGGCCGCGACGGGCTCCGGCACCCAACGGCTCTACAGCTTCCGGGACATCTTGATCCTCAAGGTGATCAAGCGGCTCATCAATGCCGGGATCTCGCTGCAGCAGATCCGGGTTGCGATCGACCATCTGCGCGCCCGAGGCGTGGACGACATCACCCAGGTGACGTTGATGAGCGATGGCGTCTCGGTCTTCGAGTGCACCTCCGCCGACGAGGTCATCGACCTTCTCCGGGGCGGCCAGGGGGTCTTCGGGATTGCCCTGGGCAGTGTCTGGCGAGACATCGAGGGCACCTTGGCCAGCCTGCCCGCGGAGCGGGTCGCGGCCGAGGCCGCCGCCGACACCAGCGCTGACGAGTTAGCCACCCGTCGACGCAACCGCGTCGCGGGCTGAGACTCTGCAGCACGCCTTTCGCTCAGGTACGCTAAGGGCTGCTGCAAAAGCGACGCGGGAGAGTCCAGCTGCTCACGGTTGAGCATGTTGGCGCCGAAGGGGCAACATCCCCGGAACCTCTCAGGCACCGGAACTGCGTTCGTTTGGCAACTCTGAAGCCGAGGGTGACAGAGGGGGAGTGCGTCGTCGAGCTTGTGCGCGCACGCCACCGCTGCACAGAGAGTTGCCTCCATGCCCGGCACTGATCCCTTCGTCACCCGCCATCTCGGTCCAGGGTCCGACGAGCGCGACAAGATGCTCGCCGCTCTCGGTCTGGCCAGCCTGGACGAGCTGGTCGACTCCTCGATGCCCCGCTCCATCCGCATGACGGAACCGCTGGAGCTGCCGCCCGCCTTGACCGAGGCTGAGACCCTGCTCCGGCTCCGGAGGCTCGCGGGGCAGAACAACCCACTGACCCCGATGATCGGCCTCGGCTACCACGGAACCATCACGCCCTCAGTGATCCGACGCAACGTGCTCGAGAACCCCGCCTGGTACACCGCGTACACCCCCTACCAGCCGGAGATCAGCCAAGGCCGGCTGGAGGCGCTGCTGAACTTCCAGACTGTCGTGTCCGATCTCACCGGATTGCCGACGGCCGGGGCGAGCCTGCTGGACGAAGGTACGGCGGTAGCTGAGGCGATGACGCTTGCGCGCCGGTCGGTGCGAACGGGCGACGTCGTGGTGCTGGACGCCGACATGCTGCCGCAGACGACCGCTGTGGTCCGTACCCGCGCTGCCGCATTGGGTCTCCAGGTTGTGGTCGCCGAAGGTCCACTGACCGCAGCGGTGGAAGACCTGGAACCGTTCGCGGTAGTGGTCCAGACGCCGGGAGCCAGCGGTCGGCTGGCGCGCACCGACGAGCTCCGGTCGGTTGCGGATCTGGCTCACGCCAAGGGTGGGCTGGTGATCGCGGCATGTGACCTGCTCGCGCTCACGTTGACGACACCGCCGGGGGAGTGGGGCGCCGATGTGGCGGTCGGCTCCAGCCAGCGCCTGGGCGTACCGCTGTTCTACGGCGGCCCGCACGCGGGGTTCATCGCGGTCCGGTCCGGGCTGGAGCGGACCATGCCCGGCCGGCTGGTCGGCGTCTCGGTCGACGCCGACGGCACCGCGGCCTACCGGCTCGCGCTGCAGACCCGTGAGCAGCACATCCGCCGTGAAAAGGCCACCTCCAACATCTGCACCGCCCAGGTGCTGCTCGCCGTGACCGCGAGCATGTACGCGGTCTACCACGGCCCCGAAGGCCTGAAGGCGATCGCCGCCTCCATCCACCACAAGGCAACCGAGCTAGCCGGCGCTCTGGCTGCTGGTGGCTTGGAGGTGGTGCACACGTCGTTCTTCGACACAGTCCTGGTCAAGGTGCCCGGTTCGGCCGACAAGGTCGTGGCTGCGGCCCGCGCCGGCGGGGTTCATCTGCGCCGGGTGGACGCCAACCACGTCGGAATCTCCGTCGGTGAGGACGCCGGCTCGTCAGCGCTGGACGCGGTCCGTGCCGCCTTCGGCCTCGGCGATGCAGCGGTACAGCCCTGGGGCGACCTGGCGGGTAGCGAGCGGACCAGCGCGTACCTGACGCATCCTGTCTTCAGCTCTCACCACAGTGAGACGTCGATGCTGCGCTACATCCGGGCCCTGTCGGACCGCGACTTCGCCCTGGACCGGGGCATGATCCCGCTCGGCTCGTGCACCATGAAGCTGAACGCCACCACCGAGATGGAACCCATCTCCTTCGACGGCTTCGCCAACCTGCACCCCTTCGTCCCGCTGGAGGACGCGCAGGGCTACCTCACCCTGATTGACACGCTGGAGTCCTGGCTGGCCGAGATCACCGGCTACGCGGAGGTCTCTATCCAACCGAACGCGGGTAGCCAGGGCGAGCTGGCCGGCCTGCTGGCAATTCGGGCCTACCACGACGCCCGCGGAGATGTGCAGCGGCGGATCTGCTTGATCCCGTCGTCTGCACACGGCACCAATGCAGCCTCCGCGGTGATGGCAGGAATGAAGGTGGTGGTGGTCAAGGCCACGGCTGCCGGCTCCGTGGATCTGGACGACCTGGCGGCCAAGATCGACGTGCACGCCGACGACCTCGCCGCGATCATGGTCACCTACCCCTCCACCCACGGCGTCTTCGAGGAGTCGATCACCGACCTCTGCGCCATGGTGCATGAGGCAGGTGGGCAGGTGTACGTCGACGGAGCCAATCTGAACGCCTTGCTCGGTCTGGCACAACCCGGCAAGTTCGGCGCCGACGTCAGCCATCTCAACCTGCACAAGACGTTTTGCATCCCCCACGGCGGTGGGGGTCCTGGAGTGGGACCGGTTGCTGTCGGGGAGCATCTGGCACCGTACCTGCCCAACCATCCGCTGCTCACCGCGGCCGGCCCGACCACCGGGGTGGGGCCCATCTCGGCTGCACCGTACGGGTCGGCAGGGATCCTCCCGATCAGCTACGCCTACATCGCCATGATGGGGGCCGAGGGTCTGACGCAGGCCACACAGCATGCACTGCTCGCCGCCAACTACGTCGCTGTGCGGCTCGGTGCGTCGTATCCGGTGCTGTACGCCGGCCGCAACGGTCACGTGGCTCACGAGTGCATTCTGGACCTGCGCCCGCTGACGAAGGCCACCAAGATCACGGTGGACGATGTCGCCAAGCGGCTCGTGGACTACGGCTTCCACGCTCCGACCATGAGCTTCCCGGTGGCCGGGACGCTGATGGTGGAGCCGACGGAGTCGGAAAACCTGGACGAGCTCGACCGGTTCTGTGACGCCATGATCGCCATCCGAGAAGAGATCGCCAAGGTGGAGAGTGGCGAGTGGCCAGCCGATGACAACCCCCTGGTGCATGCGCCGCACACCCAGAACCGGGTGATTGCGGATGAGTGGACCCATCCCTACTCCCGCCATCTGGCTGCCTTCCCTACCGGGGTGCACCGGGGTCCGGTGGCCGGTCACGGCACCGACAAGTACTGGCCTGCGGTGGCGCGCATCGACGGGGTCTACGGTGACCGAAACCTGGTTTGCTCGTGCCCTCCCCCGGAGGCCTTCGAGAGTTGAGCTGCCGCTCCGGATCAGCTGCTTTCGTTGCTGATCCGGTGTGCCAGCTCTATGTCGAGCTGGGTCAGGCCGCCCGCGGAGTGGGTGGACAGCACCAACGTGACCTTGTTCCACCGAATGTCGATGTCGGGATGGTGTTGCGCCTCCTCGGCAATCTCGGCGACGGCGTTTGAAAACGCCACCGACCCGGCGAAGTCGTCGAACTCGAAGGTCGCAGTGATCGTATCTGAGGCCCCTGACTTGGCGCGGCTCCAGCCCGGTAGCTGCCGCAGCTGCCGGTCGATTTCCTCGTCAGTCAGTAGTCGACTCATGTGATTAGCCAACGGTCGCTCGGCCCGGGTGTCAAGAGCGGCGGGCGCCTGGCTCGGCACTATTGTGGACGGGTGCAGCCCGAGGTATCCGAACCACGTCGGATGCTCAGGGATTATGGCCGCGGTAGCCGGGCGCGCAGTCGGTCCACCGGGTTGTTGCTGTGCAGCGCTTCGGCGTTGTGCTTCGGGCTGCTCGGACCGTTCGCGGTGAAGGCGTTTGACCGTGGCCTCAGCCTTAACACTGTGGTCGGCTGGCGGTTTGGGATCGCAGCTGCAGTGCTCTGGCTGGTGGTGCTGGCTTCTCGCCGCCCGGTGCTCGGCGGGAGGGCGATGTGGCAGCCGCTGTTCATGGGCGCGGTGCTGTACGCCAGCCAGACTGCGCTTTACTTCGCCGCATTGCAGCGGCTACCGGTTGGGCTGACTGCGCTACTGCTCTACACCATGCCGGTGATCGTGGTCGTCATCTCCTTGGTGGCTGGCAGGGATTCGCCGGGGCTGCTGAGGTTCATCGCGCTCGGGCTGTCGGTTGGGGGGGTAGCACTAGCCCTGCTCGGTCCGGGCGGAGCAGTATCGCTCAGCGGCGTCGTTCTCGGGCTGGCATCGGCGGTCGTGTACACCCTGTACTACCTCGGCATGGACACCTTGCCCAGGGGCGCGGACGGCCTGACCTCCAGCGCGCTGGTCTGTACGGGCGCGGCTGGCGCGCATGTCGGAACTGGTTTGCTGCGGCAGACGTTCGACCCGACGCCCGACCCGGTAGGCATGGTGTGGGTGCTCGGGATGGCACTGATCTGTACGGTTGCGGCGATCAGTCTGCTGATGGTCGGCATCCGGACCGCTGGTGCCAGCAGCGCGTCGATGGTGTCGTGTCTGGAGCCGATCAGCGCTGTCGTCCTGGGCGCGACGTTCTTCGCCGACCCGTTCGGCATGGCGCAGGGCTTCGGTGCTGCCGCGGTGGTGGCAGCAGTGGTGATTCTGGGGAGCCGGTCCGTCACCGCCTCGGCCCCGCCACACCCGGAGGCTCGATGAAACAGCACACAGTCGAAAGCCAGGAAACTTCGTTCAACCTGGAAGGACGCGAACGGCATGAGCGCAGAACTGGGTAGTCCCGCACTGGAGGATGAGACGGGTCTGGTGCTGCAGGCTCTCCTGGCCATGCAGCGGCAGTCATGGGAGCAGGGGGTGGCCAGTCAGGCGCTGCTTGACCTGGGCCAGGACCGGCTGGTCAAGGTGATGGCTCGGGATGCGGTGACCCGGCAGACTCCGACCGGCAAGCTGGCCGACATCTCCGACCAGGGCGCGGTGAACAGCGGCGCAGCGGGTGAGGCCGTGCTGTGGGCGGCGCAGCGCTCGAGCGATCCAGCACTGGCCGCCGCATTCCAGCGGCAGGTGCAGTGGTTCCGGGTAGAGGCTCCGCGCGCCCCGGACGGCACCTTGTTCCACCTGGAGAACAAGCCGGAGTGCTGGGTCGACAGCGTCTACATGATCGTCCCGCTCCTCGTGCTGGCCGGTCACGTCGACGAGGCGGCGCTGCAGCTGTCCGGCCACCGGCGGCGGCTGTTCGACGCCAGTTCAGGGCTGTACGGCTGGCGCTGGGACGAGAACCTTCAGCAGGTGACGCATCCAGAGCACTGGGGTACAGGGAACGGCTGGGTCGTCGCGGGGGTAGCTCGTTCACTGCGGCTGCTGACCGACCGCAGCGGGTCGTTCGCCCGTGACGCGGCCGATCATGCGCGGACGGTCATCGACGCCTGTCTGGCGCACCGCAGCCCTACGGACGGGCTGTTCCACAACATCATCGACGACGAGTCCACCTTCCTCGAGGCGAACCTGGCGCAGATGCTGGCGTACGGGATCCTGACCGGCGTCGCCGACGACTGGCTGCCCGCCAGTTACCGCGACGTCGGGATCTCGCTCCGAGAGTCGGCTCGTCAGCGGGTGGACGGGCACGGTTTTGTCACCGGCGTCTGTGGTGCACCCCACTTCGACCGGTCCGGCACGTCGGCCGAGGCCCAGGCCTTCTACCTTCTCGCCGCAGCCGCCGCCCAGCGTCTCAGCTGACGCCGGGATGGGCGCACCTGCGGCGCGCCCCAGGCGCGACGATCAGTGCGCGCCTGCAGGCTGCGCCGCGGGCTGGCCGATCCCGTCAAGCAGGCCGGCGAACCAGGTCTGGGTGATGTCGAACGGCTTGCCGCCCTTGATCCGCTCGAACTCGATTGCCCGAAGCTCGTCGCCGCGCTCCTCGTCATGCCCAATCACACCCGGCTCACCCCTGAGGGCGCTGTCCACCGCCAGATCGGTCATCGACTTGATCAACTTCAGGTCGGTCTGGTTTGCGGCCGCGGCCCGGGAGTAGTACCCCGATTTCTGCACCATCACCTTCTCCGCAGACAGCCGTTCTGCGAACTTGCTGGCGAACCAGGCGCCTGGGTTGATCTTGTCGATCTTGACGTGGCCGAAGGGGTCACGGGCAACCTCCTCGCCGGACCTCTCGAGCTCGCCGACGATGGTGTCGAGCCCAGCCCCTTCAGAGATGAACAGGTTCACCGACCCGACCTCGTCCATCACCTTCTTCAGCCGGGCACCTTCGGTCTCCAGGTCGAAGACCGCCTCGGGGACATACACGCCGTGGACCTCCCACGCCTGCCTGCTGAGGCCGATCTCGGGCAGCCATTCGCAGTTGTCGAGCCATTCCCGGTACGCCTGCGCCGTGGCCGCGGTCAGCCAGCCACAGTGGCGGCCCATGATCTCGTGCACGATCAGCATCCGGGAGCCGGAGTTGT
This sequence comes from uncultured Propionibacteriaceae bacterium, assembly GCA_902805915.1. Classification (GTDB taxonomy): domain Bacteria; phylum Actinomycetota; class Actinomycetes; order Propionibacteriales; family Propionibacteriaceae; genus Microlunatus. Next base: position 1,675 of record CADCUO010000127.1, on the reverse strand, counting down.
GCTCGCCGATGATGTTCTGCGCGAACCGGGCCCCCTGCTCCGCGGCCGTCCAGGCGCCCAAGGACTGCTTGATCGGGATGACGTCGTTGTCGATGGTCTTCGGCAGGCCCACCACGGTGAGCTGGTAGTTGTTCTTGGCGAGGAAGGCGGCGAGGTCGGCCGCGGTGGTGTTGGTGTCATCGCCGCCGATGGTGTGCAGCACGTCGACCCCGTCGGCGGTCAGGCGGTCGGCGGCAGCCTGCAGCGGATCCACGCCGTCGGCGACCAAACCACGCTTGACCAAGTCAGCCGCGTTGGTGAGCTTGACCCGGGAGTTTCCGATGGGGGAGCCGCCGTAGTAGTGCAGCACGCTGGCCTTGGCCCGTACCTCGGGAGTCACCTGCAGCGAGTCCCCGGACAGCAACCCCTGATAGCCGTACCGGTAGGCGATGATATCCACCTCCGGCGCGACCTCGGTGTAGCGCTCGATCAAGCCGCCGATAGCAGAGGACAGACACGGAGCAAAGCCTCCGGCCGTGAGCAGTGCAACCTTGTTCACCATGCCAGCATCCTAGGGGGACAGGCGGTGGAGACCACGACTCGGTGACACCGCGGTCAGCGGGCCAAGAGCTCCTTGAACCATAGCCCGCTGCCCTTGACCGTTCGCCGCTGTGTCTCGTAGTCCACATGAACGATCCCGAAGCGTCGGCTGAACCCGAACGCCCACTCGAAATTGTCCATCAGGCTCCAGGCGAAGTAGCCCTTCAGCGCCAGACCGCGCTCGACTGCCTGCGCACAGGCATTGACATGCAGCTGGAAGTAGTCGCGGCGCTCGACATCGTGGATGGAGCCGTCGGGCTCAACGACATCGGGGTAGGCGGCACCGTTCTCAGTGATGTAGATGTCAATCTCAGGGGCGCACTCGTGCACCATCTCAATCACGTCGAGCAGGCCGTCGGGATGAATCTCCCATCCCATCTGCGTCTTCGGCGCGCCAGTGTCGACCATCTGTACCCTCTCGCTGCCGGGGCTGGCGCTTGGTTGGGTCGGGTCCGAGAACACACCGTCCTCGGGACCCGCGACGGTGTGCCGGCTGTAGTAGTTGATCCCCATGAAGTCAATCGGCGACGAGATGGTCGCCAGGTCCGCGCTACGGTCGCTGAACCAGTCAGCGACCCCGGCGTCGGTTAGCACGTCGTCGGGGTAGCTGCCGAGGAGGACCGGGTGCAGAAACAGTCGGTTCCCGATCCCGTCGACGCGGCGAACCGCCTCCCGGTCCACCGCCGAGTCGGAGGCCGGCTTCACCGAGTACAGGTTCACGGTCAGCCCAAGCACCGACTCGTGGCTGCTCTCCCGCATCGCCTGGATGGCCAGTCCATGACCGAGCAGCAGGTGGTGCGCCGCCTTCATCGACTCCTTGCCCACAGTCTTGCCGGGTGCGTGCACGCCAGCGGCATAGCCCAGGAACGCCGAGCACCATGGCTCGTTGAGCGTTATCCAGTGCTTGATCACATCACCGAGCGCCTCATGGGTGATGGCGGCGTAGTCACGGAACGCCGCTGCGGTGTCCCGATTCAGCCAGCCGCCGGCGTCCTCCAGCGGCTGCGGCAGATCCCAGTGGTACAAGGTGGCGTACGGGGTGACGCCCCGCGCCAGGCAGGCTTCGGCAACGCGCCGGTAGAAGTCCAGACCGGCC
>CADCUO010000126.1 GCA_902805915.1 uncultured Propionibacteriaceae bacterium | reverse complement strand
GGCCGTACTCACCGAACGCGGCCTTGCCGAGGATCAGCGCGGCGACCAGCGTCACGGCGTAGGACTCGAACAGGTCGGCTGCCATGCCGGCGCAGTCGCCCACGTTGTCACCGACGTTGTCGGCGATGGTGGCGGCGTTGCGGGGGTCGTCCTCGGGGATGTTCTGCTCCACCTTGCCGACCAGGTCGGCGCCCACGTCGGCGGCCTTCGTAAAGATGCCGCCGCCGACCCGCATGAACATGGCGAGCATGGCGGCGCCGAAGCCGAAGCCCTCGAGGATGGTCGGGGCGTCGCCGCGGAAGACCAGGACGACGATGGCGGCACCGAGTAGACCGAACCCGACGGTCGCCATGCCCACGTGGGCACCGGTACGGAAGGCAATCTTCATGGCGCTGTCGCGACTGCGGGCACGGGCGGCGGCAGCCACCCGTACGTTGGCGCGCACGGCCAGCCACATGCCGAGGTACCCGATCAATGCGGACAGAAAGGCGCCGGCGATGAAGGCGATGGACCGTGCGATCTTGAGGGTCCACTCGGCGAAGCCGTTGTCGCCGTGTACCGGCAACGCCAGCAGCAACAGGAACGCGACCACGGCAAACGGTGCGAGAGTGCGGAACTGCCGGCCAAGGTAGGCGCTGGCCCCCTCCTGCACACCGAGCGCGATGGCTTTCATTGCCGGGGTGCCGTCGCCGGCGGCGAGGACCTCCCGGCGGAATACCAGGGCCATAACCACGGCGATCAGGGCAATGACGCCGACGATCGCCACCAGGGTCAAGTTGCCCCCCGATAAGTTGACGGCAAGGGGGGTCACTTCCACAGCGACTGGAAGGTCGGACATTCAGTGTCCTCCTGAGACATTCGGGGGCTATCTCGCACCTAGGTATGGCACGCCGGGCCGCAGTCTAACCGCTATTTGCACAGGTTTGGTTCCGATGTCGGTCCCCGTGGAACAACTGCATCTCGACGATGAGGGCGTGACACGCTTGATTCGTGTCCGTTTCGCTCTTCACCCCGCTTGAATTGCGCTCTGTCGTCATCCCGAACCGGGTCTGGCTGGCACCCATGTGTCAGTACTCCTGCCGAGACCGCGACGGGATGCCCGGCGACTGGCACCTCGTCCACCTCGGCGCTCGCGCCACCGGTGGTTTCGGTCTGGTGACGACCGAGGCGGCAGCGGTGTCCCCGGAAGGTCGGATCACGCCGGAGGACGCCGGAATCTGGAACGACGAGCAGGCGGCTGCCTGGGCTCGGATCAGCAGCTTCGTACGCGAGCAGGGTGCGGTGCCCGGCATGCAGCTGGCCCATGCCGGCCGAAAGGCCTCCACGCACTCGTTCTGGGATGCGGTCGACGGATCGATCCCAACCGACGGCGGCGGCTGGACCACAGCGGCGCCGTCCGCGGTCGCTTTCGAGGGCCTGGCGGTCCCACAGCAGCTCTCCGTCGATGGCATAGCGCAGGTCGTGGCCGACTTCGCTGCGGCGGCCGCTCGCGCCGACCGGGCTGGGTTCGACGTAGCCGAGCTGCACGCGGCGCACGGCTACCTGCTCCATGAGTTCTTGTCCCCACTGTCGAACCATCGCGACGACAGCTACGGGGGACCGCTGCGGAACCGGGCGCGGCTGCTGACTGAGATCGTGACAGCCGTACGGCTGATGTGGCCGGAGCACAAGCCGCTGTTCGTCCGGTTCTCCGGCACCGACTGGGTGCGTGACGGCTGGTCGGCGGAAGACACGGCACAGGTGGCTCGATGGGTCGGCGAGCTGGGCGTCGATCTGGTCGACGTGTCCAGCGGTGGCAACGTGGCCCGCGCGCCCATCCCGGTCGGGCCCGGCTATCAGGTGCCGTTGGCGGCCGAGGTACGCAAGGCTGCCGGACTTCCGACCGCTGCGGTCGGGATGATCACCGAGCCGGGGCAGGCGGCCAGTATCGTCGCGGACGGTTACGCCGACGCGGTAATGCTCGGCCGCGTCGCGCTGCGTGAGCCGGCGTGGCCGCAGCGCGCGGCCCACGAGCTCGGCGTCGCCCCAGTCCAGGCGCGCTATGCACCGCAATACACCCGGGGCGCCTGGCCGGCTGAGGAGCCGTTGGCCCGAAGTGCCTAGCGCAGGACACGACCGCGACGTGGCGGACCCTTCGGTGGTGCCGAACCAGCTGGAGGTGCCTGACCAGCTGATTCGATGGCGGCAGAGCCCGCAGGTACGCCATCGGGAGGTGCTCCCCGCCCGGACCGGCATCCCGGGGGAGTGGCCGGGGTGGGTTCCGCGGCCGGTACGACAGGCGTGTGCGGACCGCGGCGTTGCCACGCTCTGGCTGCACCAGGCGCAGGTCGCGCAGGCGGCGTATCAAGGGCGGCACACGGTGGTGTCCACCGGGACCGCGTCCGGCAAGACCCTGGCCTACCTGCTCCCGGTGATGACCGCGACCTACGGCGGTCCCGACGCCGCTGGCCCGGTCGTCCCCGCCGGCAACGCCGGGACTGCCGGCGCCGTCGGCACAGCGGGCGCGGGGGCCGTCGGGATAGCCGGCCGCCTCGGAGCTGCAACGCACAGTGGGCTGCTGCGGCCGCGGCGACCGCACACTGCGCTCTACCTCGCCCCCACCAAGGCCTTGGCGCACGACCAGCTGCGGGTCTGCGCCCAGTTCGTCCTGGACTCATGGAAGGTGTCGACCCTGGATGGTGACAGTGACGCCCACGAGCGGGACTGGGCCCGGGAGTACGCCACTTATGTACTGAGCAACCCCGACATGCTGCATCGGTCAGTGCTACCCAACCATGCCCGGTGGTCGGCGTTCCTGGGCTCGCTGCGCTACGTCGTCATCGATGAGTCGCATCGTTATCGAGGGGTCTTCGGATCCCACGTAGCGGCGGTGATCAGGCGCCTGCGCCGGATCGCGGTGTCGTACGGCGCCGACCCGGTGTTCGTACTCGCGTCCGCCACTAGCGTCAACGCTGCCCAGGCTGCCGCGGAGCTCATCGGCACGCCGGAGCAGGAGGTGACAGTGGTCGACCAGGACACCTCCGCCCACGGCGCCGTGGAGGTCATCTTGTGGGAGCCGGAAGGCGCCACCGACGACGAGGCGGCCACCCTGCTGGCCGAGTCGGTGGCCTCGGGCCGGCAGTCGATCGCCTTCATCCCCTCCCGCAAGATGGCCGAGCTGGTGGCTGTCCGGGCGTCGCGGCAGCTGGTGGAGCAGGTCGGTGAGAAGCTGCCGGACTCCAGCAGGGTGATCGACGCGTATCGCAGCGGCTATCTCGCCGAAGACCGTCGCCGGCTGGAACGGGCGCTGAGCGACGGCAGCCTGCGCGGCGTGGCGGCAACCAACGCCTTGGAGCTCGGGGTCGACATCGCTGGGATGGACACCGTCATCATCGCCGGCTTTCCCGGCACCCGGGCGGCTCTGTGGCAGCAGGCAGGTCGGGCGGGCCGTAGCGGCAAGGACGCCACCGTGCTCCTGGTGTCGCGGAAGGAACCGCTGGACTCCTACCTGTTCGAGCATCCGGAGCTGCTGTTCTCCCAGCCGGTGGAAGCTACCGTGCTGCATGCGGACAACCCGTACGTGCTGGCGCCGCATCTGGCAGCAGCCGCCCAGGAGCTGCCGTTGACCACGGCAGACGAGCGCTTCTTCGGACCGATGACTGCTCCGCTGGCCGAGCGGCTGTGCCGGCAGGGGATGCTTCGGCGGCGGCCGAACGGCTGGTTCTGGACTCGGCCGGAACGCGCGGTGGACGGGATCGACCTCCGCGCAGCCGGAGGCCGCTCGGTTGAGATCGTCGAAGTCGACACCGGAAGGGTGCTCGGATACGTCGACAAGGCCGCCGCCGACGCCACGGTCCACCCCGGAGCGGTGTATCTGCACCAGGGCGAGACCTACCTGAGCGAGGCGCTGGACACCGAGCTCGGCGAGGCGATGGTCCGGGCGTGCCGACCCGGCTACTACACCCAACCCCAGGTGGTCACGGGAGTGAGTGTCGCGGCGGAACGGGCTTCGCGGGCGATGGGAGCCGGGCAGCTGCACTTCGGGGAGGTGACGGTCACCTCACAGGTCACCGGCTACCTGCGCCGCGACGAGATTTCAGGCAAGGTCTGGGACTCCAGCCCGCTTGATCTTGAAAAACGCTCGCTCCGTACGACTGCAGTGTGGTGGACGCTTGGTCCCACCGTGCTGCCGGACGACATGACGTCGGAGCAGCTGGCCGGCGGAGCCCACGGATCCGAACACACCTCGATTGGACTGCTGCCGCTGTTCGCCCCTTGCGACCGCTGGGACATCGGCGGGCTCTCCACAGCGTTGGATCAAGACACCGGGCTGCTCACGGTGTTCGTCCATGACGGCCAGCCGGGCGGAGCCGGGTTCGCGCAACGGGGCTTCGAGGTCGCCGACCAGTGGCTGGCATCGACCCTGGACCGGTTGCAGTCCTGCGGGTGCCAGGCCGGCTGCCCCGCCTGCGTGGTGTCACCCAAATGCGGCAACGCCAACCAAGTATTGGACAAGACCGCAGCCGTCCGGCTGCTCCAGCTGCTGGTGTCCTAAGGGGCTGGTGTTCTGAAGGGGCTGGTGCTCTCAGGCGGCTGGTGCTTCAAAGGGGACTCGTGCCGCCGCCCGGGCTGGCTCCAGAGTCCGATCCAGGAGCGCTTCAACAGCGGGGAGCCATAATGGCCTCATGGCCGCCGCTGCACTCCCGCTGACACCCACCGTGGTGTCCAGCACTGCCGCGGCCGGTGATCAGCGTCGTAAAGCGGCGTCCGACAAGCCGTACCGGTGAGCTTCTTCGAGATCTTCAACCCCGGGATGCGGCACCTACGCGAGGAAAAGGACCGACAGAAAATGCTGGTATCCAAGCCAACCCACGGCGGCGGCGCCCCGCTCGGCATCGACCTCGACGGTGGCACCGCGAAGATCACGATCACACCGAAGAAGGCACCCGAGGACAGCGCCACCGCTGAGAATCGCGACGCCGAACCGCGCGAACCTGAGGCGCCGCCCGCCGACTGAGTGGCGCCGCGATGTTGGCTTCCGGCGCCGGCTGCGGTGTTGGCCGACGAAGCCACCCTTGCTATGTGTCCGATCCTGCATGCGCAGTCGCCGAGACTGCCGACGGTAGGCCGGAAAACACCACCTCCACCCTCAGCTCGGCAACCACCGTGATGACGAAGTCGACCTCATCACCCACCTGCTCACAACGAGACACCACCGCCCCGTTCACCCGCGCATTGTCCCGCGCGGCGCGGCAGCCGTCTCGTCCCTGACTGACCGCTACCGCGCCACTCAATGACGCCAGGTCAGCCGCCGCCCGTACTCGATGGCCCGCAACCAGGTAACCGGCGATGCACACACCCACCAAGCACAGCACTCCGACGACGAGCATGACGCCGATCATGATCATCGACCCACTTCCCCGGTCAGACCGGCCCCGCAACCACGTAGTCACGGCTCGTTGACCGCCTGCGCAGCTGCCTCCAACGGCACCGGAGGAAGGCCGCGTACCGGTGGCTTCGCCTGCAGCCGGACAGCAACAGACGTCACCCCGCCACGGCTGACCACAGTGACCCTGGCGCCCACCGGGGCATCGCGTTCGGCCGTCCGTACGGCGGCGTCGTCACCCCGGGCGGCTTGTCTGGCCACCTCGGCCGCCGTGTCCACGCAGCGCAGCTGCAGCACCACCACTTGGATCGCCCAGCTGAGCATGATCACCACGGTGAGGGCGGCGAGGGTGGCGACGGCCATCTCGGCCGTCACCATCCCCCGCTCCCCCAGCCGCGGCGGGTTTCCGTGGCGGTGGACGCTTCTTCCAGCACCCCATTCCCGGATCGCGTCCACCGGTCTGCTCAGCCTTGGGCGAATCCGCGGATGACGGACAAGATGAACTCGAGCAAGGCAGTCTCGACCCGTCCGTTAGTGACCACAGCAAGCAGCACGCCCGCGATCGCCACGGCTGCAATGATGCCTACAGCCCACTCGGCGCTGACCATGCCGCGTTCGTCCCGTCGCCTCAACACAGGCCGCCCTGCCCGCTCGGGCCGAGGACCCCACGGAACCACAACGGCACCGGTCGGCACACCCAATACATCTGACATCGCTTCCCTCTTTCGTCGACTGGCACCTGTGCAGGCACCGCATCCGCCTGGATGCAGAGGAAGTCTCGGTACGCCCGGCGCCTACCGTGCAGCCAGGCAGCGATCTGTTGACACCGCTTCGCGTGGATATTCGCCTGTGGAAAGCGCTGCTGCGGCAAGGTGACCAGGGACGTACGTGCGATTCTGTGGCTGGATGGGCGTGTCTGCAGGCCCAGCAGCGGTCGCGCCGGCACAGGCCGATAGCGACGCATAGGTGCGATAGTGCGACCGCATCGGGTCGAAGCGGCCAAGCCAGCTGCTGGGCGGGCCAACAGGTCGATCCTCGCGCAGGCCTCGATCCTCGGCAGAGTCAGAACAGCGCGGCGAGCAGGGCCGAAGCAACCGTGGGTACGATCCCGATCAGCATGAACGCCGGCATGAAGCAGAGCATCAGCGGCAGCACGGTACGAACACCGACCGCCTTGGCCGCCACCTCGATCTGGGCGCGGCGAGCGGCGCGGGCCTCGCGGGCGTGCTGCCGCAGGGTCTCCACCATCATCGTGCCGGACTCCACGGACCGAGCCACATCCACCGCGGTACGCCGCCACACCGGGTCCGTTGCGAGCTCCCGCCACGCCTGCGCCTCGAACATGCCCAAGGTGGCCGCGGTCAGCACCCGGCCAAGATCTTCGGCCACCGGACCGTCGGCGACTTCGGTCACGGCCGCCGTTGCTCGCCGCAGTGGCAACCCAGCATCCAGCGCGGCCGCGAGCAGTTCCAGCGCCTGCGGCATATCGGCGACCAGGCGGCAACGTCGACGTCGTGCCGCTACAGGCTCCAGGCGACCCAGGGCAACAATCCCGGCCGGGGCGAGGACAGCTGCAGCTGCTGATGCCGGCCATACCGGCCGGACCTCCCAGCTGATCGCCAAGGCGACCAGCGCAGCTCCACCCGCGCCCACAACAACGACCCTGCGTCGCAACGACGGCCCGTCCGTTCGTCCCTGAAGCAGCCGACGAAGCGCGCCTAGCCTCGCCCGCAGCTCGCCGGTGGCCACGACCCGCCCCACCTGGTGGGCCGGGCTTCGTACCCACAGCGCGGCAGCGAGGCCAGCAAGAAGCGCGTATCCCGTCGTCAGGATCGCCGCTGCAACTGAGCCGGTCATTCCAGATCACCCGCCGAGCGGGCAAGCCGGTCGATCCACAGCACGCCGACACCGGCCAACGTCACCCCTCCCAGCAGACATGCCCACCCGTACGGCCCGGACAGCAGGAAGTCGACCGGGTCGCCGCCGATCAGGAAACCCAGCGCCAGGCCACAGAAGGGCAGCACAGCCATCACCTTGCCGGTTGCTCGGGGTGCCGCAAGCTCGCTTGCGACCACCGCTCGGACCCCTTGTTCGACGGTCAGTGCCTCTGCCACCTCATCCAGCGCCGACGCCAGCGGAGCGCCGGTTTGCTGCGAGAGCTGCCAGGCTCGAGCCAGGTCCAGCAGGCCCCGATGGCCCGCCCTGGCGGACCGGTCGCGCCACAGAGTCGCAACGTAACCGCCCATCCGGTGCACTCGGTCGGCCTCAGCGAGCACCGCGCAGTCCTCTGCCGCCACCCGCAAGGCCTCCGACGGCACCCGCCCGACCCGTACCTGTCCGGCGAGCACGGCGCAGGCGTGCGCCACCTGCGCCCGCGCCTCCAGTGCCTGACGGCTCGCCAGGTGCAGGTGCATCAGCCGCGAGACGGTGCCGACCATGATCAGGACTGTCGCGGCGACCACCGTTGGCCGGGCGCCGACGGCCAGGAAGATCGCTCCCAGCAGCGCAAGCAGCGGTATGCCAAGCAGCAGTCGTCGAGGTCCACGGATCGAATGAGAGCCACTCGACGCGGATGGTGGCTCGGCCCCAAGCCGCTGCATCGGGCGGCCGGCTGGCGGCAACGCAAGCAAGACCGCCACGGCAGCGCACAGGCCGGAGAGCAGCGTCATCGGCTCAGCAACCGCTCCAGTTGCAGCGCTCCAGGCCCGTGCCTGATCCGGCCGTCGGCGCTGAACTCCACAGCGCATTCCGTACGCGCCAGGCCGGTCCCCGGGGCGCCAACCACGATGTGGATCGCCTCCAGCCGACGTTGTCCGGAGCGGCGCCCGACGTGGATCACAACGTCCACCGCCGAGGTGAGTTGAGCGTGTAGCGCCTGCCGCCCCAGCTGGCCCAGAGCCGCCAGAGCCTCTAGGCGTGCCGGTACGTCGGCAGCGGAGTTGGCGTGCACAGTCGCGCACCCGCCCTCGTGTCCGGTGTTCATCGCGGCCAGCAGATCGCGGACCTCAGCGCCTCGTACCTCCCCAACCACCAGACGGTCCGGCCGCATCCGTAGCGACTGCCGCACCAGGTCGGTCATGGTGACCGCGCCGGTGGACTCCGCGTTCGGCGGTCGGCCCTCCAGCCGTACCACATGAGGATGGTCCGGCATCAGCTCGCGGGAGTCCTCCACGATGACGATCCGCTCATCAGCAGGCACGAGCCCGAGGAGTGCGGCCAACAGTGTCGTCTTTCCGGACCCAGTGCCGCCACTGATCAAGAAGGCCAGGCGCGCCGATACCACCTGGGTCAAGACCTGCTCTGCTCCCCGGCTCAGCGTGCCGCTCGCCACCCAGTCGACGAGTGACCAGGTCCGCCGGGAGGGGATCCGCAACGACAGGCAGGTGCCGGGTGAGGCCAGGGTGCTGAGGATCGCGTGGACGCGGGTCCCGTCGAGAAGTCTTGCATCCACAAATGGCGCGGCTTCGTCAAGTCGGCGACCGACCGAGGAAGCCAGCCGCTGAGCCAACCGACGTACGTCCGCGTCAGAGCCGAAGGTCACCGCCGTCAGCTCCAGACCCTCACCTCGGTCGACATACACATGGTCCGGTCCGTTGACCAAGACGTCAGTGACACCAGGAAGGCGCAGCAACGGATCGAGGACGCCAGCGCCCACGCTTTCCCGCCGTAATGCCTCCACGGTCGCTACCAGTGCGGTATCGCTGACGATCTGGCCGGCGGCATGCATCGCCTCGGCGACGTCAGTCGAGTTGTGGGAGCGGCCGAGGTGAGCAAGCCGCCCGCGCACCAGTTCCAGCTCGGGGACGTTCACAGGGGGGGCCGTACCTTCAGCTCCGGACGGTCAAGGACCGTTTGGCAGGCTTTGGTCAGCCCGCTGCGAGACGCGCGACCAGGAGGATCACCACGCTCGGCAGCCACCCGGAGAACGGCGTCCTCGTTCATCCTTGCCAGTAGCGGCAACCCCAGCCCTTCAGCGACGGTTTCCGCACTGACGGTCCGCGGGCGGGGAACCCGCACTACCAGTCCTGCCACCGCACCCGCGTCCCCAAGGTGGGACAGCACTCCCACCCCGGCGGCGATGCCACGCAGGTCAGCCACCGCCGTCATCACCATGATGTCTGCCCTGCGGACGACCTCACCTCCGGCTGACCCCAGCTGGCGCGGCAGGTCGACCACAACCAGGTCATGGCTCCTGGTCGCCGAGAGCAGCACGGCCTTCATCGCCTCCGCGCCGGGCTCTGACCACTCGTTGCGGGCCATCGACAACACATCCACGCCGTCCACCTGGGGTAGTTGGCCAGCGAGGCCCCCGAGGTGGCCGCGGGCAGCCATCAACCTCGGCCAACGCCAACCCGGTGCCCGCTCCGCGCCAACCAGCAGGTCGATACCACCACCGAACGGGTCTGCGTCGATCAGCAGACACCGCTGGTCATGCTGCGCAGCGACGATGGCCAGGCCAGCCGCGAAGGTGGAGGTCCCAGCGCCGCCGGAGGCGCCGACCACGGCCAGCAGTCGCCCGCTGCCGACCCGCGATCCCACGGCATCGGCAATCGCTCCGGTCAGCCAGCTGACCCCACTGGGCAGCAACACCACCGCAGCACCAAGGGGAACCGACCAGGCATGAACCAGGTCCCGGGCATCATCCAGCCCCACCACGTACGCCTCCGCCCGACGCGGCAGCAACATCTGGGCGACGGCGGCGGCCTGGTCGACGCCAACTACGACAGCCGAGGCCACCGCCCACAACGACCTCGCGGCACCCGCATCGGACAGCACCTCGAACTCCACCCCTGCTGCGGCTCCCACGGCCAGCACCTGGTCGAGGAGCTCCTCGTCAGCGGTCACCACGACAGCACGAGGGGTGTCTTGAGATCGGCCATTCATGCCGGCACTCTGCGTTTGGGCCCGCTCAACATGTCGGTCGGCTGGCGGCTTGTGGACGACGGTAGGTCCGGCTGAAGACTGTGGAAAAGCCAGGACACACGCTGCGGCACGCCCGCGAAGCGGAGAATTTTTCATTGCTGGTCACAGCCACGACACGCCGTGCAACAACTTTCTTTTCTGCAACCCCTTTTCATGTCGCCGCGGAAGCGGTAAAACTGATGCCAAGAGCTTCTGGCTCGTGGACAAAAACTGAGCGCAGAGATGGTCGACATATCACTCTCGCTCAGTCTTCGTCCTACAAGTCAGAAGACCTCGTACGTCAGCCGAGCACCCACGCGGCGATCACCCATCGCCATGGGGAGTTGTGTCCCAGGCTTGTCCTGGACCAACGTTTGTTGAGCACGCTTGGTCACTCGCGCTGACGTGCCAGGCGCGGCGCCCGTAGTCCTACGGGCGCCGAGTCATGCCACCTCCGACCAAACCCGCGTGCTGTGCCGGCAATTCCAGCTGACGATCAGCTACGCCGGAGCGTCAGGTACGCCGGAGTGGCCGATTCCCCAACGGCGACACCTCCGCCCCGTAGGCCAAGGCCCGCGCACAGTGCAGCAGCCATCTCTTCACGCCTGGAACTCCATCGTCGCGGTACCCCTTCAGAAGACGCTCGTATTCCGAGCCTGCGGCCAGGTGTCCGGCCTCGATGACGATCACGGCCCGCGGATCAACGCCGGCCTCAACCAGCACCATGTGCTCAACCGCTCGCCCCACCAATCCACTGCTGGAGCCGAACGGCGCCACCGTAACCAGCTCGGCGTGCGCCACCGCTGCGAGTACGACCGCCGACGCCTCGGTGGGGCAGGTCAAGAGCTGGTTCAGCCCGACCATCCGCTGGGCGGCTTCCTCACCCCCTCGCACCCGACCCAGGTCATCCTCAGGCACCATGCCGTGTGCCAGCAGCACATGGGCCCGGGCCATCGCCTGTCCCGGGGAGATTCGGATCAAGGTGCTCAGACTCAGCAGCTCGGTGGAGAGCCGGATCGCTCCCGCCAGCCAACGGTCGGCCGCGCCGGTGAGATCGGCGCTGGCACGCGCCCCCGCCAGCAGGGCCTCAGCCGACTGCGCTCCGGTGATCCGACGGAGCCCGCGGTCTCTCAGTACGGCGTCGACCGCATCCCGTGCTGCCACCACCGCGGACGGCACGCCCTCCAGATGCATGAGAGCAGCAAGCGGGTCGGCCACCACTAGAGTTTGCCCCATGAGCCACCAGCGCCGGAGACTTTACCCAGCCGCCGCACCGGTGTGGATGGCCGGCGAGTCGCCTGCCCGCATCCTTGACCTTGGCTCAGGCAACGGCGCATTTGCGGAGTCACTCACCTCAGCCGGTCACGAGGTGTTCTGCATCGATAAGGACGTGGACCTGGTCGCGACCCTGCCCGAGAAG
>CADCUO010000125.1 GCA_902805915.1 uncultured Propionibacteriaceae bacterium | reverse complement strand
GAACTCGATGCTCACCCGCACGCTCCATTTCATGGGGGCTGCTGACGTTGGTCGACATCAGCACAGGCCGGTCAGGCTACCCCTTTCGATTGTCAGCCTGCGAAGTCGTCCTCTGCCGCGTAGTTGAACCATCCGTCTGCACCGAAGTCAACAGTCCCGGGGAACACGTCCCGCCACGACTCGCTGGGGAGGCCTGCGTCGTTGAAGGTCCGTACCGCCCAGTCGATGTCGAGCTCCACTGCTTCCCGGTAGGTCGCAGCAGCTTGGTAACCAACTTCTGCGCGGGCCCGCTCCATCGACAGGACAAGGGGCTTCGCCACGCCCCACGGGGAGACTCCCAACTCACCCCGAGGCGGTCCGGGAAAGGTCAGTATCTCTGCTTCATGACCCATCGCCTCGAAGATCGTCCGTGCGATGTCCGCCTCGGTTGGACAGGTGTCGTCGACGGCGTTGAGCACGTGCGTCCCAGGAGTGGCGGCGCAGGCGACCACCAGGGCTGCGATGTTAGCCGTGGCAGCTGGGTGGAAGCGCCCGGCGCCGTCCCAGGCGAGGACGACTCTCCGACGCCCGTCAAGCGCCCGCTTGATGAAGAACCACTCCCGCAGCGCTGGACTGTACGGTCCGTGAATAGCGCCGGCCCGCAGCACACTGACTGGCACGTCACCTGACAACAGCACACGTTCCATGGCCGCCTTGAGAGGCGAGTACGTCTGCTCATCGTTGTCGACGGTGGGCCAGTCCTCACTGATCGGTACGGGGTAGTCGGGGAACGAATCGGGATCCGTGGCGATGTCCAGGTAGGTTCCGTTCGACCCCGCATACACCGACGCTGTGGAGATCACCGCGAGCGCACCGACGTCGAGTTGCAGCAGCTGGTGGGCGTGGGCAGGGGTGAACGCAACTGTGTCCACCACGAGATCTCGCCCTCTCGCTGCCGCCATCAATGCTGCGGTGTCCTCACGGTCCAGAGCCACAGTGCCGAGCGAGAAGTCCGATGGTAGGTGCTGGCGGCCGCGGTGGCCGGCGGTGACCTCCCAGCCTGCGCGCTGCAACGCTTTCGCGGTTGCACAACCAATCTGTCCGGTGCCACCGATGATCAGTGCCGTCTTCGCCACCGCTCCACCGTAGTACGTGGATTCGGCGGTGCCATTCCAGGCGGCCGGTGGGAATCGCGGCGTATGGCCAACGAGCTCCCGCAACCTCGGAGGCTTGCCGTACTGGTGCACCCTCCGAGGTCAGGCGTCGCTCAGGTCAGGCGTTGTAGCGTCGTGCCGCCGCTAGAGCCTCGGTCAGTTCGGCCGAATCGAGCTGCGGGCCGTAGCCGGGGGTGTCGCGTTGGATTCGCCAGCCCTCGGCTAGCGGTCCGGCATCCACCGTGTCGAAGCCGAACTCGTCGAGCAGCTGGGTGACGACTCGCTTAGCGCTGTCATCGTCGCCGGCGATGACCAGGGCCCGCCGGTGCGGTGCTCCGGTGGGGAGTCCGTCCGTGGTCAGCTGGCTTGCATAGATGTGGTTGAACCCCTTCACCACCGAAGCTGCCGGCAGGCGACGCTGCAGCAGTTCCGCGGTTGTAGTGGTCTCCTCGTCGAGCTCGGCGATGTTGCCATCGCGCTCTGGGTAGTAGTTGTTCGTGTCGATGACGATCTTGTTAGCCAGCGGCTCCACCGGTATGTCGCCGACGCTCTTCAACGGAACCGACACGACCACCAGGTCTCCGGCGGCCCCTGCCTCGGTCGACGTCGCGGCGCGCGCCTTGGGACCCAGTTCGGCGACGAGGTCATCCAGCGTCTCAGGTCCGCGCGAGTTGCTGATCACGACCTCATAGCCCTGGGCAACGGCCAGGCGGGCGACCTGGCTGCCGATGTGGCCGGCGCCGATAATTCCGATGGTGTGGATTCCGTTGATGGTCATGCGGGTGCAACCCCAGCGACGAGGCGATATTCCCGGTACTTGCGGTCACGCTCCCAAGCCAGGCAACGCATCGCCGAGTCGAATCGAACATCAGTTCGTTTCTGTCAGTGGTGATCGTCAGTGTTGAAGCATGTCCTTTGGAGCTGCTCACCACCGTGTCGAGTGTCGACGCGACCGGCGCCGCTCCACCAGCCTTTGACGATGTGACGGCGGAGTTGTCGTGGATGGTGCGGGGGTTGGGGGAGCTGGCCGACATCGACGGCGGCGGGGACGGCGGTGTGGCGGATGGGGTTCGGGTGGATCGGATTGCGGTGTTGGAGCAGGTGAAGGCGGCGGCGGCGGAGGCGGCTGAGATGGTGTTGTTCGCCCGGTCCCAGGTGGAGGCTCAGCGCCACAGCGGGGTGGACTACCGCCGGCTCGGCCGGGGGATCGGCGACCAGATCGGGTTGGCGTGCACGGTGTCCCCGGCGGCCGGGTCGCGGCGGCTGGCGCTGGCCCGGGCGTGGTGTGTGGATCTGCCGGCCAGGTACGGGCTGCTGCGGGCCGGTCAGGTCAGTGAGTGGGTCGCGACCGTGGTAGCCAGGGAGACCTCCCACCTCGACGGGCCGACCCGCCGGCTGGCCTACGCCGTGGACCCGGCGGCGGCAGTGGCGCGGGCCCGGACCGAGGAAGGCCAGCGGCGGGTCACGGTCCGCCCGGCCCCGGGACAGCATGGCGATCCTGACCGCGTATCTGCCGGCGGCGCAGGGCATCGCGGCCTGGGTCGCGCTGCGGCGGGCCGCCG
>CADCUO010000124.1 GCA_902805915.1 uncultured Propionibacteriaceae bacterium | reverse complement strand
TGCCGGCTGTTGCGGATGTAGGGCTGGGAACCTCACCGCGAACAACGTCTCCCCGTGGGCCGCGATCCTGCGATGCACCACGAACTAGTACCCATCGCTGATCCCAGCTCCCGTCAGATCGGGCACACTGCACTCGTGAAGTTGCGGACGGAGATGCTGCTTTTCGGCCTGACACTCGGCCCGATCATGCTGCTCACCGGGTGCGTAGCCACATCCGTCGCGATCTTCGATCCGCCCTCGCAGGACAGCGAGCAGGCGGCCGTCACCGGCGTCGGCTTCCTCGGCCTGATCGCCGGCGTCGGCTTCCTCAGCCTCGCGCTGCCGCAGCGATGGGGCGCACCCAGCTGGCTGTGGAAGCACTTGGGCTGGCTTGCGGCGCTCTCGATCGTCCCCCTCGCCCTCATGATGATGGTCTTCAGCGAAGAGGCCGCGCGCGACAGCGACCACTGGCGCGCACGCACTCCCGCCGGCGTGTTCATCTACGGCGCCAGCCTGCTCGCTACGTCGTTGCTGCTCGTGCGTTTGTGGTGGCAGGACCGCCAGTCCCGCCGCGAGATCGACGCCCTATACGCGCAGGAGAAGGCCTCCCGTCAACCGTGACTGCTCCCGGTCGCGACCACCCCGGGCGCTGCGTGGCCTCGCACACCTACCCGGACACGCCCGAGAAAGACCCACGAGGCTCGCAGGTCCGCGGTGTGCAGTGCGCGGTCCGCCAGCTCGAGCCGGAACGGGGGCGCACCGGCGCGTCCGTGGTCGGTGCGTCATGCTGGTAGGGCCTGGACGTTCAGCAGCTAGCGTCCCGGCCTACTTCTGCTTCGCGGAGCAGAGAGGAGAAGCCATGTCCGCCATCAGCGACAAGGGCAGGGGGCAGCCCTCCACCAGCGACACCGGACAGAGCGCCGGCCGGGACGTCCTCGCGGACCAGCTGTCCGACCTGGCAAGGCTGCTCGAGGCCGAGGACGACGTGGAGGCCACGCTGACGGCGGTCGTGCATGCGGCCGTGGGAACGGTGCCCGGCGCTGACCACGCGAGCATCTCGTCGGTCAAGAAGCGCCAGGAGGTGCACACCCTGGCAGCCACCGGCCAGCTCTCGCGTGCCTGCGACCGCGCGCAGTACGAGGCGGGTCAGGGACCCTGCCTGGACAGCCTCTACGACCAGAAGACCGTTCGCTTGCCCGACATGAGGACCGAGCAGCGCTGGCCCGACTTCGCCAAGCGCGCCGAGGAGGTCGGCGTCGCCAGCATGCTCTCAGTGCAGATGTACGTCGACGGTGACGACCTGGGAGCGCTGAACCTCGCCAGCGCGCAGGTCGACGCGTTCGACGACGAGTCGGAGCACGTAGCCCTGCTGTTCGCCTCACACGCCGCTGTGGCGATGGCCGGCGCCCAGCAGCAGGAGCAGCTGCACTCCGCGCTCGAGACCCGTGACCTCATCGGCCAGGCCAAGGGCATCCTCATGGAGCGGTTCAGGATCACCGGCGACAAGGCGTTCCAGCTGCTCGTCCGCGCCAGCCAGACCACCAACCGCCGGCTGCCCGACATCGCGGAGGAGCTGGTCAGCAGCGGCGAGCTGCCCACGTCCCGCCGCGCGGGTCGCGCGGCGGCTCCTCAGGAGTAGGCCCGCAAGCGCCGAGTCACTGCCTCAGGAGCTCCCTCAGAGGAAGTCGTCCATGCCGAACACGCGTCGGCCCCCGGACCAGACGTTAAAGGACAGCAGGCGGTCCTCGGGCTCGTAGCAGAGCACCGCCTTCCCGGTCTCGCTGTCGGCCAGCTCCTGCGCGGCCTGCGCGAGCCAGCGGGAGACGTGCGCGATCGGCAGGCCCCACGAGCTGGTCTGGGTCCCAGCCCAGGCACAGGCCTCGGGCAGCTGGTCGGCCGTGTAGGTGAAGACTGCTTCCACCGGATCGTCCCGCCTTCGGTTGCCGTTCCTGTTGCCGGACCTGTCGTGCCCGCAGCATGGTCACCCAGCGCGACCGATCCAGCTCCGCAGGCTACGACGCAGGCGAGGGTGTCGCCACCCTGCCGGCGATCCAGCCGCTCTCCGTGACCGGGACAAGGTCTCAGATCGAGATGCTCCGAACCTGCTGCTCAGGCAGGACGGCCGCGCTGTCGCCGGCCCACTCGAGCAGCAGCAGCGTGGCGTCGTCCTGCAGGGCGCCGCGCTGGTGGTCGAGGACCGCCAGGATCAGGCGACGGAGGGTCTCCGGTGGGGGTTGCCGGCCGGACTCCTCGCGGACGAGGAGGTCGATCAGGCGGTCGGTGCCGAAGAAGTCGCCCGCCGGTGACCGGGCCTCCACCACACCGTCGCTGAACATCAGGATGCGATCGCCGGGTTGCAGGGACGCCGTCACGACCGTGTCGTTCCTGCTGCCGAACCCGAGGGGGAGCCCGGGCTCGGTGTCGAGCTCGCCGAGTGAGCGGCCGCGGCGCACCAGCAGTGGCGCGGGGTGCGCGGCACACAACGTCCGGACGGTCCCGGTCTCCAGGTCGAGCTCGGCAAGGACGGCCGTCACGAAGCTCTCGGTGCCGAACTGCTCGGCCAGGACGTCGTCGATCGTCCGTGCGGTGGCCAGGAGATCCTGACCACCGCGGCGGGCGTTGCGGTACGCGGCGAGCGCCACGCTCGCCAGCAGCGTGGCGCCGAGGCCGTGTCCCATGCCGTCGAGCACGGCGAGGTGGAGGGTGTTGCCGTCGATGCTGTAGTCGAAGGCGTCGCCGCCGACCTCGTGCCACGGCTCGAGCTGGGCGCTGAGCACGAACCGCTCCGTGGCGAACGTCA
>CADCUO010000123.1 GCA_902805915.1 uncultured Propionibacteriaceae bacterium | reverse complement strand
GGGTCCCTTCGGGGAAATGATGTGTTGTCTGAGGCGCCATCAGCATGCATCTGGGCGCCTAACTGGGAGCCAAACTCCCTAGGTGGCATCTGGAAGATGCGGTCCATGGCCCGCGCACCTCTGGCGAGCACTGGTCGGAGCTCTTTCCGGTAGATCTTCTCGGTGACGTTGGTGCTGCTGTGACCCACCAGGTGGGATATCTCCTCGATGGGCATACCCGAACTCGAGAGCAGTGAGACGAAGCTGTGCCGCAACTCTCGCGGTGTCCACTCCGCGGCAACCAGGCCAGCAGCCTTCGCAGCTGAGCGGAAGGCACGTCGAACGTTGGCCGCATCCAGCTCAGTTCCGACCTGGGATGTGAAGACGAGATCCCTCTCATCCCAGCTATCGGCTCGAGCTCTTTGTTCAGCCTGCAGTTCTCGGTGCGCGTGCAGGACGTCTACACACAACCGTGGGAGTTCGAGTGTTCGCCGTGACTTGGCGGTCTTTGTGTCACCACCCGTTCGGACGGACCGCCAGACTTGGATTGTGGGTGGCCTAGGAGGTTCAGCCGACGGTCGCCATCGAGGTCGAGGTTTCTCCAGGTAAGGGCGCGCAATTCCTCGGTGCGAGCACCGGTAAGCAAGGAGACGACGATGTATGCATGCATCGTCGTCTTTTGCGTGGAAAAGAGCAGCGCCTCGGCCTGAACAAGGGTCAGTGACTTTGACGGCCGGCCTGCCTTGCCCTTGGGAACATCACAAAGCTGGGCGACATTGCGCCGTACCAGATCCCTTAGAGGAAGCCGCCGCATCAGACGCAAGGGTTGGTTGGGCTGACGAGTGGACCATTGCCTCAGGTCAGACTGCGCCGAATATCGCACGGAGACCCTCCTGCGGGCTGCTCGCAGCAGCTGACCGTTGTGCGGGGCCTGCAGAGCACTCAGTTGCTGGCCCAGGCTCGCGCGAGGCTTGCGACTCGTTGGTGGACTCGTTCGATGCCGATCTCGGTGTTGTAGGCGGCGTACTCCGGCCAGGTGAAGAGGAAGGTTGCGAGTTCGGCGGCGAGGGTGGCGCGGCGGAGCTGGGCCGGGTCCAGGGTGCGAGCTTCGGCGTAGCGCTGGGTCATCTCGTCTTGAGGAAGCACGGCGCCAGCTGGGGTGGCTCGGATCGAGGGGAAGGCGAGTTCGGCTGCGGGGTTGCCGGCGCCAGCTCCTTGCCAGTCGGTCCAGATCAGCTGGTGGTGGTCGACCAGGAGGTTGTCGGTGTGGCAGTCGCCGTGGAGGAAGCAGTCGGTGAAGGGGCTGATCGCGTCGTGGAGTGGGGCGGTGTCGGTGAAAATGGGTGACAGCAGTTCCGGCGCGCCAGGCCACGACCAGAACGCGTGGGCTGTGGCCATGTTGGGGCGTTGAGTGTCGCCTCGAGCGACGACGGACGTCGCCATTGCGTGCCGGCCGGAACCGGGGTTTGGTGAATTCGGGCGAGGTCGTCGGCCAGGTCGAGCCACCGGCTACGGCTCCAGCTGCTTGCCGGCTGTGGGGTGGGGTGTTCGGTGAGGAGGATGGCGACCATGTGGGCGGACTGTCGGTAGTCGAGCAGTTCTGGCGTGCGGACGCCGACGTGGCCTCGGCGCCTTCGTAAGACGGTCCACTTGCGAACTCCCATCCGGCCAGGATCAGTCCCGACGCGTTACGGGCCAACGAGTCTCCGCTGCGCAGCGTCGCGTCGTAGAAGCGATGCCCCGCTATCGTGCGCGAATGGTCATCGACAAGGGCACAGGTCCGGTAGCGCTGGTCACGGGGTCTTCGCGAGGTATTGGTGCCGAGCGGCTCGACAGCTGGCCACTCAAGGTGTGCGCGTCGCCGTCACCTATCGGGAGAAGGCCAGGCGCGCTGAGCAGGTCGTCCAGGAGATCGAAGATCGCGGTGGGCGAGCGGCAGCCTTCGGCGCTGATCTCACTGACCGGCGCGCTGTCCAACGAATGATCAGCGCGGTCCGCGAGGAGTTTGGCCGACTCGACCTGGTCGTGTTGAACGCCTCCGGCGGCATGGAGGCAGACGTTGATGAGGGATACGCGTTGCGTCTCAATCGGGACGCGCAGGTGATGCTGCTTGACGGATGCCGCGCTCTTGAGCCCGGGTTCCCGCAGCGTGTTCGTCACCAGCCACCAGGCGCACTTCGTCGAGCAGCGACCCGTGCCCGCCGCGTACGCGCCAGTCGCGGTCAGCAAGCGCGCCTGCGAAAGCGCCGTCCGAGAGTGGGCAACCGAGCATGGGATCGACCTGGCGGTTGTGTCCGGGGACATGATCGAGGGAACCATCACCGTGAAGCTGTTGGAACGGATCGAGCCGGGAACGATGGCCGGGCGACTAGACCAGGTGGGCAGGATTCCCACCGTGGCCGAGTTCGCCACTGAGATCACTGCGGCTGCTCTGGGACCATTACCTGCCGCGACCGTATATGGCGGCGGAGGGGACTATTCGATACCGCCGGCTGTCAGTTGACTCGATTGGCGGTGTTCGGAAGGCGACCGTCCACCGGAGCACCGCAAGCGGGACGGCTGCCGGTCGCCGCAAAGGGCAAGCTTGGCGCTCCTACTCCTTGGGGAGAGGTTGTCGGCTGAGCCATCCGTCGAGCAAGTGATGGAACTGGTCGGGCTCATCGCGGTGGATGCAGTGCCCGGCTCCGGTGACCTTCTTGACTGTGACTATGGGATTTGATGGTGGCGGCAAGATGTCGTCAAGGTGGGAGGGGTCAGCAACAAGGATCAGCGTGGGAACTTCGAGGGTGCCGATCAGGTCGGTTAGCCGTCCGAGCGGAGTGATGTGCCCAGAGGTCATGAGTCGTCGATCGACGAAGGGTTTCGCCTGGAGGCACCGTTGGACCTCCGATGGGGACCACCGAGGACTCAGGGCGGGCCGTAGGGATGGGTCTGCGGCTTCGAAAGCGTTCAGCATCGTGATCTGCTCATCCATGAACGGCTGCTTGACACCTGGGCCCCAGTCCCCATCAGCTGGCGCCGGATCTTCCAACACGAGCGCGTGGACAGAGTTCGAGGTTCGGGTGGCCGCCGCAAGCGCGAGAACCGCTCCTAACGACTGGCCCAGGACATCGACCGGCCCGTGCTCCGACGCCAGGCGCTGCATCAGCCGGACCACATCCTCGACCATGACGTCTGCGGCGTCGCCCGCAAGCTTCCGCATCGGTGAACCGCGGGGACTGCCCGTGCCCGCGTAGGTCTACGGCGACCACCTTGTACTTGTTCAGCCAAGCGCTGGCGATCGGAGCCCAGGTGTCGGCTGAGTCAGTGAGGCCGTGAAGGAGCAGCAGAGCGGGAGCATCAGGACTCCCTGCTCTAGGACCGACAACCCCGTCGCAGCGTCGGTCCGCCGGGCCCAACCAGCAATGTGGTCATCCACCGCGACTTGTCGCTGGGACTCGAAGTCATAACTTAGGTTCACGCGAACAAGCTAGCGAGTCCGTCTGACAGGTCTGGCGGCGTACCGAAAACCGACCGGCTTGCGGAATGGCGCTTGCTTCCTGCTCGATTAGCAGAGCCGCCTCGTCGGTCTTCGCAGCCTTTGGCGTCAGCTTCCCGGTGACCCGCACGAGCACGGTCCCGTCGACGTAGTGCGCTCCAACCCCAAGGGCTAGCGGGAGCCGGGCCGGTGAAGTTCGCGGGAACCGTCGAGGGCTGTGCGGAGTTCGTCAGGGAAGTTGCCGCCGCCATTCCGGGCGTCTAGTGAGGACGCGGCTGCCCGGCCATGCTTGATGCAGCGTCCAGGGGTGTCGAGGGGATCGGACACATCGTGACGGCCGTGAATCGGGACCGCGGGGATAGCAGCCGGACGAGTCAGACCTGTTAGGAGCTGAGCGCCGGCGAGGGAGCAGCCTGAGTCCAGCAATCGGGTGACAAGCCACGTGACACCATCCGAAACGAGGCACTGTCGGCGCGGCTTGGGCCCGAGTCCGGCGCCCAACGGTACGTGCCTTCCCAGATGCACCAGGCTTACGCGGCGGATCCCCACCGACGGGCGCGGTCGCCGCGCCCTGGTGCTGCCTCCAGTTCAGCGCGACCAGGGTCTGATCGGGTCTGGCCGGCATGGGTGAAGAGCTCGTGGACTTTGCTATTGATGCACGTGCGCGCGCTGGCCCTCGCGGTCGAAGATCATGATTAGCTCGGCGGGGTTGTTCAGCGCGCTCATGGCGTGGGGCGTCATGGTGGTGAACTCGGCCGCTTCGCCGGTGTCGACGTCGATCTCGCGATCACCGAGCCACAGCCGCACCCGGCCCTCGATCACGACGAACCAGTCGTGCCCGGGATGGACCCGCTGGTCAGGGCGGCTTGTGCTCGGCTCGAGCCGCACCTTCATGGCGAGGGTGCGGCCGTCTGGTCGGCTGAGTGGCCAGGTCGTGCGGGCCCCCATGCTTTGAGGTACCGGCCGGATGACCACGTCCTCGTCCCCGGGCAGCTCGAAGAGCACGTCGAAGCTCACCTGGAGCGCGTTGGCCAGCGGGACCAGGACGTCGAGGCCGAGGGCGCGCTTGCCGGTCTCGACCCGGCTGATCGTCGACGCGCTGAGGTTGGTGCGCTCGGCCAGCTCGTCGAGGGAGTAGCCCAGCGTCGTCCGCAGGCTGCGTAGACGGGATCGCGTTATTGTCTCGAGCTCGGCGGCGGTGTTCATGGGTCCATCCTGACACGCCTTGCAATTTCCGCAAGGTCCCTTTCACTTTGGGCTCTGAGGACTTACCGTTCTTGTCATGGCTGTCATCGCTCATCACGCTGACCACGGCGAGCACGCCGATCCTGGGGCCCGCATCATCGAACGCTACTGCGACGTGGCGGTGGTCGGGGGTTCCGCCGCTGGCCTCGCCGGCGCTTTGCAGCTGGCCCGGCAGCGGCGGGCGGTGATCGTGGTCGACGACGGCACGCCGCGCAACGCGCCGGCCGAGCACATGCACGGCTACCTGGGCCGCGAGGGGGCCGCGCCGTCGGAGCTGGTCGCGATCGGGCGCGACGAGGTGCGCAGCTATGGCGGCGACCCCGAAACCAGCAGCGGGCTGGGCGGCGCCCTGCATCGCCGCTGGGTCGACCTGAAGTCGCTGGTGACCGGCAAGGACGACAAGTCCATCCTCAACGAGTGCGAGCGCGGCGAGGATGTCGCGGTGCGCAGCTACCGTACCGCGCTGGAGAAAAACCTGCCGGTGGATGTGCGCAGCGTGGTCGAACGCCAATACCAGGGCGTGCTGCAAAACCACGATCAGGTAAAGCGCCTGCGCGAGCAGTTCAAGAACGCCTGACGCGATCGGGCCGCGGCGGCAGCGCGGCGACATGAAG
>CADCUO010000122.1 GCA_902805915.1 uncultured Propionibacteriaceae bacterium | reverse complement strand
TCAACGTCATCGGGTCCGACGCGGTGGTGAACTCCGTACGTCGCTGCTGGGCCTCGTTGTGGACCGACCGTGCCATCGACTACCGCACCCGGAACGGGATCGACCACACGTCAGTCAGGCTGGCTGTGGTGGTCCAGCAGATGGTGCAGGCGGCCACCGCCGGCGTGTTGTTCACCGCCGACCCGGTCACCGGGACGCGGCACCACAGCGTGATCGACTCCAGCCCCGGGCTGGGGGAAGCAGTGGTCTCGGGCGCAGTGAACCCGGACCGGTTCCTCGTCGACTCCACGACCGAGGAGGTGCTGGATCGGCGGATCGGGAACAAGCGGCTGCTGATCCGGTCCGTCCACACCGGAGGAGTGGAACGGGTAGAGCAGCCCGATGGCGGCGAGGTCCCGTCCCTGACCGACCCGCAGATCACCGCCCTGCTAACACTCGGGCAGGCAGTTCAGCAGCACTACGGATTCCCGCAGGACATCGAATGGGCACTGGACTCGGCTGGTGAGCTGTGGCTGACTCAAGCCCGACCGATCACCACCTTGTATCCACTGCCCGACAGCACTGGCTGGACAGACACCCACGCATACCTGTGCGTGAGCCTGGCACAGGGCCTGACCCGTCCTATTACACCGATGGGTCTGGCAGCCTTTCGGCTGATCGGCACCTCGATCGCCGCCGCAGCCGGGTCTCCGCCGGACGACCCGCTGCGGGGACCGGCTGCCTATCGGGAGGTTGGGCAACGGCTCTTCGTCGACTTCACCGCAGTGGTACGCAACCCGTTCGGGCGACGGGTCGCTCTGGCTGCCTTCGGCGTGATGGAGGCCCGTGCCGCGGTGGTCATCAGACGGCTCACTGTCGACCCGCGGTTCTCAGTAGTGGAAACATCCGGGCTGACGGCCCTGCGGCCGGTGCTGCGGGTGCTGCTCAGGATGCGGGTGCCGCTGCGCGTACTGCTGGCGGCCGTGACCCCGGCCCGGGCATATCGGGCCATCGACGGAGTGGAAACGCGACTACGACGCGATCTCGCGGTGCCAGCGGCCGCCGCTCCCGAACAACGTCTGGACCACGTGCAGCGGCTGCTGTCCAGCCAGGTGTTCATGTTGATGCCGATGGTGGTCTCCTATCCGCTGGCCGGGTTCGCGCTACTGGGACTGGCAGGCAATCTGCTGGGGGACCTGGTCCGTCCTGGGGAACTGCAGACCATCCTGCGCGGGCTACCGCACAACGTCACCACGGAGATGGATCTGGCGTTGTGGCGACTGACGGAACAGATCCGAGATGATCAAGAAGCGGCACAGGTGCTGAGTGCTGGATCCGTTGCAGCACTGGCAGATGACTTCGCCCGGAACGCGTTGCCGAGGGTGGTGCAAGAGGGTCTTGCCGCGTTCCTTCGGACCTACGGGCACCGCGCCGTAGCGGAGATTGATCTTGGTATGCCGCGGTGGTCGGATGACCCGTCGCACCTGTTCGGTGCGATCAAGAACTACCTGCGGCTGAGCGCGGACGACCGGTCGCCGACAGCACAGTTCGTGGCTGGCGCCGAACGGGCCGAAACCATGATCACCGACCTGGTAGGGCGGATGCAGGGCCGAAGCCGGGTCCGTGCCCGAGTGGTGAAGTTCGGGCTGCGCCGGGCGCGTCAGCTGGCGGGTCTGCGGGAGAAGCCCAAGGACCTGCTGGTGCTAGCGATGGCTGGCATGCGCGAGCAGGTGGGCATGGTCGGGGATGCCCTGGTGACCGTGGGCAGCATTGCTGACCGAGATGACGTCTTCTTCGTCGATTTCGCGGAGGCCCGGCGGGGGTTGGCGGGTGAGGATCTTCAGACATTGGTGACCGAGCGCAGATCGGCGTACACGCTGGAGCTGCGTCGCCGCCACATTCCGCGACTGCTGCTCTCCGACGGTACCGAGCCGGAGGCGATTGGTGTAGCGGCTGTCCAGCATGGCGGTGCGCTGGCTGGCAGCCCGGCTTCGGCGGGCACGGTGACGGGCCGGGCGAGGGTGGTGCTGGATCCGGTTGGTGCGCAGCTGGAGCCGGGTGAGATCTTGGTGGCACCGTCAACCGACCCGGGATGGACGCCGCTGTTCCTGACCGCCGGTGGGTTGGTGATGGAGATGGGCGGTGCGAACAGCCACGGTGCTGTGGTGGCGAGGGAGTACGGTATCCCTGCCGTGGTGGGCGTGCCCGAGGCCACTACCCGGATTGTGTCTGGCCAGACCGTCACAGTGGACGGGGCGGCCGGGCTGGTGCTGCCGGGGGAAGGCCCTTCGGCGGACTCCTAGTTGACTAGATCGAACGGCTGTTCGATTATGGAGGGGTGACTGTCTCTTCCGCTCCTCCTCGCATCCGGGAGCTGCAGGAGCGGGTGCACCGGATGCAGGGCACTGCCGCATCCCGCCCGCTGGAGATGGTGCCTGCCTTTGCCGGGTTGCTCCAGCTAAAGACCGGTGCAACCTACGGCGTTGACTGTCCCAGCCTGGTGATGGCGTTGATGGCTGGTCCTTCCCGCGCCGGCGCGTGGTCGGCGGTCGTCGGGGCCGCCGATTTCGGTCTCGAGGCGGCGGTCGAGTATGGAGTCGACCTCGAGCGGACCATCCTGGTGCCCGATCCCGGTGAGCAGTGGTTGAGCGTAGTGGCCGGGCTGATCGATGTCGCCACCGTTGTCGTGGTCCGGCCGCCTGCTCCGGTCACCGAGCATCAAGCCGCCCGACTTACCTCACGCCTGCGGCAGCGCGACGCCGTCCTGATCGCCTGGGGTGACTGGCCCCGCGTCGACGCCCGCCTGACGGTACGGGCGTCGAGCTGGCAGGGGCTCGGACGTGGCTACGGTCATCTGGTGGGTCGCCAGGCGACCGTGACGGTACGCCGGGGCACCGCACCACCGCGGGAGGCGCTGATGTGGCTGCCGGATGCCGACCGGCAGATAACGCTGGTGGAGAGCCCGCTGACCCCCATGCATGCCGTCCGGGTGAGCTGATGACCGAGCTGTTGACCAGGCCGCGGTCGTCGGCCACCTCCCGGATGATGGTGATCTGGTGCCCCGACTGGCCAGTGATCGCTGCCATGGTGGAGGAGAGCTTGCCCGCCCACCTGCCGATCGCCGTCGTGCAGCACAACCAGGTGTTCGCCTGCTCCGCACCAGCGCGGACCGAGGGCGTACGGCGAGGAATGCGACGCAGGGACGCGTCGGCCACCTGTCCCGACCTGGTCCTGGTCGACCACAACCCCAACCGTGACCTGCGGGCGTTCGAGGACATCTTGTCGGTGGTGGAGGAGGTTAGTCCTGGGGTGGCGCCGATCCGACCGGGCCTGTGTGCGCTGGGAGTTCCGAGCCGCTATTACGGTGGTGAGCCACAGGCGGCGGCGGTGCTCGCCGAACGGCTGGTCCAAGCCGGGGTGTGGGACTGCCGGATCGGGATCGCCGACGGGATGTTCGCCGCGGAGCAGGCGGCCCGCCGGGCGGCACCGCAGGACAGTGTCATCATCGGGCCGGGCGAGTCGGCGGAGTTCCTGTCCGGGCTGCCGATCGGAGTCCTGGAGGACACCGAGATGGTGAGCCTGCTCAAACGGCTGGGTCTGCGTAGCCTGGGCGACTTCGCCGTCCTCTCCGCGCGCGACGTGCTGACCAGGTTCGGGCGCGAGGGTGCCTGGTACCACCGGCTGGCCCGCGGCCTGGACACCAGATCTGCGGCCGGGCGCACTCCACCACCAGAACTTGATGCCTACGTCGACTTCACCCCACCGCTTGAGGTGATGGAACCGATCGTCTTCAGCGTTCGACAGACGGCAGAGAAGTTCGTTGCCGAGCTTGCCCGGCATGGTCTGGTCTGCACGACGGCACGGATCGAGATCGTCGGTGACGGCAGCTGGAACGGCTCCCGCCGCTGGGCCCATCCGCGCTGGTTCGGCGCTTCCGACCTGGTCGACCGAGTGCACTGGCAGCTGCAGGGGGACCCACCCCCGCAACCAGTCACCGGAGTACGGCTGGTGCCCGAGTCGGTCGAGTCGATGGCCGACCAGGGTGAAGGTCTGTGGGGCAGCGCACCTGATGAGCGGATCAACCGAGGCGTAGCGCGGCTGCAGAGCATGCTCGGTCACGAGGCAGTCCAAAGCCCAACGCTGCAAGGAGGTCGCAGCCCCAGGGCCCGACAGGCCGGCACCCCCTGGGGTGAGCGGTCAGCTGGGCTGCGACGACGAGGACTGCCCTGGCCCGGGAGCATCCCGCCGCCTGCTCCGACTTGCGTCTTTGCCGAACCACACGTCGCGACGGTGGTCGGAGCCGAGGGTCAGCCGGTTGGCGTCACCACGCGGGGAGTGGTCACCACCGAGCCGATGCTGTTCAAGGCTCAGGAGTCCGACGAGCTGATGCGGGTCGAGGCCTGGGCCGGCCCCTGGCCCATCGACGAGCTCTGGTGGGACCCGGTGCAGGCGCGCCAGGTCGCAAGATTCCAGGTCGTCGGCGTCGACGGCAGCGCCTGGCTGCTGGTCGTGGAAAACAGCCAGTGGTGGACAGAGGCCCAATATGCCTGAGCAGGCAGATACCCAGTGGCAATGCATGCCAGCCAGACGTGACCTCAGCGGAAAACGTTCTGTGGGCAGGGGTGTGGGGGCTACGTCAGGGCGTGGTCGGGCGTTCCGACCGGAGCGGAGCTTGCGGAGCGCAGGGAGGTGGGCGGGACGTAGCCCCCACACTCCTGCCTACGGAACAACCCCCAACCCAGCGCCTCAGAAGAGGAACAGCTGATGGGCTGGAACAACCCACGGATGCCGTGGTCGGAGCTGGAGCGCAAGCTGTCCGGGCGACTGGTCAAGCCGCCGGTAAACCTTGATGACGAGGGCGGACCGGGCTCGCAGAAGCGGCCGGCGTACGAGCCGAGTGCGTTGGTCCGGCGACCGAGCGGTCCGGTGGTGCCGTACGCGGAGCTGCATGCTCACAGCAACTTCAGCTTTCTCGATGGCGCTTCCGATCCGGAGGAGCTGATCGAAGAGGCGGTCCGGCTGGGGCTGAACGCGCTGGCGATCACCGACCATGACGGTTTCTACGCTGCGGCGAGGTTTGCCGAGGCTGCAATGGAGTACGACCTGAAGACCGTCTACGGTGCCGAGCTGTCACTGGGGCTCAGCACACCACAGAACGGGGTACCCGACCCAGAAGGCCAACACCTGCTGGTGTTGGCCCGTGGGGTCTCGGGCTACCACCGGCTGGCCGGAGCAATCACCGAGGCACAGCTGCGCGGTGATGAGAAGGGGCGTCCGATCTATCACCTGGAGGAGCTGGCCGCCCAGTCCGGTGGCGACTGGATGATCATGACCGGATGCCGTAAGGGGGCGGTCCGACAAGCCCTTACCACCAAGGGAAGTGAAGCGGCTGCATTGGAGCTTGACCGGCTCACCGCGCTGTTCGGTCATGATCGTGTTGTGGTCGAGCTCATTGACCACGGGTTGCCGACCGACTCGATGATCAACGACCAGCTCGCGGTTCTTGCTCATGATCATGAGCTGCCGTTGCTGGCCAGCAACAACGTGCACTATGCCACTCCGCCGGAGTCGAGAGTTGCGGCGGCGATGGCAGCTGTCCGGGGCCGCCGGAGCCTGGCCGAGATGGATGGCTGGCTGCCAGCGCCGGGCGCGCATCTGCGTACCGGAGCCGAGATGGCGCTGCGGTTCGCCCGGTTTCCCGGGGCGGTGACCCGGACAGTGGAGCTGGCCGGCGAGCTTGCCTTCGACCTCAAGGCCGCTAGCCCCAAGCTGCCCAAGCAGAGAGTTCCCGAAGGCCACACCCCGATCAGCTGGCTGCGCGAGCTGGTCCGACAAGGTGCAGACGAGCGCTACCTGACCAACCGTGCCGAAGCGGAGGAGCGGCTGCAGCGCGAGCTGGCGGTGATCGAGGCCAAGGACTTCCCCGGTTACTTCCTGATCGTGCACGAGATGGTCCAGTTTGCGCGGAGCAAGCAGATCATCTGCCAGGGCAGGGGATCGGCGGCCAACTCGGTGGTCTGCTTCGTGCTGGGGATCACTGCAGTGGACCCGATCAAGTACCAGCTGCCGTTCGAGCGGTTCCTGTCGACCACCCGTGATGAGGAGCCAGACATCGACGTCGACTTCGACTCCGACCGGCGGGAGGAGGTCATCCAGGAGGTCTACCGGCGCTACGGGCGTCGGAACGCCGCACAGGTGGCCAACGTGATCAGCTATCGACCGAAGTCGGCGGTACGCGACATGGCCAAGGCGCTGGGCTACTCCACCGGCCAGCAAGACGCCTGGTCCAAGCAGATCGACAGCTGGGGGGCGATTCCGGACCTCAATGACCACGACATACCGCAGCCGGTGGTCGACCTGGCCAACCAGCTGCTGAAGGCGCCCCGGCACCTGGGCATCCACTCCGGCGGCATGGTGCTGACCGAGCGTCCAGTGGGTGAGGTGTGCCCGATCGAGCGCGGACGGATGGACAACCGGACTGTGCTGCAGTGGGACAAGGACAGCTGCGCCTGGATGGGTCTGGTCAAGTTCGACTTCCTCGGTCTAGGGATCATGAGTGCCATCCGGCACACCTTCGACATCGTGGCTGCCACCGTGGGGGACCAGTGGGCGTTGGAGACCATCCCCAAGGAGGAGCAGGGCGTCTTCGACATGTTGTGCCGGGCCGACTCGATCGGGGTCTTCCAGGTGGAGAGCCGGGCTCAGGTCGGGACGCTGCCCCGGCTACAGCCCCGCCGCTTCTACGACCTGGTGGTCGAGGTGGCGCTGATCAGACCGGGTCCGATCCAGGGCGGCGCAGTGCATCCCTACATCCGTCGGGCGACAGGGCGGGAGGAGGTGACCTACATGCACGAGGCGCTGATCCCGGTGCTGGAGCGAACCAAGGGGGTGCCGCTTTTCCAGGAGCAGCTGATGCAGATTGCTGTCACCGTCGGAAGCTGCAGCGGGGACGACGCGGACCTGCTGCGGCGTGCGATGGGATCCAAGCGTGGGGTGGAGAAGATCGAACGGCTGCGGCAGAAGCTCTACGACGGGATGGCCGAGCACGGCATCGAAGGCGATCTGGCCGACGAGATCTACGCCAAGATCGAGGCCTTCGCCAGCTTCGGGTTCGCCGAGAGCCATGCCATCAGCTTCGCGCTGCTGGTGTACGCGACTGCCTGGCTGAAGCTGCACTACCCGGGAGCTTTTCTGGCGGGTCTGCTGCGGGCCCAGCCGATGGGTTTCTACTCGCCGCAGTCGTTGGTCGCCGATGCCCGGCGTCACGGGGTCAGCGTGCTCCGGCCAGACATCGCGCTCTCCGGAGCCGATGCCGAGCTCGAGCTGGTCGACGGATGTGCGCCGGGTCCGACCGGCATGGCTGAATGCCTGAATCCTGACCAGCCTGAGGTGGGACCCTTTCGCAGGGACGCACCTGATCTGAGCGATCGACACCGTCGAGATGGCCGGTTCGCCGTACGACTAGGCCTGTCGGAGGTGCAGGGGTTGGGATCTGACACTGCGATGCGGATCGTAGCGATGCGTGAGCGTGCGCCGTTCACCGACATGAACGACGTCATCCGCCGAGCGGGCCTGACCGCGAAGCAGGCGGAGTCGCTGGCCACCGCGGGAGCATTTGACGGGTTCGGGCTGTCCAGGCGGCAGGCGTTGTGGAATGCGGGCTACACCGACCGCGCCGATCAGCTACCCGGTACCGCAATCGACGCTGCACCGCCCACACTGCCCGGGATGAGCCCGGTCGAGCTGACCCTGGCCGACCTTTGGGCGACGAGGATCTCCCCGGACGACCATCCGATCGGTCACCTGCGTGGAGTGCTGGACGAGCAGGGGGTGATACCGGTGGCCCAGCTGGGGGAGCCACACAACGGCCGCCGGCACCGGGTGGCCGGGCTGGTGACCCATCGGCAGCGCCCGGGAACAGCCGGCGGGGTGACCTTCCTCAACCTGGAGGATGAGACTGGCATGTTGAACATCGTCTGCTCCCAGGCGTTGTGGGCGCGCTACCGGCGGGTGGCGCGAGGGACCAACGGATTGATCATCCGCGGCGTAGTTGAGTGTTCCGACGGGGTGACCAATCTGGTCGCAGACCGGCTGGATCCGCTGAGCGTGGTCTTTCCCTCCGCCCAGCGGATCCTGCCGGCGGGACACCAGTCCCGCGACTTCCGCTGACCCCAAACCGGGCCCGATCAGCTGACCCCAGTCAGGCGACGTGTCAGACGATGCGTACCCACTTCGCCACTGACACCGCTCCCTTGGCATTGACCGCCCACACCCGGTAATAACCATCCGGGAGGTACCGCTTCCAACCAGCGCTCAGATCGGCCTTGCCGTCCACTATCGGGAACGACATATAGCGCTCGTCTGGCTCCGACCCATGCGTAGGCGTGGGCGGCTTCGTGAACGTCAACCGAGTCGCGTCGCCAGTGGTACCCACCGATATGGTGCTGTAACGCTTGATAGTCGTGGGAAGACTGGTGATAGTAGGACGGGTTCCCTTGAACAGATAGGGCGGGGAGTACATCAGCATTGTCGTGCTGCGCGGTTCGCCTTTCGGGTTGGAGCCGATACTCATCACTCGCCCGTCATCGAGCAGGAAGAGTAGCGAGTGGTAGAGCCGATGATTACCCGATGGTATGGGATTCATCGTGGCCCACTCAGAACCGATCGACTTCAGCAGCGAGACCTTGTAGCTGGCGTACCTGATCTGGTTACCCGTGCCGCCACCCGCCTCCAGCAGAGTGCCATCCGGCAGACTGACGCAGCCGTGATACATCTTGGCAGCTTTCATTGTCGGACCCGGTGTGTAGACAGGTTCCGCCGCCGTCAGCTTGATCTTGTCCGTCCTTGCCTGCGCGGGTGAGCCGCCACCCATGACCAACATGTCCTGGTTCCGAACATCACCGACGAAGGACGACGCCGCTCCACTGCGGTGATGCGGAGGGCGCATCCCCGACACAGGCCTGAACGTGTTCCCATTGAACGGGTCCCAGAAACCGGGCGGATAGTCACCGGTCAGGCCGCCGTAACCCACGCCATTGAAGAAGTAGTTGATGTTTCCCGTGAGCTGGATCCTCGGATACAGCGGAAACTTGCGTTCGCCCGCCAGCCTGCGGTGGGTATTCGTTTTGTAGTCGAAGACCTCGGTCTTACCGGTCAGCACGCCGTTGTGATCGAGGCCGCCGGTGATGATGGTCTTTCCGGTCACAGCCGTCACAAGTGCCGGGTACCACCTGCCTATCTCGAGCCGGGTTAGCGCCTGATAAGTCTCGGTTGTGAAGTTGAAGGCATAGAGGGCCCGCTGGCCCTTCCACGGAGCATAGGACGTGGTGCCCCCGCCCACGAGTGCTCTGCCGTCTGGAAGAAGAACGTGTCCAGCGCAGAACAGGTCGACGGGCGTCGTC
>CADCUO010000121.1 GCA_902805915.1 uncultured Propionibacteriaceae bacterium | reverse complement strand
TCTCGCGGCAAGACCATCCGACCGAAGACGCTGAATCAGAAGCGGTACGTCGACGCGATCGACAAGCACACGGTGGTCTTCGGTATCGGCCCCGCCGGCACCGGCAAGACCTACCTGGCCATGGCGAAAGCCGTGCAGGCGCTGCAGGCCAAGCAGGTGAACCGCATCATCTTGACCCGGCCGGCGGTCGAGGCCGGTGAGCGGCTCGGCTTCCTGCCCGGCACGTTGAACGACAAGATCGATCCGTACCTGCGCCCGCTCTACGACGCCCTGCACGACATGGTCGACCCCGACTCGATCCCGCGGCTGCTGACCGCCGGCACGATCGAGGTGGCGCCGCTGGCGTACATGCGCGGCCGTACGCTCAACGACGCCTTCATCATCTTGGACGAGGCGCAGAACACCTCGATGGAGCAGATGAAGATGTTCCTGACCCGACTCGGGTTCGGCGCCAAGATGGTGGTCACCGGTGACATCACCCAGGTCGACCTACCGGGCACTTCCCGGTCCGGTCTGCGGGTGGTACGGGGCATCCTCGACAACGTCGAAGACATCGCCTTCTGCAACCTCACCAACCATGACGTGGTCCGGCACAAGCTTGTCGGTCGGATCGTCGCCGCGTACGACGAGTTCGAGGCGGCACAGCCAGCGCCCAGGGCGCGCTCGTGAGCAGCAGCGCGTGACCGTCGACATCAACAACGAGTCCGGTCTGGAGGCCGACTGTCCCGGCCTGGTCCGGTTGGCCACCTTCGCGCTTGACCAGCTGCGGATCCACCCGCAGGCTGAGCTGTCGATCCTGCTGGTGGACGAGCAGACGATGAGCTCCTACCACGAGAAGTACATGGGGGAGCCGGGTGCAACCGATGTGCTGTCCTTCCCGATGGACGAGCTGAGGCCCCCGGGCGATGGTGAGGAGCCGCCGGAGGGTCTGCTCGGTGACATCGTCCTCTGTCCGGCGGTCACCAGTCGGCAGGCGGCCGAGCATGGTCGCTCCGCCGAGGCCGAGGCCGAATATCTGCTGGTGCACGGGCTGTTGCATCTGCTCGGGTACGACCATGCCGCCCCGGACGAGAAGGCGGAGATGTTCGGCCTCAAGGACACCATCCTGGCGGCGTGGGCCGAACGCTCAGTGGCTGGCACCCGATGAACCAGACGGACTGGTCCCAGCTAGGCGTAGCGCTTGCGTTGGCGATCCTGGCGGCGGTGATGGCTGCGGCAGAGTCGGCGTTGTATTCCTTTTCCCGGGTCCGAGCAGACCGGATGGTGGCCGACGGTCGACCAGGTGCGGCGAAGGTACGCAAGATCGTCGACGACCCGCCGCGGTATCTCAACACGGCGTTGTTGTTGCGCACCGTCTTCGAGGTGAGTGCCATCGTCGTGGTGGCACTGGTCGTGTTCGGCATCTTCGCCTCCACCTGGCAGCGGGTGCTGATCACGGCCGGCTCCATGATCGTCGTCTCCTATGTGCTTTGGGGAGTGGCGCCTCGTACGCTCGGGCGGCAGCACTCGGACCGGGTGGCGTGCGCCGTCGCGGGGCCGCTGGTGGCACTGACCACTGTGCTCGGGCCGTTTCCGCGACTGTTGATCCTGATCGGCAACGCGCTGACCCCAGGGCGCGGATTCAGCGACGGCCCGTTCTCGACCGAGGCCGAGCTGCGGGAGATGGTCGACCTGGCCGAGGCCAGCGAGCTGATCGAGTCCGGCGAACGCCGGATGATCCACTCCGTGTTCGAGCTCGGCGACACCATCGTCCGCGAGGTGATGGTGCCGCGGACCGACATGGTCTACATCGAGGAGCACAAGACCTTGCGCCAGGCGGTCTCGCTGGCGCTGCGGTCCGGCTTCAGCCGGATCCCCGTGATCCGCGACGGCCTTGACGACGTGGTCGGAGTGCTCTATCTCAAGGACGTCATCAAGCGGGTGTACGACAACCCGCGCGCCGAGACCACTGAACGCGTCGGGTCAATGATGCGTGAACCGGAGTGGTGTCCCGACTCCAAGCCCGTGGACGAACTGCTGCGCGAGATGCAGCTGAGGCACATTCACCTGGTGATCGTGGTGGACGAGTTCGGTGGTACTGCGGGTCTGGCCACCATCGAGGACATTCTGGAGGAGATCGTCGGCGAGATCACCGACGAGTACGACGAGGAGAACACCGACATCACCGAGCTGGGGGAGAGCCGCTATCGGGTCTCATCCCGGCTGCCGCTGGACGAGCTCGGGGACCTGTTCGACCTCGAGCTCGACGACGAGGACGTGGACACAGTTGGGGGCCTGATGGCCAAGGTGTTGAACAGGGTGCCGATCGCGGGGTCGGTGGTGAAGTTCGGTGGGCTGGAGCTGGTTGCGGAGCGGTCCACTGGTCGGCGCAACCGGATTGGCACCGTGGTGGCTGCCCGGATCCATCCCGATGACCTGCACGACACCGATGGCACACAGGGGACCGATGGCACGCACGGAACCGATGGCACGCACGGTACCGATGAGCAGGACGACGACGAACGTGCGGTGGCGGCCACTCGGCTGGCAGCCGACTCTGCAGCGAGGGCGACCTAGGTGAGCGAACAGCTGCAGCCGAGCGACCCCGAGGACGCCAAGATCATCACCCTGGCGAGGGCGGCCCTGGCCCGTACAGGCGCCCGGGAAGGGGCCTGCGTCCGCGACACCGACGGTCGTACCTACGCTGCGACGAGCGTTTCGCTGCCGCATCTGGACCTCTACGCCATCGCCGTCGCCGTCGCCATGGCCGTGTCGTCTGGGGCGCAGGGTCTGGAAGCGGTCGGGCTGTGCGCCGACCATGAGCCCCGGCACACCGACGTAGCGGTTGTCCGGGACCTGCCGGGAACCGGTGTGGTCATCTGGTTCGCCGACCCCAGCGGTGCAGTGCAGAGCAGGATGAACGTGGATGACCTCGTCTGAGCCGGGATTTCGGTCCGGGTTCGCGTGCTTCGTCGGCCGACCGAACGCCGGCAAGTCGACGTTGACCAACGCCATCGTCGTCTCCAAGATCGCCATCGCCTCCTCCAAGCCGCAGACCACCCGCCATGCGATCCGCGGCATCGTGCACCGCAGCGATGCCCAGCTGGTGCTGATCGACACCCCGGGCCTGCACAAGCCACGGACGCTCCTCGGGGAGCGGCTGAATGACCTGGTCCGGACGACGTGGTCGGAGGTGGATGTGGTCGGTGTCTGCCTGCCCTCGAACGAGCGGATCGGCCCCGGCGACACCTATCTCGTGTCCGAGATCGGCGAGCTGACGAACAAGCCGACGCTGGTGGCGATCGCCACCAAGTCGGACCTGGTGTCACCGACCCGGATGGCTGAGCATCTGATGGCCATCAGCGCGCTGGAGCAGAAGCTCGGCATCAGCTGGGCTCACATCATCCCGGTCTCAGCCACCCACGACGACCAGGTCGACCTGCTGGCGGACACGCTGGTCAGCCTCCTGCCGGAAGGCCCCGCCCTGTACCCCGACGGTGACATCACCGACGAGCCCGAGGAGACGCTGGTCGCGGAGCTGATCCGAGAGGCGGCGCTGGAAGGGGTACGCGACGAGCTTCCCCACTCGATCACCGTCACCATCGAGGAGATGGGGCTGCGCGAGGGCAGACCGGTGGACAAGCCGCTGCTGGACATCTACGCCTCCATGGTGGTGGAGCGAGACAGCCAGAAGGGCATCATGATCGGCCATCGAGGCACCCGGCTGCGTGAGATCGGCGCTGCAGCGCGGCACCAGATCGAGGCGCTGTTGGGAACACCGGTGTTCCTGGACCTGCGGGTTAAGGTGCTGAAGGAGTGGCAGCGGGACCCGAAGCACCTGAACAGGCTCGGGTTCTGACCGCTGCCACCTCCCGCGTCAGCCGCCGACCGGCGTGAGCGTTTCCTTTGTGGCCTCAGCTGAGGCGACCGTGGTGGCCTGCTGATCGAGCAGCAGCTGGAACGCGGCGAAGACGCGCGACAGCCGGTAGCCGATCGCCTCGTTCACGTTGATCATGAACGTGTTGTCGGCGTGGTTCCAGGTCTCGATCCGCTCGAGCTGTGGTTCCACGTCGGCCAGCCAGTGCATCATCTCGATCTTGAGCAGCATGCCGAGCCGATGACCGCGGTGCTCCCGGCTGACAGCGGTGTCGCCTTGGCCGGCGAACGTCGGCCGCAGCGGGTTGGTCACCACGACCGTGTGGCCGCCGACCTCGCCGGTGATCTTGTGCCGGGCGAAGATCCGGTACAACCGGTTGCCCGTGCCGGCGCTGGCGGTCTCGATGTCCTTCAACCGCTGCAGGTCGAACTTCTCGTCCTCGAAGACCAGGTCGCCCATGGGTGCGTCGTTGATGGCTGCTGTGACCTTGATCAACTGCTCGAGGATGCCATCGGGTGTGGGGGACATTTGCCGTACCAGCTCGTAGTCCGACGCCGCTGCCATGGCCTCACGATGCAGCCGGTCCAGCTCGGCCCGATCGACATCGGCCAGCACCTGGAAGCGGCGGGCGTCATGGCTGGAGTAGACGAAACCGAACCGCTCAAGGAATGCCCGGGCACCTAGGTCATCCTCCGCGGTGCCCATCCAGATGATGCTGCGCCCAAGTTCCCTGGTCTGCCGGAGCACCTCCTCCATCATCGCTGTGCCGTGTCCACGCCGCCGATGGTCGGGATGGACGACGAGCCCTGCCCATACCAGCTGGAGGTTGTCCCGCATCGGATGGTCGATGTCGAGAACGCCGAGTGGGGTGTCGCCGCCCTCGGGGTAGTACAGGTACTTCTCACCCGGCTCCAGATCCCAGCCGTACTTCAGGCCACGGGCGACGAGCTCAGGGATTGAGTCGTCGGCCTCCGGGTCGTCGACCCGTTTTGCGGTGTTCTCGAGGTCGACCACTTGCTGGACGAGATCGTCGTCCTGTGGCCGTACGCGAATAAAAGGCATTCCTGTAGCGTGCCTCAGGCTGATTGCGGTCGCCACTGATTTATTGATCCGTGCGTTTATTGACCCGCCGGAGTTCACGTTGATCACGATGGTCCAGACCAATGGCCACCACAAGGGACCGCGAGTAGCCTGTGTGTGAAGCACCCAAAGGAGGGCAAACGCCATGAGCAGCAATCAGTCGTTCGATCCGAACTTGGTCCCCACCGGAGTCGGCAAGGAGGAGTCGCCCGATCCCAATGATCCGGACGCCGCGCCCATCGTCGGACTCGGCGAGTCGCAAGTCGAGTCTGATCCCGCAAACACCGACAACGTGCCGGTCGGGTCGGCAGACGCCGACGAGGACGCGCGGCGTGCGGGTGGCACCCGGTAAGGACCGAGTACGACCTCAGGTGTCGCCAGCACCTGGCATACCCATGGTCGACGCCCGTTCTGGGACAGACCGGCGGGCCTTGTGTTGCTGGCTTGTGAAGACAACGCGCGTGTGCGCGGTCATGCGTCGGCAGATTGGGGTGCGGAAGGGATGACTCTCAGCT
>CADCUO010000120.1 GCA_902805915.1 uncultured Propionibacteriaceae bacterium | reverse complement strand
GTCGTGGTCCCCCCACCAGGGCCTGACCAGGTGCGGGTCCGGGTGGCCGCGACCGGGGTCAACCCGGCCGACACCTACCTCCGCGCCGGCCGGTTCCGGTTCCTGCTTCCCGTTCGGCTGCCCTTCGTCCCAGGTCTTGACATTGCGGGCGTCGTCGACTCCGTAGGCCCCGGGGTCAGCCGGATCACCGCCGGACAGCCGGTCTACGCCGCTCTGCCCGCTCGGTCCGGCGGCGGCTACGCCGAACTGGTCCTAGTCCGACCAGATCTACTGGCCGCCGCACCCACCACCCTGACACTGGCCGAGTCCGCCGCCCTACCGGTGGCGGCGCTCACCGCCCTGCAGGGCCTCCGCAATCACGGCCACCTCACCGCCGGCGCCTCCACCCTCATCTGGGGCGCCTCGGGTGCGGTCGGCACCAACGCCGTGCAGGTCGCCGCCCTCCTCGGCGGGACCGTCACCGCCGTGACCCGCCCCAACGCGATGGACCTGGTTCATACACTCGGCGCCCGAGAAGTCCTCAGCCGCGACACTCCCGGGGCATCCCTGTCCGGGCGGCGCTTCGACGTGGTCTTTGACGCCTCCGGCACACTTCCCCTAACCCGACTACGGGGACTTGCCACCGCTCAGGGCCGGTGCGTGACAGTAAACCCCGGACGCGGCAATGCGGGCGTCAAAGTCCTCACCCGGCTGCTACCCGGCCCACCGGTACAGGGCTTCGTCAGCCGACCCAACCATGTCGACCTGGACCTCATCCGGCAATGGGTAGACGCCGGGCACCTGCGGCCCGTGGTGCAGCGCCAGATCCCGCTCAACGAAGTTAGGCAGGCCCACGAAGACCTCGAAGCTCGAACAGTGGTGGGCAAGGTCGTACTTATCGTCAACCAAGAACTCACCTGACGAGGCCCGCACACATCGTGAGGCGCATCCAGATAGGGCTGGAAGGAGAACCAACAGCATGAGCACAACGAGCATTCCGACGCGCCAGACTCGAGCAGGCGCCCGGTTGTGGCGTCGACTACTGGTGATCGCAGCCGTAGGTCAGGCCGTGAGTTCCGTCCTGGTGTCGCTCTTCGGCGGAGCCTTCACCACCGCAGACCGGGCGGGTGAGCCGCTGATCGTACCGCCCGGCGGAGCCTTCAGCATCTGGAGCGTGATCATCGCGCTGAGCATCGGCTACGCGATCTGGGCCGAGTCTGACCTGCGCCCCGACCCTGACCTGCGGGATCGCCTGACTCGGCCGCTGCTGGTCACCTGTGTTGGGTTCTCGGCCTGGCTGGCGGCCGCGGAACTGGAGCCAGTCTGGACGACGCTGGCCATTTTCCTCATCATGCTCGCCGGGCTGCTACGCGCCCTGGCTCACGCCCAGCAGAACCGGGCAGCCATCCGGACCTGGAGCCCGTTCGCTCGGGCGCTCCTCTGGGGCACCCTGGGCCTCTACACGGGCTGGAGCAGCGTGGCGATCTGGCTCAACCTCACGACCGCGCTCGTCAGCAGCGGCGCCCCGACCACCACCTCCGCCGGCATTCTCGGACAAGTTGCCATCCTGGCCGGGGCGGTGGGCACGGCGGTCGCCATCATCAGGTTCACCGGTGCCCTGCTGCCCTATGTGGTCACCATCGCCTGGGCGCTGAGCGGGGTGATCATCAGCACCGTCCAAGAGGGGTACCCGGTGCTGACCACGGCGGCCGGGCTCGGCCTGCTGATCGTGCTCATCAACGCTGTGCTGGCGCTGCAGCGACGCCCGGTTCCCGACCGTCACGAGGGCGATCAGTAGGTACCTCCTTTCTCATGCCTCCGCGGACCTTGGGTGACTCGGTGGCAGTGTCGGCCGAGATGGGCTCGAAGGATGTATCTAGGTCATCAGCGGAGCGGTACATCGCAACGAAATCCTACGGAGTAACAGCCGACCTTGAGGAGACGAGCAGCCTCGCAAGTGCCTATCCGCGACCACATCCGGCCGCTGACGGCGGCTCCACCCCCACGGGTGAACCTTAGGGATCACACCAGCCGGTAGGACATGACTCGGCAATGAGGTCAGCGGCCTGGGACACATTCGTCCCAAGATAGGTTCCAGGCACGCCGCGACGGGCCTGCCGGGACAAGAAGGCACCGCCGGCATAAAAAAGACAGGCGTTGCTGTGCTGCGCAAGTCGAAGTGCCTCGACGGCTGAGCGGCGGGCAACAGAAAGATGCGATACCACTACGGCTGCCACAGGGTTGATTTGCTGGATGGCAATGGAGAGCGACGGTGCTGGGGTGCGGGCTCCGAGTATGCGACAGTCCCAGCCGTCTTTCCCCATGACGGCCGCAAGCGACTCTAAAGCCAACGTGTGATCATCCTGGGGCCCGCAGCTTAGGATTTCCCGTTGAGTTCTGGGAATGTCTGACAGTGCTTGCCTAGATCGTGACAGCCAGGAGCGTACCGTCTGCGTGGCGAGGTGTTCCGACGCGACGGAACCACCGAACGAGGGTGCGTCGCATCTTGCGGTCTCCCACCAACCACCAATCTGTCGCATCGCCGGCAGCAGAATCTCATCGACTGTACGACCAAGACCCCGCTCGATGCGGGCCGAGTCCAGGACGTGCATCATGGCTGCGGAATCCAGGTGGCGTGCCGCCTCAACGAAGTGCTCGATCAGCGGGTCCCATGCCTTGACTTGCGCCTCTCTAACGCTGGCGGCGGCGTCCGCTGCGCGGTGTCCGCGAGTGATGTCATCCCGCATCTGGCGCAGCATCTGCAGTTGCTCAGGCGTGTAGCGGCGATGTCCACCGCGACTACGGTCGCAAGGCGGCACCCCGTAGCGCCGTTCCCACGAACGGATAGTGGCGGCCGGAATCGCCAGCAGTCGACTAGCCTGCTGAATCCTCACCGTCGCCCTGCTAGCTGATCCCTCGATACCTTGACAATGCCGCATCAGCTGCACCCAGGATAGGAGCGAACTTACGCAAGGGCCCCAATGCTTCCGGAATCGCGGGCACGAGTAGGCGAGCTTGCGCCGGATCTACCCCTACTACGCCTTCTCGACTGATGGCAACCACGGCGAACCCGCGGCCGGATGAGTTCTGCGAGCAATCGGCATTCGGGTCGAAGCGGTTTGC
Source organism: uncultured Propionibacteriaceae bacterium (assembly GCA_902805915.1). Lineage (GTDB taxonomy): Bacteria > Actinomycetota > Actinomycetes > Propionibacteriales > Propionibacteriaceae > Microlunatus. The sequence continues at coordinate 946 of CADCUO010000120.1, read as the reverse complement.
CGTCGGCCCGTGGTAACGACAGTCCACTGCTGTGTAAGTGGTTTCAATAGTGGGGCGGTGGCATCGGCTGGCGGCTGGGCCGACCGCTGGTGGAGGCACCCGCGCGAACGGCTTTGTCTAGCCGACAGGCGCCGCCCCTGGAGCTCGATGGGCCGACAATGACGCCTGAGTTTCCTGGACCTGCACCACCGCGATGCTCGCCACATCCTGCTGATGCATGGGACCACCCATCGGCCGCGCTCGCACCACCGCCGTAGGTGTCGCGCTCCTCGTTGCCGCAGTTTTGACAACGAACGGAGTCGTGGCGCCGATTGAAGCGATTGTCGGTGTGCTCCTGCTCAGCGCAGTGATCATCGAATACGCGGTGCGCCGCAGTAGTCGCACCACCCCTGTATGACCGGGAGAAGCACCGACGCAGTGACCTCCCCGCCTCACCCTCGGAGTAGAGGAGATCCTTCGCACAGTTGAGAGCTATTACGTATGTGCGCCGCTCTACTTAGGAAGATCAGAGGCGGGCCAGTCGAGGAGCCGGGCGCCGACGACCGCCATGTGCAGCGCGAGGTGCTGGGTTGGGTCGGCGGGATCGTGCCCGGTGAGAGTCTTGACCTTCGCGAGCCGGTAGGTGACGGTCCGCACCGACATGTGCAGCCGGCGGGCTGTCTCGGTGGCGACTGCGCCGGTGGCGAAGTAGGTCTCCAGCGTCAGCAGCAGTGGCTCCGCGCCGCCGCGGGACTGGGTAAGCGGCTTCAGGAGTGCGTGCACTAGGTCAACCAGGGCAGTCTGATCGCGGCCCAGGACGCGGTAGACCAGCAAGTCGCGGGCCTGGATCACGTTCTGGTCGAGGTGGAGTCGCCGCGCCAGCAGGAGGGCCTCGCGTGCCTCCTCGTAGGAACGTGCGATCCCGTACGCGCCGGTGTAGGGGCGACCGGCAGATACCTGCCACCGG
>CADCUO010000119.1 GCA_902805915.1 uncultured Propionibacteriaceae bacterium | reverse complement strand
GCTCGGTGCGCGCGCGGGCGAAGAAGGCGGTGTCCTTGGGGTTGGCGCCCGGCCACCCGCCCTCGATGTAGTTCACTCCGAGCTCGTCGAGCATGGCTGCGATGGCGATCTTGTCCGGCACCGACAGCCGCAGACCCTCTTGCTGGGCACCGTCGCGCAGGGTGGTGTCGAACACGTGGAACTCAGCCGGGAACGGCCTCGCTGACGTTGCCATGTCTTCCTCGAATCTTCGGAGATCGTGTTCCAGCAATGAAAAAACCCCCCGCATTAGTGCAGGAGGTTTGGCGCGCTGACAGAGCTGTTCAGCGCGCTACGAAATAATCACGTTCTGGGAGTGCACGTCCACAGTCTCGCCCTACTTCGTGCCGCCCGCTGCGGTTATCCCAGCACGTGAGACGGGTGGCGGGCGCTGTACGCGAGATACTTGCACCTCACCCAAGGTATTCGTTGGGTGAAGTGCCAGGATCCCACGTTAAGGTGGTAAACCAACCCGCCCCCGCGACCACCGTCGCGGCGGGCGGGGAGGTCAGAGGACGGGGTGGAGCCAGCCGCGGGTGTCCTCGGCGCGGCCGTACTGGATGTCGAGCAGGGCGGAGCGGAGGGCGGCGGTGACCTCGCCGGTCTCGCCGCCACCGACGGTGAAGGTGCCGTGCTCGGTCTGCAGGGAGGCGATCGGGGTGATCACGGCTGCGGTGCCGCAGGCGAAGACTTCGGTGACGGTGCCGGCTGCGATGCCGTCCAGCATCTCCTGGATGCTGATGCGGCGCTCCACCGGGACGAGGCCGTGGTCAGCGGCCAGGTCCAGGATGGAGTCGCGGGTGACGCCTTCCAAGATGGTGCCGGTCAGTTCCGGGGTGATCAGCTCGGCATCGGTGGTGACCAGGTAGACGTTCATCCCGCCCAGCTCCTCCACCCAGGTCCGCTCAGCGCCGTCGGCGAACATGACCTGGTCGCAGCCGTGGTAGGCGGCCTCCTGCTGTGCGATCAAGCTGGCGGCGTAGTTGCCGCCGAACTTGGCCGCACCGGTACCGCCGCGGGACGCCCGAGTGTAGGTGGTGGTGATCCAGATGTTGATCGGCTTCAAGCCGGAGGCGAAATAGGCGCCGGCGGGGCTGGCGAAACAGCAGTAGGTGACAAACTTCGCTGGCCGTACCCCGAGGAAGGCTTCCGAGGCGAACATGAAGGGACGCAGGTACAGGCTCTGCTCAGCCAGGTTCGGCACCCACGCCCGGTCCACGTTGACCACGGCTTCCACGCTGCTGATGAAGTCCGCGATGTCCAGCGACGGTAGGGCGATCCGGGCTGCCGACCGCTGGAACCGCTCGGCGTTCTTCTCCGGCCGGAACAATGCGACACCGCCGTCGGCTTGTCGGTACGCCTTCATCCCTTCGAAGATCTCCTGGCCGTAGTGCAGGACAGCCGCCGCCGGGTCGAGCATGAACGGCCCGTACGGGACCACCGCCGACTCATGCCAACCATCGGCCGCGGTCCAGCTGGCCACGGCCATGTGGTCGGTGAAGTGGAGCCCGAACCCGGGATTGGCCAAGATCGCCTCACGCTCAGCATCGTTGCGTGGGTTGGGATTGCGGCGAATCTCGAACGGCAGGCTCATGGCGCCACGCTAACAGTCGACCGCATCGCAATGCCGGTCCAGGGCTGAGACATCGACCCGGTGCAGCAGCGGAGTCGATACCATCCCCCGGTGAGCGACGCGCAGAATGCAGCAACGAAGAAGCTGGCCGTCATCGGTGGCGACGGGATTGGTCCCGAGGTGGTGGCGGAGGGCTTGAAGGTTCTCGACGCCGTAGCGGGTTCGGGTAGGTTCTCGATCACCAGCTACGACCTCGGCGCCACCCGCTGGCAGCGCACCGGTGAGGTGCTGCCGGACTCTGTGATGGCCGAGCTCGCCCAGGCTGATGTCATCTTGCTGGGTGCGGTCGGGGCCGCGCCGGGGGCAACCGACGTACCGAGTGGTCTGTTGGAGCGTGGCCTGCTGCTGAAACTGCGGTTCGCTTTCGACCACTACGTCAATCTGCGGCCGAGCCGCCTCTTTCCGGGAGTGCCGACGCCTCTGGCGGACAGTGTCACTGCCGGTAAGGAGGTCGACTTCGTCGTCGTCCGGGAAGGCACCGAAGGCTTGTACTGCGGCAACGGCGGCGTGGTCCGCGGCGGCACCCCAGCCGAGATCGCCACCGAGGTCAGCATCAACACCGCGTTCGGGGTGGAGCGGGTGGTCCGGGACGCGTTCGCCCGCGCCTCCCGCCGCCGGAACAAGATCACCTTGGTGCACAAGCACAATGTGCTGGTCAACGCCGGCGGTCTGTGGCGCCGGATCTTCGAGACGGTCGCCAGCGAATATCCCGGCGTCAGCACCGCCTACCTCCACGTGGACGCGGCCACCATCTTCCTGGCCACCGATCCGGCACGCTTTGACGTCATCGTGACCGACAACCTTTTCGGTGACATCATCACCGACCTGGCAGCTGCGGTCACCGGAGGCATCGGGTTGGCTGCCAGCGGCAATATCAACCCGGAGAACACTTTCCCGTCCATGTTCGAGCCGGTACACGGTTCCGCGCCCGACATCGCTGGCCAGGGAGTGGCCGACCCCACCGCGACTATCTTGTCGGTCAGTCTGCTGCTCGACCACCTGGGACTCAGCGAGGAAGCCGCCCGGGTCGAGAAAGCCGTGATCGCCGACATCGCTGGTCGCTCCGCCGGGACGCGCCGCGTCACCAGCGAAATCGGTGACGCCATCGCCGCCGCCGTCTGAGGTCGGCTCAGCGCTTGGCGCCCGACGGCCCGTCGTCACCCGGGGGGCGGGTGGTCACGACCGGCTGGACCGAGGGGGTCCGACGCAGACGCCGCCGCGGCGGTTGCTGCGGCCGCTTCGCCTCCTCGTTGGCTGTCCATGCCTCCGGGTACATGTTGTACATCTGCTAGTCCTCACATACAGGGGGTGCTGGGCGAAATACTAGGATGCCCGAGTATCTGCTGGTCAGCACCCTGTTATCCCGTCCCAAGATGCGGACTCCCCGCGCACCTTCATCGCTGCTGACACACTGGGACGGTGAGCGCCCCGCCCCAACTGCCACCCCTGGTGACCCGTGCACTGAGGATGTCTCTCGAGCGCGGGTACGTCCAGGCTTCCCGAACTGAGACTGGTCGGCTGCTGGCCACCTTGGCCGCCACCCGCTCCGGAACCATCGCCGAGTGCGGCACGGGCTGCGGGGTCGGGGCGGCGTGGTTGCGAACTGGCGCGCCGAAGGAGACCAGGGTGATCACTGCCGAGCTGGATCCGGAGCTGGCGCACGGCGTGATGGACATGTTCGCCGCCGACGACATCGACGTGATGCACGCTGACTGGACCAGCCTGGGCGAGCATGCCCCGTTTTCGCTGATCTTCTTGGACGCTCAAAGTGCAAAAGGATGGCCGCACGAGGAGATCATCGACCTGGTGGAGGCCGGCGGCATGATCGTGCTGGACGACTTCACTCCCTGCGCCACCTGGCCGCCGCTGGACCGCGGCCGCGTCGATACGCTGCGGCAGGAGTGGCTGGCTGACGAGCGGTTCACCAGCGTCGACGTAATGGTGGCAGAAGACACCTCGGTGATCATCGCGGTCAAACGCTGACGGCTGCCCCGGGCGCAGCGATCTGGTGGATCGCTGGTGCCGGCAGCCAGCCTGGGGCATGCTGAGCAGGTGGACGATGCACAACCGAAGGCTGTGCGAGTCATGGCGGGAATCCTGCTGATGGTTGCTTTCGTCTCGATCAGTCTCGGTCTGCTGTTGCTGTACGCCGGCCGTTGGGGAGTGCCGTTCTTCTCCTTCACCACCGACCGTGGATCCACATGCACCAACAACGTGACCGGCTACACCTGCGACCAGCTCACCCTGGCAGACGTCGAGTTCTATGGCGAGGTGGATCTCCCCGACGACACTGTGGTGGTCGAGGGCGTGTACCGCTCGACCCACGACTTCGCGCTGGACGCCGAGCTTGAGGTGCCGAGCCCATCCGCACGCGCCGCACTGACGAAGCTGAACGAGGCCTACGGACCGTGCCGGGAGAACCATCCACTGCCACTGCAGAACGGACTGAAGGCTCTCTGCGTCATGGCCAACGACGACGCGGTGACCAATGCCGACGATGTCGGCAGTCGGCTATTCACCGTCGGCACCGGTGTCCGCAAAGACGGCGTCCGGCTGGTGACGCTGTCGATCCGGTCCCGCTGACGCGGCAAACCTGGCATCCCCAGTTGAGCGGCGTGGGTCCGGCTGTCCGGCCCACGCCGTCGTCGACATCGATCAGCGGGCGGCGTGGCCCTCGACGTAGTCGTCGTCGTGACTCTTCACCCACGCCATCAGGCCGCGCAGCTTCCGACCGGTCTCCTCAATCGGGTGGGTCTCGGCTTCCTTGCGGAACCTGGTGAACTCGGGCGCACCCGCGTCCTGGTCATCGATGAAGCGCTGCGCGAAGGCGCCGCTTTGGATGTCGGCGAGCACAGCCTTCATGTTCTGCTTGACCCGTTCGTCGATGATCCGAGGCCCGGAGACGTAGTCGCCGTACTCTGCGGTGTCGGAGATGCTCCACCGCTGCTTGGCGATGCCGCCTTCATACATCAGGTCGACGATCAGCTTGAGCTCATGCAGGCACTCGAAGTAGGCGACCTCGGGCTGGTACCCGGCCTCGGTCAGCGTTTCGAACCCGGCCTGGATCAGGGCGCTGGCGCCGCCGCACAACACGGCCTGCTCGCCGAACAGGTCGGTCTCGGTCTCCTCGGTGAAGGTCGTCTTGATGCCTCCGGCACGCAGCCCTCCGATGGCCTTGGCGTACGCCAGCGCCAGGTCCCAGGCCTTGCCGGTCGCGTCCTGCTCCACGGCCACCAGTACGGGTACTCCGCGTCCCTCGGCGTACTCGCGGCGTACCAGGTGCCCGGGACCCTTCGGCGCGACCATGGCTACGTCGACACCCTCCGGCGGGGTGATGTAGCCGTACCGGATGTTGAATCCGTGGCTGAAGAAGATCGCGTCACCTGGGACCAGGTTCGGCTCCACCGCCTCCGCGTAGACCTTCCGCTGGACCGGGTCCGGAGTCAAGATCATGATCAGGTCAGCTTCTTCACAGGCCTCGAACGGGGTCAGGACCCGTAGGCCCTGCGCATCTGCTTTGGCACGGCTCTTGCTGCCCTCGGGTAGACCGACGCGGACGTCCACACCGCTGTCGCGGAGCGAGAGCGCATGGGCATGGCCCTGGCTGCCGAATCCCAGGATGGCGACGTTGCGTCCTTGGACCAGGGACAGGTCGGCATCGGAGTCGTAGAACATTTCTGCTGGCACTTGGGTGATCTCCTTCTGATCTTGAACTGACGTGAAATCTGGCGAAGTAGTGCGGGTCAGACAATCCGTACCGGCTTGGGCCGGTCTGGACGCAGGGCGCGGTCGCTGATGGAACGGCTACCGCGACCGATCGCCACCAGTCCGGACTGGACCAGCTCGCGGATACCGAACGGCTCCAGCAGCTTGAGCAGCGCGTCCAGCTTCTCTGGGCTCCCGGTGGCCTCAATGGTGATCGCGTCGTTGGTGACGTCGACGGCCTTGGCAGTGAAGAGCTGGACGACGTCAAGAACCTGGCCACGTTGCTCCGGCTCGGCCCGGACCTTGACCAAGATCAACTCACGACGAACGGAAGCCGGGTCGAGCTCCACGATCTTGAGGACCTCGATCAGCTTGTTGAGCTGCTTGGTCAGCTGCTCCAGCACCAGCTCCTCCACCGTGACCACCACAGTGATCCGGGACATGTGCGGGTACTCAGTCGGGCCGACGGCCAGGGACTCGATGTTGAAGCCACGGCGGGAGAACAGGGCCGACACCCGAGCCAGCACACCCGGCTTGTTCTCCACCAGAACACTCAGTGTGTGCGTGTTCACAGCATCTCCTCTTCCCAGCTGGGAGCCAAGTCCCGGGCGTACTTGATCGCGTCATTGCTGGCGCCTGCTGCGACCATCGGCCACACCATGGCGTCCTTGTGCACAACGAACTCCACCACTACCGGCACGTCGTTGATCGACAGCGCCTTCTCGATCACCGAGTCCACGTCGCTGGGGTCCTCAGCCCGCAGGCCGACACAACCCATCGCCTCGGCCAGCTTCGGAAAGTCCGGGATCCGGTTGGTCTTCAGGTCGGTGTTGGAGTAGCGACCCTCGTAGAACAGGGTCTGCCACTGCCGGACCATGCCGAGACTCTGGTTGTTGATCACAGCGATCTTGACCGGGATGCCTTCCAGCGCACAGGTCACCAGCTCCTGATTGGTCATCTGGAAACATCCGTCCCCATCGATGCCCCACACAGTCGAGTCTGGCCGACCGACCTTGGCTCCCATCGCGGCCGGGACGCAGTAGCCCATCGTGCCCAGGCCGCCGGAGTTCAGCCACCTCCCTGGGGTTTCGAACGGCAGGTAGTGCGCGGCCCACATCTGGTGCTGGCCCACTCCCGAGGCGTAGAACGCATCCGGGCCGGTGATCTCGCCGATCCGCTTGATCACGTGCTGTGGTGACAGCAAACGGGCATCCTCGGGGTAGTCGAAACCCGTCGGGTAGCGACGCTTGAGGTCGTTGAGGTACCGAGCCCAGTCGGTCACGTCCGGCAGCGCGTCAGCGGCTCGAAGCATGGCGACAAGCTCGGCGATGACCTCCTTGCAGTCCCCCACGATCGGGACGTCGGCGAGCCGGTTCTTCGAGATCTCCGCCGGGTCGATGTCGGCGTGGATCACCTTGGCGAGCGGGGCGAAGGTGGACAGCTGCCCGGTGACGCGGTCGTCGAATCGGGTCCCCAGCGCGATCAGGAGATCGCTGCGCTGCAAGGCTCCGACGGCGGGCACGGTGCCATGCATGCCGGGCATGCCCATGTTCTGGGGGTGGCTGTCGGGGAAGACGCCGAGCGCCATCAGCGTGGTCACCACCGGGATACCCGTCAGCTCGGCGAGCTCTTTCAGCTCGGCGGCTGCGCCCGCCTTGCCGACACCGCCACCGACGTACAGCACCGGTCGGGTCGACTGGCTGATCAGCTTGGCGGCCTCGCGGACCTGCTTGCCGTGCGGCTTGGTCACCGGGCGGTAGCCGGGAAGGTTGAGCTGGCGGGGCCAGGTGAACGTCGACCGCGCCTGCAGAGCGTCCTTGGTGATGTCGACCAGAACCGGTCCCGGCCGGCCGGTACTGGCGATGTGGAACGCTGAGGCGATGGCTTCAGCAATGTCCTCTGGCCGGGTGACCAGGAAGTTATGCTTTGTGATCGGCATTGTGATGCCGCGGATGTCGGCCTCCTGGAAGGCGTCGGTACCGATCGACGCACCCGCCACCTGGCCGGTGATCGCCACGATGGGCACCGAGTCCATGTGCGCGTCGGCCAGCGGGGTGACCAGGTTGGTGGCGCCAGGTCCTGAGGTTGCCATGCAGACCCCCACCCGGCCGGTGGCCACCGCATAGCCCTCAGCCGCGTGCCCGGCTCCCTGCTCGTGCCGTACCAGGATGTGGCGGACGGTGTCTGAGTCGTAGAGCGGGTCGTAGGCGGGCAGGATGGCGCCGCCGGGGATGCCGAACACCGTGTCCGCCCCGACCTGCTCGAGCGACTTCACGAGCGACTGCGCTCCAGTGAGCTCTGCTGCGGCGGCCCTGTCAGCCATCGAATCTCCTTGCCCGTACGGTGAACTACTCGGATGCTACGCCTGCGGTGTCGGTCCTCTCGTGCAACAAAAAACCCCCGCCGCCCGAAGGCAGACGAGGGAGCGTGTCGGTGGTTGAGCGGTTTGCTCAGCCGACACGCTTTATAACTACGAGAATGCACAAACGCATACGAACACGATCACTCATCCTGCCGGGAGAGTCAACCGGCGCTCCGACCGGTCTTGCCATCTGGAAGGACGCTCGGACACCCTAGTAAAGCGGCACTTCCGCGCTGCTAGTCCACCAACCGCTGCGCCGAGCGGAGGAAGCCTTGACCTAACTCGATCCCACCGAACGACATCACGTACAGGCCGGTGGAGACCCGCTCCAGGTAGCCCCATTGCCAGATCCGGGTCAGGTCCACCCCGGACCGGGCGGCCAGCAGCTCGGCGTAACGCTCCGCCGTCGCGCGCGCATCGTCACCGCCGAGGCGTCCCACCCAGTCCCGCAGCGCGACGCCGAGGTCGTATGCACGGTCGGCCACGAACCCGTCCGGGTCCACGAAGCAGTATCCGGTCTCCGCTCCGGGCCTGCGGCCAGGGACAGCCAGCGCGTTGCCAGGGTGTGGGTCACCGTGCACGACCACCAGCTCTTCGGGGTCGGGGGTGCGTAGCTGGTCGGCGTACTCGAGTGCCTGGTGCACCACCCGCTCCGACCCGGGATGGCCGAGCTGCGGCCACAGCTGGGCGATGAGAGTGTGCAGGCCGCTGGCCTTGTCCTGTCCCGGTTCGGGGAGCGGCGCGTCCCCGACCGGCCGCCACGCGATCCGCAGCGTGTCGGCCAACGTGGCCAGCTGCTGCTCCGGCGACGCACCGGAACGTTCCAGCGGGTGGCCCAGCGACTCCAGCAGCACGGCGTTGCGCGCTCGGTCGAAACTGATCAGCCGGACGTACCCGCGGCCGTCGGCCCGCTCCAGCGTGCGCACCTGGGCGGCAAGGTCGTCATTGGGGACTGCCACCTTGAGCACCAGGTGCTCGCCGTTGCGCCGGGTGGCCCGAGCAACGTAGGAGCAGCTGCCGCCGGGAAGTGGCCTGCCCACGGTGATGGACCAGGTCCGTTCCAGCTGGGCGAGTACGGCCGGTAGCTCGGCGAGCCAGCGGGCGCCTACGTCGCCCAGCGATGCGACCTTGCCCCGGGTCAAAGGCTGCAGCCGGATAGCGGTCAACCGCAGATCGCGCCGAGGTTGGCCGACTGCACCAGCTTGGCGTACTTGGCCAGCACGCCCCGTGGAACGGGTCTGGGGGTCGGAATCCACTCCTGACGGCGCCGCTGCAGCTCCTCGGCCGTGGCGTCCACGTCCAGTCGACCGTTCGCCACGTCCAGGGTGATCGTGTCGCCGTCGCGTACCAGTGCGATCGGTCCGCCGTCGGTTGCCTCGGGCGCGATATGTCCGACGCACAGGCCTGTGGTGCCGCCCGAGAAGCGACCGTCGGTGATCAGCATGACGTCCTTGCCCAGCCCGGCCCCCTTGATGGCACCGGTGATGGCCAGCATCTCCCGCATCCCGGGACCGCCCTTGGGGCCTTCGTAACGGATCACCACCACGTCGCCGGCAGTGATGGTGTTGTCCTCCAGCGCGTCCATCGCCGCCCGTTCGCCGTCGAAGACGCGTGCGGTGCCGGTGACCACGTCCTGGTCGAAGCCGGCGCTCTTCACCACCGCACCCTCGGGGGCCAGCGAGCCGTGCAGGATGGTGATGCCGCCGGTCGGGTGCATGGGGTTGCTCAGCGCCCGGATGATCGTCCCGTCAACGTCGGGCGGGGCGATCTCGGCCAGGTTCTCCGCCACTGTCTTGCCGGTCACCGTGAGGCAGTTCCCGTCCAGGAGGCCGGCATCCAGCAGCGCCTTCATCACCACCGGTACGCCGCCGACCTTGTCGACATCGTTCATCACGTACCGGCCGAAGGGCTTCAGGTCGCCCAGGTGCGGAACGGTCTTCCCGACCCGGACGAAGTCGTCGAGGGTGAGGTCGACCTCGGCCTCGTTGGCGATGGCCAGCAGGTGCAGCACCGCGTTGGTGGAGCCACCCAGCGCCATCACCACGGCGACTGCGTTCTCGAACGCCGGCTTGGTCATGATCTGGCGGGCGGTGATGCCGCGGCGGAGCAGCTCGACGACGGCTGCGCCGCTGCGCTCGGCGTACCCGTCGCGGCGACGGTCGATCGCCGGCGGAGCGGACGACCCGGGCAGGGCCATGCCGAGCGCCTCGGCCGCGCTGGCCATGGTGTTGGCGGTGTACATGCCGCCGCAGGCGCCCTCGCCGGGGCAGACCGCCTTCTCGATCTCGGTCACCTGCTCCCGCGTGATCAGGCCCTTCAGGCAGGCACCGACTGCCTCGAAGGCGTCGATGATGGTGACGTCGCGGTCCCCCACCTTCCCCGGCATGATGGAGCCGGCGTACAAGAAGACCGAGGCCAGGTCGAGGCGGGCGGCCGCCATCAACATGCCGGGCAGCGACTTGTCACAGCCCGCCAGCAGCACCGAGCCGTCCAGTGCCTCGGCCATCATCACCGTCTCCACCGAGTCGGCGATGATCTCCCGGGACACCAGTGAGTAGTGCATCCCGTTGTGGCCCATCGAGATGCCGTCGGAGACTGAGATGGTGGCGAACTCCAGCGGGTACCCGCCGGCGGCGTGGACGCCTTCTTTGACCGCCTTCGCCAGCCGGTCCAGTGACAGGTTGCAGGGGGTGATCTCGTTCCAGCTGGACGCCACCCCGACCTGAGGCTTGCTGAAGTCCTCATCCTTCATGCCGACCGCACGAAGCATGCCGCGCGACGCGGTGGCCTCCAGGCCGTCGGTCACGACCCGGGAGCGGGGCTTGATGTCGACTTCTGGCTCGGTGCTGGGCGCGGCTGCTTCCTCGGTCAGGGTCTCAGACGTCATGGGCGCAAATCTACGCTGACACCGCTGCCGCCTGCAGCCGTGATCTGGATCGCGAGATCAGCTGCCAGGTCAGCCCCACGACCAGCGCCACTCCCAGCGCCGGACCAAGGTTGGCCACGATCTGCTGTCCGACGGTGTAGAAGCGCTCGCGGTTGCCGGCGTACGGGAGAACGGCCAGCGGCAGGCAGGCGCAGACCCACAGGACCCAGAAGCCGGCCAGGCCGCGGGCCCAGCGAGGGAGCCGGGGGCGGAAGACCGCGACCCCCATCGGCAGGATCCAGACGTAGTGGTGGGTCCAGGACAGTGGCGAAGCAAGACACGTAGCCAGACCGACGAGGGCAACCGCGAAAACCCGTTCCCCACGCCGCCACCAGTGCGCCGCGACGACCACGGCCAGCAGCGCCACGATGCCGGCGGCGGCGAGCCCGAGCACCGTGGTGGTCACCGACGAGCCGGACAGTCGGAAGAACACGCCCAGCAGCGACTGGTTCCCGGTGTACAGCGGCGAGGCGGTCCGGGTGTCACCCCCGGACAGGCCGAACCAGAACGCCAGGGTCTCCTGCCACAGAAAGATCGCACCTACAGCGGTGAAGGCCACGAACGCAACCATGGCTGTCACCGCCAGCCGGACCTTGCCGATGCTGAACGCGAACAGGACGAAGAGCGCGGGGGTGAGCTTGACGGCAGCCGCCAGCCCGATCAGCGTGCCCTGGGGGATTCGGCGCCGTTCCCCTGGTGCGTCGGGCAGCAGGTCGGCGACCACCAGCGCCATCAGCATCGTGTTGACCTGCCCGTAGCCCAACGTGGTCCGGATCGGCTCCATCGCGAGCACGACCGCGGCGCCGATCAGGCCGAGCCTCCAGCCGCGGGGGACGCCGCAGCGACGCAGCACCGACTGCTGAGCCAGAATCAGCACCGCGGTCCAGACCACCTGCCACATTGCGTACGGTCCGAACGCCAGCGGCACCATCAGCACCGCGGCGATCGGTGGGTAGATGAAGTACAGCTCCCAGAACGGTGTGGTGGTGGCGTAGATGTCCTTGCCTGCCAGCATGTCCTTGACGGCGTACACGTACACCTCGAGGTCGATGGTGGAGGGCCGCCATGGCCAGAAGGAACCGTGCGCGATCACGAACGGCAAGATCAACAACGCCACCAGCAACGGCGGCACCAGCTCCACCGCCAGTCGACGCGCGGCTCGGCCCCGCGACGACGCCGCTGCTCTCACCGGCGCCGTCGTGGTCACCGTCCCCCCGTGAGCCGGGCGTGTACGGCGTCGAGCTCGGCTGGGCTGACCGGCGTCGGGTCGACGAGGTTGGCCAGCCCGGGCCGGTCGGCGTACCGCGGGATCAGGTGGACGTGAAGGTGCAGGACGGTCTGGCCGGCCACCGGTCCCGCCGACGACAACAGGTTCAAGCCGTCGGCATCCAGCCGGTCCACCAGCAACCGTGCGGTGGCGTCGATGGCTGGGCCGAGGTCGGCCATCAGAGCTGGTCCGGACACCAGGTCGGCGGCGTGCCGCTTGGGGATGACCAGGGTGTGGCCCCGGTGCCAGGCGCCCAGGTCGAGGAAAGCCAGCGCATGATCATCTTCGTACACCGTCCGCGAGGGCACGGTGCCGTTCGCGATGCCACAGAACAGGCAGTCGGGGTCGCTGCTGGGCTCGCTCATCGGATGATGTTCTCTAGTTCCTGGCCGGCGGCGAACCGTCTCAGCTGGGCGGCGATGAGCCGGTCGGCCCGAGGAAAGAAGGCCGACGACGCTCCGCCGACGTGCGGTGAGATGACCACACCGGGGATGGTCCACAACGGGTGGTCGTTCGGCAGCGGTTCCGGCTCCGTCACATCCAGGGCTGCCCGCAGCCGACCCGAGGAGGTCTCGGCCACCAGCGCGTCGGTGTCGACCAGCTTGCCCCGGGCCACGTTCACCAGCAGCGCGCCGTCGGGAAGCAGCGCCAGGGCGTGTACGTCGATCAGGTTCTCGGTGTCCGGAGTCAGCGGGGCGATCACGAAGATGACGTCAGCCTCGGGCAGCAGGTCGGGCAGCTCGTCGATGGCGTGGACCGGGACGTCGCCGTGGCGGGCGCGGCGCGCGACCCGGGTCACCGACTCGACCTCGAACCCAGCCAGCCGCCGCTCAATCGCCGCGCCGATGTGCCCGTAGCCGATGATCAGCACCCGCTGGTCGGCCAGCGCCTGGCCCATCTGCGGCGACCACTCTCCCCTGGTCTGGTTCCGGGCGAAGTCATCGAGGTGGCGACCGTTGGCAAGGGCCAGGGCGAGCGCCAACTCAGCGGTGCTGGCGTCGTGCACGCCGGCGGCGTTGCACAAGGTGACACCGTCGGGGACGTACGGCAGGAAGTTCTCATAGCCCGCGGTGAGGGTCTGCACCACCTTGAGACTGGTCATCTCGTTGGCCCGGGACAGCACCTCAGCCCCCCGCATGTACGGCAGCACATAGAACTCGACCTGGACGATGGAGTCCGGCAGCTCGTCGCCGTCTGCTCGATAACAGTCCACCTCCACCCCATCCGGCAGCCCGCCGAGCCGCCGCTCCGCCTCGTCGGTGTCGGCGTACGGCAACCACACTCGCATCCGGTGTCTCCTCAGGGTCGTGGGTGTGCTGGTAGACCGTTGCGACGGGGCACAGCGCGGTCAGCTGGCTGGGACGATCTCTACTGCGTTGCGGACGGGATAGCCGGCGGCCGCGATCGCCGCCTTGACGTCGGCGACCCGTAACGTACCGAAATGGAACACGGTGGCAGCAAGCACGGCGTCGGCACCGGCCTCGATGGCGGGCGGGAAGTCCTCAGCCGCTCCGGCGCCGCCGGAGGCGATCAGCGGCACATCCACCACCCGCCGGACCGCGGAGATCATCTCCAGGTCGAAGCCGGCCGTGGTCCCGTCAGCATCCATCGAGTTGAGCAGGATCTCCCCGACGCCCAGATCGGCTCCCCGACGGGCCCACTCCACCGCATCCAGCCCGGCGCTCTTCCGGCCGCCATGGGTGGTCACCTCATAACCGGAGGGCTGGTCGAGGGCTCGGCGCGCATCAACCGACAGGACCAGCACCTGGTTGCCGAACTGGCGGGTGATCTCTGCGATCACCTGGGGCCGGTGAATGGCACCGGTATTGATGGCTACCTTGTCGGCGCCGGCCCGCAGCAACACATTGACGTCACGGACCGTGCTTATCCCGCCGCCGACGGTGAGCGGGATGAAGACGGTCTCGGCAGTGCGCCGCACCACCTCCAATGTGGTCTCCCGCCCCTCAACGGAGGCGGAGATGTCCAAGAAGGTGAGCTCGTCGGCTCCTTCGGCGTCGTAGACGTGGCCCAGCTCGACCGGGTCGCCGGCGTCGCGGAGGTCGACGAAGTTGATGCCCTTCACCACCCGACCGCCGTGCACATCCAGACACGGAATGACCCGAACCGCAACCGTCATGGCCACAACTCTATCCAGGTGCGACCGGAGGCGGCTCCACGAATCCGCCCCGGCATCGTCGACCCCGTCGGCCGTAGTCATCTCCCCCCGGCCTCGCCCGGTCGCTGGCCAATCGGCGCCGGCGGGCTACGCTGCGGTCATGAACACCCTGGACGAGACGTTCCTGGCGCTGGGCCTGACCACGCTGGCCGATGCCGCGCTCGCCCGGGCCCGTCAGTTGGGGGCCAGTCACGCCGACGTACGGATCGAGCGGATCCGGCAGGCGTTCCGTACCTTCCGGGACCGCTCGCTGGCTACCAGCACAGACAGCGAGACCCTGGGCCTGAGTGTCCGCGTCATCGTCGACGGCGCCTGGGGCTTCGCCTCGGGTATCCCGTTGACGACCGACGCGGCGGTGTTGGTGGCCAATCAGGCGGTCGCCACTGCCCGGGTGTCCCGGCCGCTGGTGCGTACCCCGATCGAGCTGTCGCCCGAGCCGACCTATGCCGATGCGTCCTGGGTTTCCAGCTACGACGTCAACCCCTTCGACGTGGCGGAGAGCGAGAAGCAGGCCCGACTGCTGGACCTGTCCGATCGGTTGCTCAGCTCCGATGGCGTCAGCCACACCGACGCCAACCTCTGGTACGTGCAGGAGAACAAGTTCTACGCCGACTCCAACGGCACCTCCACCACCCAGCAGCGGGTCCGGATCCAGCCCGACTTCACCGCCGTCTGCGTGGATGAGCGTGGCTACTCCTCGATGCGTACGCTGGCGCCGCCGGCGGGGCGGGGCTGGGAGTACCTGACCGGGACCGGCTGGGACTTCGACGCCGAGATCGCCGAGCTGCCCGACCATCTCGCCGGCCACGTCAAGGCCGAGTCCGTCGCGGCCGGCCGCTACGACCTCGTGATCGACCCGAGCAACCTGTGGCTCACCATCCACGAGTCGGTCGGCCATGCCACCGAGCTCGACCGGGCGCTGGGCTACGAGGCCGCGTACGCCGGAACCTCGTTTGCCACCTTCGACCAGCTGGGGACCTTGCGGTACGGCAGTCCGGTGATGAACGTCACCGGTGACCGGCAGGTCGAGCACGGGCTGTCCACCATCGGCTACGACGACGAGGGTGTCGAGGCTCAGACGTTCGACCTCGTCTCCGAGGGCACGTTGGTCGGCTACCAGCTGAACCGGCAGATGGCTGCTGCGAAACAGCTTGGCCGGTCCAACGGCTGCGCCTACGCCGACTCCCCCGGGCACATCCCGATGCAGCGCATGCCCAACGTGTCGCTGCAGCCGGACGCGGACGGCCCGTCCACCGAGGAGCTGATCGCCGGCGTTGACCACGGCATCTACGTGGTCGGCGACAAGTCGTGGTCGATCGACATGCAGCGCTACAACTTCCAGTTCACCGGGCAGCGGTTCTTCGCCATCACCAACGGCAAGATCACCGGCCAGCTGCGTGATCTGGCCTACCAGGCCACCACCACCGACTTCTGGGGATCCATGGCGGCAGTCGGGAACGCCGACACCTATGTCCTGGGTGGCGCCTTCAACTGCGGGAAAGGCCAGCCGGGCCAGTCGGCCCCGGTCTCCCACGGGTGCCCGTCGGCGCTGTTCCGCAACGTCAACATCTTGAACACCGTGACCGAGGGAGGCCAGTGATGGCGACGAAGCAGGTCAGCGTCCAGGATCTGGTCGAGCAGGCCCTGGCCGTCGCGACCCTGCCGACCACGGTGATCGTGCGGGAGACCACCGAGGCGAACCTGCGTTGGGCGGCCAACGAGCTGACCACCAACGGCCAGATGGCCAGCCGGAGCCTGACTGTGGTCTCAATTGCCGAGGTCAAGGGCGGCACCGCCGTCGGCACCCTCAGCCGGGAGGTCAGCGAAGCGGCCGCCGTACCCGGGCTGGTCGCCGCCGCCGAGCAGCTGGCCCGGTCCGGCGGACCGGCAGAGGATGCGATGCCGCTGATCGAGGACTATCCGCACGGTGACCCCTGGCAAGATCCGCCGGCGACGACCGACATCACCGTCTTCGCCGACCTCGCCCCCGCGCTCGGCGCGGCGTTCCAGTCGGCCGCTGAGCTCGGCAACCTGTTGTTCGGCTTTGCGGAGCACATCGTGACCACGGTCTACCTGGGAAACAGCAACGGTTTGCGGCGCCGCGCGGTCGAGCCCACCGGACGGTTCGAGCTCAACGCCAAGAGCCCCGACTTCGCTGACTCGGCCTGGGTGGGTGCGTCCACCCGCGACTTCAGCGACGTCGACGTCACCGCGCTGCATAGGACGGTGACCACCCGGCTCGGTTGGTCGGCCAACCGCATCGACCTCCCGGCCGGCCGGTACGAGGCCCTGCTGCCGCCCTCGGCCGTGGCGGATCTGATGATCTATGCCTACTGGACCGCGAACGCTCGAGACGCGGAGGAGGGCCGGAACGTCTTCGCCGGACCCGAGGGCACCTCGCGGATCGGGGACCAGCTGGCTGCACTGCCGATCACGCTCAGCTCAGATCCGATGCGGCCCGGGTTGGAATGTGTCCCGTTCGTCGTGGCCGAGTCCTCCGACGGCAGCACCACCTCAGCGTTTGACAACGGCATGCCGTTGGCGGCCACCGACTGGATTGTCGAGGGCAAGCTCGTCCAGCTGCGGCGGAACCGGGCGTGGGCGACGAAGACCAATGCGCCCGTGGCTGCGCCGGTGGACAACCTGATCATGGCGGCCGACGGCAACCGCAGCCTGCAGGAGATGATCGGGTCCACGACGCGGGGTCTGCTGCTGACCTGTCTGTGGTACATCCGCGAGGTCGACCCGGAGCGGCTGCTGCTGACCGGGCTGACCCGCGACGGCGTCTACCTGGTCGAGAACGGGGAGGTCACCGGTGCGGTCAACAACTTCCGGTTCAACGAGTCGCCGGTCGAGCTGCTGCAGCGGATCACCGAGGTCGGCGTGGCCGAGCAGACACTGCCGCGGGAGTGGAGCGACTTCTTCACCCGTACGGCGATGCCGCCGGTCCGGGTCCCCGACTTCAACATGTCCACGGTGAGCCAGGCGTCCTGACTCTGTACCGGCACGATATTTGTGCTGCTGGTCGGGTTCAGCGTATCGACGGGCGTCGGCGCCACGTCACGGTGACCTCGATCCGGCCCTCGTCGAACCGTGCCGACAGGCCGTGGCGCTGCAGCACCTCCAACACCATGGTCAGCTCCGGGTCGGCGGCGACGACGTTGGAGGTGTCGGCGTGCCAGACCTTGAGCTCTAGCATCCGCTCGGTGATGGCGTGCCAGACATCGGTCTCGGTGAAGAACACGATGCCTGCGGCCTCCGGCCCGGCCCGCAGCGCGGCGGTGGCGTCGAAGTGGTCCTGGCAGTACTCCAGCAGCAGGTAGCCGCGGCTGCGGAGATCAGCCAGCGCTGCTGTGAGCGCGTCGTTATCGGTACGCTCCGGCCAGGTCCGCATCTCCTTGTCCAGCTGCGTCTCGGCCCGCCCGACCAGCTGCTCAGTCAGCTGTGCCGACGCGTCGGCGTCGTCCAGCTCGGCGCGGACAAATTCACCCACCTCGGTCAGCACCGCGGACCGCGGCAGGTACCCGGCGCGCACCACGAGCCGGGCGAAGTCGCTGAGCTCCTTCAGCGTCTGGTCTTTACGAATCGTCACGGGGTGTCACTCTAGTTCGGACCCTAGCCGCGGCGTCCGAGGGCGGCCCGCTCAGCTTAGCGAACCGGTCTGCTCCACGTCCTCCACCTCCGGTACGAACGCCACCACACCGCGGCGCATCGACTGCACCGCGTGCCGTGCGGTTCGCCGCAGTGGCCCGGGGCCGGCCGCGTCGGCGATCTGCTCTGCGAAGTCCAGCACCTGGCGTACCCAGCGGACGAAGTCGCCGGCGGTCAGGCCGCTCTCGGCCAGGACCACGGACAGCGGACGACCCGCCGCCCAGCCGTAGGCCGCCTCGCTGAAGCCGATATCGGGTTCGGGACCGCGCTCCAGCCGGGCGTCCCGCTCCACCAGCGACACCTCCCGCCAGATCCGTCGCAGCGCCACCATCGCCGCCTCGCTGGCCGCGTCCGGCATCCGGGGACGCCGAGCGCCGTCGTCGGTGCGCCGCGACTCGTACACCAGGCTTGCCAGCACCGCTGCCAGCTGAGGATGCGTCAGGTTGTCGAACACCCCGGCCCGGATGCATTCAGCCGCCACCAGATCGAGTTCGGCGTAGATGCGCGACAGCATCCGGCCGTCGTCGGTGACCTCGTTGCCGTCCTTCCCACTGAGATAGCCCAGTGACTGCAGCACCAGGCAGATCTTGTCGAAGTGGGTGGCGATGGTGTTGGTGCGGGTGGACACCCGAGCCTGGGTCCGGGCGTTCTCCCGTTCCAGCCGGATCGCCCGTTCCGCCCACCGGGCATGCATTTCCCGGTCCGGGCAGTCGTGGCACGGATGCCGTCTCAACTGCTCGCGCGCCTCCACCACCTGCTGCATCAGGTCGCTGTCCACCGCACTCAGCCGGTGCCGGGACGGGTCGAGGTCGACCGTGGACAGCTTGGACCTGAACGCTGCCGCCAGGTTCCGCCGCGACGCGGGCTCTTTCGCGTTGAACTGCTTAGGCACCTTCATCCGCGACACCGGGACCGCTGGGGTCGGGAAGTCGACCAGGCTCAGCCGACGCACGTGCCGGTCCTCGGTGAGCACCAGCGGCCGCGGGCCGTCCCGGTCGCTGCGCGGGTCGGGATCGATTACCACCACCCAGCCGCGGGTCTTGCCGCTGGGCACCCAGATGATGTCGCCAGGCTTCAGGTTCAGCAGCGCCTGCAGCGCCTCCGCCCGACGGTCGGCCTTCCGCTCGCGCGCGATGGCAGCCTCGAGCTCGGAGATCCGCTCCCGCAGGCGGGCGTACTCGGCGAAGTCGCCGCGGTCGCACTGCGCCGACTCCAGGTACGCCTGGATCGCCTCGGTGTTCTTGGCCAGCGTCCGGGCCCAGCCCACCACGGACTTGTCCGACTGGAACTGGGCGAAGGACTGCTCCAGCAGGGTACGGGCGCGGTCCCGGCCGACGCTGCCGACCAGGTTCACGGCCATGTTGTACGTCGGCGCGAAAGAGGACTTCAACGGATAGGTACGGCGTGAGGCGAGTCCGGCCACCGCGCGCGGATCGAGGCCTGGCTGCCACAGCACGACTGCGTGACCTTCCACGTCGATCCCCCGCCGGCCCGCCCGCCCGGTGAGCTGGGTGTACTCACCTGGGGTGATGTCGGCGTGGGTGTCGCCGTTGTACTTGACCAGCTTCTCCAGCACCACGCTGCGAGCCGGCATGTTGATGCCCAGCGCCAGGGTCTCGGTGGCGAACACGACCTTGATAAGTCCGCGGACGAAGGCCTCCTCGACGCACTCCTTGAAGGCAGGCAGCATGCCGGCATGGTGGGCCGCGACGCCACGGACCAGCGCCTCGACGAAAAGGTCATAGCCGAGCACCCGCCGGTCGGCGTCGCTGAGTCCGGCGACATGCCGAGCCGCGATGGCGCCGATCTCCTGGCGCTCCGCCGCGTTGGTCAGCCGGATCCCCGACGACAGCAGCTGACGTACCGCCGCGTCGCAGCCCACCCGGGAGAAGATGAAGATGATCGCCGGCAGCAGCGCGTCGGCGTCCAGCGCCTCAACCACGTCGTAGCGTGACGGCACCACCAGCGACCGGGGCCGCTCGCCGGGGCCGTCGTACCGGGACCGGTGCGCTCCGCCGCCGTAGGAGCCGCTGCCGTACCCGACGACGCGTTTGCCCTTGCCGCTGCGGCCGCGGGGCCTCCGGGAGTCGTCCCGGACGTGCTTGGACTCCTCCCGCGCTATCCGGACCAGCGCCGGGTTGACGTCGGACTTGGCCTGGCTGGGCGCCTCATGAGCTGTGGGGGCGATGTCGGCGAACAGGTCGTAGAGCGTCTTTCCCACCAGCACGTGCTGGAACAACGGCACCGGCCGGCGCTCGGAGACCACCACCGCCATCTCGCCGCGGACCTCCGACAGCCAGTCGCCGAACTCCTCGGCGTTGCTCACGGTCGCCGACAGCGCCACGACCTGGATGGACTCGGCCAGGCCGATGATGACCTCCTCCCAGACAGCACCCCGGAAGCGATCGGCCAGGTAGTGCACCTCGTCCATCACGACGAACCCCAGGTTGGCCAGGGTCGACGAGCCGGCGTAGATCATGTTCCGCAGCACCTCGGTGGTCATCACCACGATCGGCGCGTCGGGGTTGATCGAGGAGTCACCGGTCAGCAGCCCGACCGACACAGCACCGTAGCGGCGTACCAGGTCGGCGTACTTCTGGTTGGACAGCGCCTTGATCGGTGTGGTGTAGAAGCACTTTCGGCCCCGCTGCATGGCGAGGAAGACGGCGAACTCCCCGACGATCGTCTTGCCGGCTCCCGTCGGTGCAGCGACCAGCACACCCGACCCCGACTCGACATGGGCACAGGCCTCCCGCTGGTAGTCGTCGAACGGGAAGCTGTAGGTGTCGGCGAAGGCGGTGAGCTGCGGGCTCATCTGGGCGCTGCGGAACCGCGCGTACGCCTGCGCCGGACTCGGCTCTGCATCGTGGTCGGGAATGGGGTTGGCCATGATGGCCCCCAAGTTACCCGGTGGTTTCGATGCTCAGTCGAGCGGCGCGAGCACCGGGATGGCCTGCGGCACCGAGGTGATCCGCAGCGGCGCGGCGCCGATCATCTCGCCGTCTCCGAAGCCGACCAGGCCGGGCCCGTCGACTGTGATCTCCCGAGCCCGCAGCTGCTCCACGCAGGCGTCCCGGGCGAATCGGCCGGAGTACATCTGCGGCAGCAACCGGAGCAGCTTCATCCCGCCCACCGGATGGATGATCGTCACGTCCAGCAGGCCGTCGGTCGGGTCGGCATTGGGGCAGATCTTCATCCCGCCGCCGTAGGAGGAGGTGTTGCCGACGGCAACGAGCATTGCCTGCAGCTCCCGGACCACACCGTCGATGGTCAGCCGGTACGGCAGCGGGGAGAACACCCGGAGCTCGGCCAGCGTGGCCAGCGGGTACCGCATGGACCCCCGTGGCCACGGCATCTCGTTGGCGCGGCGGTTCACCAGGGCGTCGAAGCCGCTCGCCACGACGGCGCCGACGTAGCGGTCGTGGATCCGGGCCAGGTCGATCAGCCTGGTATGTCCTCGGGCGATCGTCTCCGCAGCCGCCAACGCGTCACCTGGGTCCAGCCCGATGCCCCGGCAGAGGTCGTTGCCCGTACCGGCCGGAATCATCCCCAGGGTCGTCTGCGGCTTGTCGACGGAGCCGTTCCGGGCGCAGCTGTTGACGCCGAGGTGCATCATCCCGTCCCCGCCCATCACCACCAAGACGTCGGCGCCAGAGTCGACCGCGTAGTCGGTCATGGTGCGAGCCTCGGCGAAGTCACGGCTGAGCAAGATTTCGAGCTCGTTGCCTGAATCCCGCAGCCGCCCAGCCACCTGGGGCAGCAGCTCCAAGGCGCGGCCCTTCCCGGACGAGGGGTTCACGACCAGGGTCAGACGAGAGCTCACTCGGCTTTGCCGGGATCTGTGGACCCGCTGGAGTCATCGTCCTCGCTGGCGTCCAGCTCTTTCAGGGCCTTGTCCCCGGCAACGCTGTTGCGGACCAGCATGTCGTCGGAGGCGATCCGGCGCGCCTTACGCCGGTCCAGCACATGCGCCATCACCTCGGCGACCAGGAAGAGCACGGTCATCGGCGCCGCCAGGGCGAGCATCGAGAACGGGTCGGTGGACGGGGTCGCGATGGCTCCGAAGACAAAGGTGCCGAAGATGACGTACACCCGGTACTTGCTCAGCTGGTGCGCCTTCACCACGCCCACGATGTTCAGCATCAACACCAGCAGCGGGATCAAGAAGGCGATCCCGAAGACCACCATCACCCGCAGCAGGAACGACAGGAATGCTGTGATGTCCTGCAGGTTGGTGATGCCCGCCTGGGTGAAACCGAGCAGCACCGAGATGCCCTTCGGCATCACGATGTAGCCCACTGCCACACCGGCGAAGAACAGCGGGCTGGCGGCGCCCATGAAGATCAGCGCCCACTTCTTCTCCTTGGCCAGCAGCCCCGGCATGATGAACGCCCACAGCTGGTAGAGCCACACCGGAGCCGTCAGCACCAGACCGCCGACCATCGCGATCTTCAGATACAAGGTGAACGGTGAGGAGATGCCCGAGTTCACGAGTGTGGTGTCCAGGTCGGGGCGACGTGCCTTGAGGTCGGCGATGGCGACGTCGTAGGGGTGCCGGAGGATGTCGAACAGCTCGTCCATGAAGAACGAGCAGGCGATCATGCCGAGGATGATGGCAGCAGAGGCAACGACGAGCCGGTATCGCAGTTCGCGCAGGTGCTCGAACAGCGACATCGACCCGTCCGGCGGAATCGGCGGCGGCTTCAGCCAGGCCAGGCTGAAGCGGACCGGCCGCCCCAGAACAGTTAACGCCACGTCGCCAAGCAGCTACTTAGACGTCTTTGCGGACGTCGGAGATGGTCGGGTCGGGCCGGTTGGTCGGCGCGGACTGCTGCGGCCACTCGTTGCCGGCGGCGTCCAGCGGTCGACTGGTGTGGACCTGGCCCGGGTCCGCGGTCTTGGCGGACTCGTCCTTGGTGAGACCCTTGGTCTCTTCCTTGAACTCCTTCAGCGCCCTCCCGGTGCTCTTCCCGAGACCGGCGAGCCGGGAGCCGCCGAAAAGCAGCAGCACAACGGCCAAGATGATGAGCAGCTCGGGTACGCCCAGACCAAACATCGCCAGCGGAGCCATGATTTCCTCTTTTCCAACGTGACGCCTGCCACGTCGATCTCATCCTACGTCGTGAATCCCGTGATCGGCTCGAACAACCGTACGTGGGCCGGGAGCACCATGGGTACCGAGACCGGCCGGCGGAACCTCAACCTGGGCAAGCAGCTCGCCCAGCTGCCCCGCCTGCGCGCCCAGCACCGCCAGCTCGCTGGCCACATCGGCCACCCGGTGTGCCAGCCAGACGCCGTAGCTGACTATCACGACCAGCCCAGCCAACGCGATGGCGCCGAAGACAACGACCCAGATCACGCGGAGCAGCCTAGCCGAAGAGGGCGTGGTACTGGTGCAACGCCTCCTGGGCCGCCTCCGCCGCAGAGTCGCCGGCCCCGGATGGCGCCACCACCCGGGCTCGCCCGCCGAGCCGGAGCAGCAGCCCGCGCAGCCAGGCTGGATCGGTCACCCGAAGTGAGACCAGCAGACTCCCGTCGGCATCGGCCTGCACTGCGTCCGTCGGGTAGTACTCCGCCACCCAGGCCGCCTCCGGCTCGAGCTGGAGGGTCACCACGGGAGCATCTTTGAGCGCGTCGAACCAGCCGGTGGACAGGTCCTTCAGCACCACGTCATGGTGCTCGACGTCGATGTCGCTGACCTCAACTGCGGCGATCCGGTCCAGCCGGAAGGTGCGCAGGGCGGTCGCCGAGTGGCACCAGGCCTCCAGGTAGCCGTATCCCTCCAGCACGAACACGCGGAGCGGGTCCACCATCCGCCGCGTCGTCTCGGCCCGGGACGCGACGTCGTAGGTCAGGTCCAGCCGCTTGCGGCGCAGCAGCCCCTCGTTCACCCGGGCCTGCACCTCCTCCCGGGCCGCGGTCACACTGACCGATGCCTGTCCGGTGGCTCCGGTGTCCCCAGCGGCGGCCTCCAGCTTCACCAGGGCGCGGTCGATCGCGTTGCGCTCCCCCGGACCTGCGACCTCCTTGAGGGTACGGAGCGCCAGCACCAGCGCCAGCGCCTCGTCGGCGGCCAGCCGCAGCGGCCTGGTCAGGTAGTCGGCGTTGCTGAGGTGGATGACGCCCTCACCGTCGACGGCGTCCATGTCGATCTCGATCAGGTCGCCCGGGCTGAGCCCGGGCATGCCGCACATCCACAACACGTTCAGGTCCTCGCGCAGGGTCTTGGTGCTGATCCCGAAGGCGGCTGCGACATCGCTCATCGCGGCACCGTCGTGTTCGCGGAGGTACGGCACCAGGCTGAGCAGCCGGCGTACCTGCGCCTGGGAGGTCATGAGGCCAGCCCGTGCTCGGTTGTGGCCGATACCCGGGTGAGGGCTTGGATGACCGCCGCGCGCAGCTGCGGAGGGTCGAGCACGATGACGTCGGCGGCGTACCGGCTGACTTCCTCCGCCATGGTGGTGAGGTCGCCATAGCCGACTTTCACCACCTCGAAGCCCACCGGCAGACTGACCGAGGTGGTACCGAGCTGGCCCCGGCGACGCAGGCTCGGCGCCTTGCCCGGCAGGATCGCCAAGGTGGCGTCCGCCGTCGGTTCCGCGGGGGCCAGCGAGCGGGCCAGCGAGCGCAGGTCCAGGTCCGCCGGCACGTCGAAGGCGCCGGCTCGGGAGACGCGTTTCGGCAGGTCGGTGATCCGGGACAGCTTGAACATGCGGGTCGCGTCCCGGTCCGTGTCACGGCCGATCACGTACCAGCGGCCCTTGGAGGAGGTGATCCCCCACGGTTCCAGGGTCCGCTTGACCCCCTCCCGATAGGTGAAACAGACCCGGGCACGGTCCAGGACAGCGTGCCACAACGGCTCGAACGCAGGCTCCGTGGCCGACACTGCGGGCTCTAGCGACGCTAGCTGGGACGCGTCCGGCTCGACCCCCGCCGCCCGCAGCTTGGCGATCGCGCTCTGCGTCGACTCGGCCATGCTGGCGTGTTGCCAGACCCGGGCGGCAACGCCCACCACCGCAGCCTCCTCGGCGTCCAGGTCGAACGCCGGCAGCTCGAACTCCGATGGCAGGATCCGGTAGCCGGGCTCGTCGTCGAACAGCGGGTCGAAGCTGCCGACCTCGATCGGGACGCCCAGTGCGCGGAGCTCGTCCTTGTCCCGTTCGAAGGTACGTTCGAAGGCTGCATC
>CADCUO010000118.1 GCA_902805915.1 uncultured Propionibacteriaceae bacterium | reverse complement strand
TGCAGCGCCTGGACGGCCTTGGCCATGGCCAGGTAGGTCTTGCCGGTGCCGGCGGGACCGATGCCGAAGACCACGGTGTGCTTGTCGATCGCGTCGACGTACCGCTTCTGGTTCAGCGTCTTCGGTCGGATGGTCTTGCCGCGAGACGACAGGATGTTCTGGGTAAGCACCTCGGCGGGACGGGCGTCCTCCCGGGCGTTCAGCATGGTGCAGATCCGCTCGACCGCGTCAGCGGTGAGGCCCTGTCCGGTGCGCAGCACGGTAACCATCTCGTTGATCACATCGACGCCGAGCGACAGCGCAGCGGCGGGGCCGGTCAGGGTGATCTCGTTGCCGCGGACGTGCACATCGGCTTCCAGCTCGCGCTCCAGGATCCGGAGGAACTCATCGCGAGACCCGAGGATGTTGACCATGTCGATCGAGGCCGGGACGGTGATACGTCGACTACCGACCAGCGCCCCCTCGGTCCCGGTGTCACCCGACACCGGTGCAGCGGTTCCGTTGGCGGCAGCAGCCGCGTTGTCTGACCTGTTCAGGAGTTCCTCGCAGAAAATGGACAGTGTGAAGTACCTATCCTAATGATTTCCGGCCGACCTCCCAAAGAGCAGCCGGCGCTAGGATCCTTGGTTGTGACAATCCGCGCCACGACGACCGACGAGCCAACCGGAGACACCGCCTCCTATGCCAAGGGTCTGACGGGTAGCTACGACCTGGTCCTGGCCACCTTCTGCGGGTTGTTGCTGATCTCCAACATCGGTGCGACTAAGGCCATCGCCTTCGACATCCCGTTCAGCCTGCCGCTGATCGGCGACGCCATCATCACCGACGGCGGGGCGTTCCTGTTTCCGCTGACGTACGTGTTGGGCGACGTGCTGGCCGAGGTGTACGGGCTGAAGCGTGCCCGGCGGGCCATCGTGACCGGCTTCGTCCTGGCAGCGGTGGCAGCACTCACCTTCTGGGTGGTGAGCCTCTCGCCGCCCGCCCCTGGCTGGCCCAACCAGCAGGCGTGGATATCGGTACTGGGGTTCGTGCCGCGGATCGTGTTGGCCAGCTTGGCGGGCTACCTGGCCGGCCAGTTCCTCAACGCCTACGTGCTGGTGAAGATCAAGCAACGGACCAGGGAGAGGACCCTGTGGGCCCGGTTGGTCGGCTCCACGGTGGTGGGTGAGTTCGCCGACACTGCCATCTTCTGCACCATCGCGTTCGCAGGCATCCTGTCCACTCGCGACCTGGTGAGCTATACAGTCGTCGGCTATCTCTACAAGGTGGCCGTCGAGGTGATCTGCCTGCCGCTCACCTACGCCTTGATTGGGGCGATCAAGAAGCGAGAGCAAAGTTATGAGGTGCCGCGCTTGGCTGCGTAGTAGCGGCCCAGGAAGTCCGCCTGATGCGCCTCGAAGTCGCCGGTCTCGATGCTGGCTCGGATGCTGTCGACCAGCCGAACGATGAACCGTTCGTTGTGGATGGTGGCCAGGGTGCAGCCCAGCATCTCGCGCGCCTTGAACAGATGGTGCAGGTAGGCGCGGGTGTAGTTCGCGCAGGTGTAGCAGTCACAGTCGGGATCCACCGGCGTGAAGTTGCGCCGCTGCGAGGCGTTGCTGACGTTGAACCGGCCGTCGCGGGTGTATAGCGCCGCGTTGCGGGCCACCCGGGACGGCGACACGCAGTCGAAGGTATCGGCGCCGGCCTGGATCGCGGCGAAGAAGTCGTCCGGCTCGGAGATGCCGAGCAGGTGCCGGGGCTTGTCCTCCGGCAGCTCGTGGGCCACCCAGCCGACGATGGTGCCGAGATTCTCCTTCTCCAGCGCGCCACCGATGCCGTACCCGTCGAACGACCTCCCGGCCACCGACAGCGACGCCAGGTCCCGGGCTGCTTGGCGGCGCAGGTCCTCGTACTGGGCTCCCTGGACCACCCCGAACAGTGCCTGGTACGGGCGGTCGGCCCGCGCCTTTGTCTGTTTGTGGTGCTCGGCCAGACATCGCAGCGCCCAGGCCTGCGTCCGCGCCACCGACCTCTCCTGGTAGCCGCGGGTGTTCATCAAGGTGGTGCACTCGTCGAACGCGAACATGATGTCGGCTCCGAGCTGATGTTGGATCCGTACCGAGGACTCCGGGGTGAACCGATGCTTGCGGCCGTCGAGGTGGGAGGTGAAGGTCACCCCGTCGTCGTCCACATGCGCCAGCCGCGCCTTGCCGGCCGCGATTACGTCGTCGTCGCCCAGCCCGTCGGTGCGCATGGCCAGCACCTTCTTGAAGCCGACGCCGAGCGACAGCACCTGATAGCCGCCGCTGTCGGTGAACGTCGGACCGGGCCAGTTCATGAACCTGCCCACGCCGCCCGCCAGCTCCACGATGTCGGCGCCGGGTTGCAGATACAGGTGGTACGCGTTGGCCAGCAGCGCCTGCGCACCCAGCTCAGCCATGCTCTCGGGTAGCACCGCCTTGACTGTCGCCTTGGTTCCAACGGCGACGAAGGCCGGCGTCTTGATGCAGCCGTGCGGGGTGCTGATCACCCCGGTGCGACCCAGCCCCGAGCCGAGCCGTACCAGCGGGGTGAAGGAGAACGAGCTGGTGTCGGTCGACGGGCTGCCGTGGCCTGTCACCGCAGCAGCAGTCCGGCGAGCGCGACCACTCCAGCGGTTGAGGTGCGCAGCACCGCGTCGCTGATCACCACCTGCTGGGCTCCGGCGCCGTGGAAGGCAGCTAGCTCGTCGGGACCGATCCCGCCTTCGGGGCCGATGACGACCAGCACCTCACCGGCGGCCGGCAGCTCGACTGCCGACAGCGGCGTCGTTGCCTCCTCATGCAGTACCAGACTGACATCGCTGGCGCTGATCCGCTCCACCAGGCGGGAGGTGCTCAGGGGTTCGCTCACCTCGGGGATCCGAAGCCGCCGGGACTGCTTGGTAGCCTCCCGGACGGTGGATCGCCAGCGGGCCAGCGACTTCTCGGTACGGTCGCCGTTCCAGCGCACGATAGAGCGGGATGCCTGCCAGGGCACGATCTCGTGCACGCCCATCTCCGTCAGCATCTCCAGGGCGAGCTCAGACCGGTCGCCCTTGGCCAGCGCCTGCACCGCGACAAGTCTCAGCTCGGACTCGGGCAGGCTGAGCTGGTCGGTGACCTCCATGGTGAGCGAGGCCTTCGCTATGTGGGTGACCCGGCCGCGCAGGCCGAGCCCTCGACCGTTGGACAGCAGGATTGACTCGCCAGGCCGCAGCCGGCGGACCACGACAGCATGGCGGCCCTCGTCGCCATCCAGCTGAACGGACTCCCCCACCGCGGGTAGCGGGTCTGCGAACCGTTCCAGCAGAAAAAGTGGACTGGTCACGAGCGCGGACTAACCGGCGAAGGCGTCGCGCAGCCTGCCGAAGACTCCCTTGCTGTGCTTCTGCACGGTGACATCGGCCGGCGTCTCCTCCCGCAGCTCGGCCAGCTCGCGCAGCAGCTCGCGCTGCTCGCCGTTGAGCTTGGTCGGGGTCTGGACCAGCAGTGTGACGCCGAGCTGACCACGACCACCGGCCCGAAGCCGTGGCACGCCCTTGCCGTCGATCGCGATCCGGGTCCCGGACTGCGTCCCGGCTGGCACGCCTACGCGCACGTACTTGGTCTCCGGGTCGGCGTCCTCGAGGTCGGCCTCCAGCGTCTCGACCGTCACCTCGGTGCCGAGTGCGGCAGCCGTCATCGGGATCCGGACAACCACTTCCAGGTCGTCGCCGTCCCGCTTGAAGACCTCATGCGGGTTCACCTGCAGTTCCACGTACAGGTCGCCGGCCGGGCCGCCGCCGGGACCGACCTCGCCGTGAGCGGCGAGGTGGATTCGGTTGCCGGTGCTGACACCGGCGGGGATTTTCACGTTGATGGTGCGGGCGGAGCGGATCCGACCGTCGCCGGAGCACTCCGGGCAGGGGTGCGGGATTACGGTGCCGTAGCCGCGGCAGGTCGGGCAGGCCTGGGTGGTGCGGATGTCACCGATGAACGACCGCTGGACATGCGTCACGTCGCCTTGGCCGTGGCAGGTCTGACAGCGGGTTGGCTTGGAGCCCTCAGCAGCCCCCGTACCTGTGCAGCGGGGGCAGATCACGGCGGTGTCGACGCGCAGCGGCTTCGTGGTGCCGAAGGCCGCCTCCGCCAGCTCCAGGTCGAGCCGGACCAGAGCGTCCTGGCCGCGCCGGGTCCGCGACCGAGGCCCACGCGAAGACTGCTGGCCGAACATCGCGTCCACCAGGTTGGTGAAGTCGAAGCCGCCAGCGTTTCCGAAGCCGCCCATTCCTCCCATACCGCCCATCCCACCGCCGAGCGGGTCACCGCCGCGGTCGTAGATGTCACGCTTCTTGGGATCCTGCAGTACCTCGTACGCCTCCGCAACCTTCTTGAACCGGTCGGAGGCGTCGGACTCCTGGGCAACATCTGGGTGCAGCTTCATGGCAAGCTGGCGGTAAGCCTTCTTGATCTGCTCAGGGGATGCGTCCCGGGAGACACCAAGGATCTCGTAGTAGTCAGAGCTCATATTGTGTGCGTGTCATCCTTCGGAGAGGAACCGGCCGACGTAGCGTGCTACGGCTCGAACCGATGCCATGGTTGAGGGGTAGTCCATCCGGGTCGGTCCGACGATACCCAAAGTGGCCCAGGTGTCTGCCTGGCTGCCGTAGCCAGTGGCGACCACCGAGGTGGTCTGCAGTTCCTTGTACGGGTTCTCCTGCCCTATCCGGACCGTGACAACGTCTGCGGTGGTGGTCTCGCCGAGCAGCCGAAGCAACACTACTTGCTCTTCCAGTGCCTCCAGCACGGGTTTCACCGTGGTCTCGAAGTCCTCCGATGACCTGGTCAGGTTTGGGACGCCGCCGACCACGACGCGGCTGCTCGCCTCACTGTTGAGCATCTCCAACAAGGTGGCGATGGACGTTTGGCCTATGACGCCCAGTTCAGCCGGCAGCTCACTGACCAGGGCGCTGAGCCGGGCGGCAGCCTGGGAGGTGGACTGGCCCACCGTCGCGGCGTTGAGGGCGGCACGCAGGCTGGCGAGGGTCTCCTCGTCGTGGGACCTGACTTCCAGCGAGCGCTGTTCCACCCGGCCGGTGGAGGTGATCAGGATCAGCATGATCCGGTTGGTGGAAAGCGACACCACCTCGACGTGTCGTACGGTCGACCGGTTCAGCGCCGGGTACTGCACCATGGCGACCTGCTGCGTCACTTGCGCGAGCAGCCGGACCGTCCGGTGCAGCACGTCATCGAGGTCGAGAGCGCCGGACAGGAAGGTCTGGATGGCCCTTCTCTCCGCCAGCGAGAGTGGCTTGACCGAACCGAGCCGGTCCACGAAGAGCCGGTATCCCTTGTCGGTCGGAATCCGTCCAGCGCTGGTGTGGGGCTGGGTGATGTAGCCCTCCTCCTCCAACGCTGCCATGTCGTTGCGCACTGTAGCTGGGGATACGCCAAGGTCGTGTCGCTCGACCAAGGTCTTGGAGCCAACCGGCTCCTGGCTGGAGACGTAGTCGCTGACGATCGCCCGCAGGACCTGCAGCTTTCGGTCGTCCATGGTGTCCTCCTCGCCTTGCGCGCGCGTCCCACTCCCGAGTCTGGGTTCTGGTCTGATCCGACCGGTGAACTTTGACTTGGCACTCCCGAAGCCAGAGTGCCAGTCTAGCGTGATGAGCGAACTGACTGGCTGGCGTGAGCTCGGCGCGGGCGTGTATGTGGCGGTCGTCGAGCCGGCTGGTGTCACTGTCGGTCTGGTTGTCGGTACGGACTCAGCACTGCTGGTCGACACCGGTTCTTCTCCTGAGCAGGGACGCATGATCCGGGATTCGGTCGCACAGATCACCCCTGTACCGGTCAGCACTGCGGTGGTCACCCACTGGCACTACGACCACGCCTTCGGGCTGGCCGGGTTCGCCGACGTCGTCACGATCGGTCACGAGTCCGTCGGCCAACGGATCAGCGCAGGGATCGGGGACCCGGAGAGCGACATCACTCAGCTGGCCCGCACACTCGGCTTCGACCCTGCGGAGCTAGTGGTGCCGCAACGCCAGATCGCAGTTGCGACGGCTGTCGACCTGGGTGGGCAGAGGGTCGAGATCGCCCACCTGGGTCAAGGCCACACCGACGGGGATTTGGTTGTCGTGGTCCCAGCCGCCGACATCGTGTTCGCCGGCGATCTGGTGGAGTCAGCCGGTCCGCCCTGGTTCGGTGACGACTCATTTCCGCACGAGTGGGCGGCGACGCTCGACGGCGTCATCGGGCTGATGACGGACAAGACCCGGGTGGTTCCGGGCCACGGTCGCGAGGTGGACCGGGAGTTCGTCTTCAACGCGCGTGGCGAGATCGGAGCGGTATCCGGCGAGATCCGCCGGCTGGTGGAGTCGGGAGTTGCTGGGCCTGAGGCTCTCACCGCCGGCTCCTGGCCGTTCCCCGAAGCGAACGTGGCAGCCGGGCTGGCGCGCGGGTATGCGCAGCTTGCAGGCCAAGGCATCAAGGGGGTACGGCCGACTCTCCCTCTCGCCTAGCGCTGGTCATTCCGCGCCGAAGCCGGCGTCCCGGGCACGGGCGACCGCCTCGGCTCTGGTCGCGGCGCCCAACTTGCCGAGGATGCTCGACACGTGGTTGCGGGCTGTCTTTGGGCTGACAAAGAGCGTGGCCGCTATGTCTGCGTTGCTCCGGCCGTGGGCGAGGAGGGTGAGCACGTCGGCCTCGCGGGCGGTCAGTCCGGGAAAGGCTGCGGCCGGACCGCTTGGTGCGCGCCCCGACGCCTGCGCGAGGGCCGCCATTGCGATCTGCTGGCCGAAGACGACCTGGCCGCGGGCAACTCCCTCGAGCGCGCGGGCGATGTCGTCGGGCTCGGACCCTTTGACGACATAGCCCCGGGCACCGGCGCGAAGCGCCGCCGCGAGCACCGGCGGGTCTTCGCTCATCGTCAGCACCAAGACTGCGGGCTGCGGGTCCATCGACCGGAATCGGCTTAGTGCGGTGATGCCGTCCATGCCGGGGAGTGCCAAGTCGAGCACCACCACATCGGGCCGCTCCTCGGCCGCGCCCGCCAAGGCCGTCTCGGCATCGGGGTGGCTGCCGACGACCTCGCAGCCGGACAGGCCGCGCACAAGTGCGACGACCGCGTCGCGGTACAGGGGGTGGTCCTCGACCACCACAACGCGGGTCATGCGAGCACCTCCGGAAGCCAGAGCCGCACCAGCGTGCCGCCGGTCCTGGTGCGTGTGATGGTGGTGCGTCCGCCGAGCTCGTCGGCTCGGTCGGACATCGCGCCCAGCCCCACGCCCTCGGGAACACCAGGAGCGATCCCGGCCCCGTCGTCCTCTACCGTGCCGTGGAGGCCCTCGTCCCAGTACAGCCGAATGGCTACCTGGCGGGCGCCCGAATGCCTGACGGCGTTGGTGGTTGCCTCCATCAACACCCGGTAGGCCGCCGCCTCCTGCGCGGCCGGGAGCGGCGGGAGCGGCTCGGCCTCGAGTGCAACCGCAGGGCCGCCGAGGCAGCTCAGCCGCTCGGCGACATCGGCAAGAGCCGCGGCGAGCCCGAGCTCTTGGAGCGCCTCTGGCCGCAGTCCGTCGCAGAGCCGCCGTACCTCGGCAACCGCGCGTTGGACCTCGTCGGCGAGCGTGGTTACAACTGGTTGCTGGGCGTCCGGCACGTCAGCCTGCAGTTGGCGGAGGCCGAGACCGATAGCCGCCAGTGAGGGACCCAGTCCGTCGTGCAGGTCACGTCGCAGCCGCAGCCGCTCGTCTTCGCGTTCGGTCACCAGGGCTTGGCGGGAGGCGCTGACCGCCTCGAGCCGGGCAGCCAGCACTGCACGCTGGTCGAGCAGGCGATGCCGGACCACCGCACTTGCCACGGTGGCCGGCAGTGCGGCACCAGC
Organism: uncultured Propionibacteriaceae bacterium; assembly: GCA_902805915.1. Taxonomy (GTDB): domain Bacteria; phylum Actinomycetota; class Actinomycetes; order Propionibacteriales; family Propionibacteriaceae; genus Microlunatus. The sequence goes on along the minus strand of CADCUO010000118.1, from coordinate 12,020 downwards.
TGTCAGCGCCAGGACCAGGTGGGCGACCGTATTGCCGTCGGGCAGCGAGGCCGACCCGACAGCCAGCAGCCCGGCAAGGAGGAACGCCCCGATCTGGCCGCGCAGGTCACTCGTCCGTGGTGCTCTCGCGAAACGCAGGATCAGCGCGATCACGCCGGCAGCCGAGCAGATCAGGAGCAGGACGAATCCGATGTATCCGATCGTCGGCCAGAAGGTTGCTTGGGTGGGTTCGAGGGCGTTGAGTGCGTTGGCGCCCGCGAGCAGTACAACGGCGATCACACCGCCGACCGGTGCTGGCCACCAGCGCCGTCCCGGCAACTCACCGTCGGGGTAGAGGACCAGGCCGATTCCCATCAACGGCGCAGCGCCCAGTGCCCAGACCCATTCCCCCAGCCAGCCCGCGAACGCGACACCCGGCAGGGCGGCGCCCGCGTTGGCCCACGCGTGAGCGGGGAAGTAAACCGCCGAGGCTAGTCCGACGACCGTGTAGAGGAGCCCCAGCCGGTTGAGCCCGCGGGTGGCGGGACCGGTAGCCCAGATGCTCGCAGCGACGGTACTGAACCCTAGTGCGAGCGGCACGTTGATGAACGCCTCGACGTCCTCACCGAAGTTTAGACCGGTGGCCGCACCCAGAAACAGGCCGCTGGCGACCATGGCGCTAGCCCCGGCGGGCAGCATGAGCCACGGCCACCAGGTGGCGGCCGCTGCTCCGCGACTGGTTTCAGTCACGTCGTCATTTCAGTCACGCCGTCATTGTGTGGCGAGTGCGGAGCCCTGCGCAACGAGTTGCGGGAAGGGACGGCGCGTACCGGCGATGCCCAGCGCGATCAACCACACGAGCAGCAGCACGAACGGGATCGGCACGTAGGCGTCGGGGACCACGATGCCGACTGCAGCGGTGAGCACCCCGAGACCACCCATCACCGTGGCCCACCAACCGAGCCGGGCCGCGGTCGCACCCGACCGGAGGAGACCGAGCCCCGCAGCGCCGAGCGCCAGCGCGAGCAGGAATCCGTAAACCGCAAATCCGGCCGCGTCGATGGCGACCAGAGCCTCCGCGGTGCCGGGATCGAGGGCTCCGGCGGTCTCGCGCAAGGCGATGCCGGTTTGGGCCTCGGCCAGCTTGATCGCGACCGCGGCGGCGCCCGCAACCACGACGATGCCTGACAGCGCCGGCGTCCGCCGCGCAATGGCGGCGGCGAGCACGCCCAGCACCACGATCAGTGCAAGGAAGCCGACCAGGAACAGAACGACTGAAATCGTCGCTGCCACGGGCTGGGCGGCGGCCGCCTCCACGAGAATCTCCGCGCCACTGCCGGCAGTGTCTTCGTAGACCGAGTTGGCAGCGAGCGGGCAGAGGCCGGCAAGGAGTGCGGCCGGGACGAAGGTGCTGCGCGGGATCTGGTTCATGCGTCAAGGCTCGACGCACCCCGCGTCCCGGCGCATGGGGACGGCGTCCCGTTCTCTCGGGCTCCGAGGTTCGGGATGCGTGGGAGGTGCTGGTGCCGAAACCATGGTCCAGCCCACAGACCGCTGCTGTCAGTCCACGAGTCCGGCCTGGTAGGCGATCACCACCATCTGTGCCCGGTCGCGGGCGCCCAGCTTGGTCATCCCTCGACTGACGTGGGTCCGTGCCGTCGCGGGACTGACCACCAGCCGTGCTGCGATCTCGTCGTTGCTGAGGCCCGCGCCGATCAACGCCAGCACCTCGCGCTCTCGGTCGGTTAGCTCCCCCAGGCGCGGATGTGCGCGCCGGGCCTGCCCAGGCTGTGACGCGAACGACGCAATTACCCGCCGGGTCACTGAAGGGGACAGCAACGACTCTCCGGCAGCGGCCAGCCGGATTGCCCGGAGCATGTCGGCCGGTTCGCTGTCCTTGATCAAGAATCCAGCCGCCCCGGCGCGCAGCGCTTCGAAGACGTACTCGTCCAGCTCAAACGTTGTCAGCATCACCACCGAGACTGACCGCAGGTCATCTCGTGCCCCGATCTGCCGGAGAGCTTCCAACCCGTCCAGGACCGGCATCCGGATGTCCATCAAGATCACGTCCGGTCGAAGACTCCGAGCCAGCTCTACCGCCTGCCGCCCATCCTCGGCTTCCCCGATTAGCTCAAGATCATCTTCTGACTCCACCAGGACTCGCAGGCCCATTCTGACCAGCGGTTGGTCATCCGCGATCACCACGGTGATGCTCACTGCGCACTTCGATCGCTGTTATTGATGGGAAGTAGAGCCCGGACCACGAATCCGCCAGTAGGCGCCGGTTCGGCGGTGAGCACCCCACCGAGGGCTCGAGCCCGCTCGCGCATCCCGGTGATGCCGTTGCCTTCCTGCAACGGTTTGCCGTCCGGCGATGCGCCGTCATCGCGCACCTCCACCAGTAGCTGGTCAGCCGCACGGCTCAGCCGTACCTCGGCGGCAGCTCCATTCGCGTGTCGGACCACGTTCGTCAAAGCCTCCTGGATAATTCGGTAGGCCGCGTGGTCGACAGTCGCAGGCAACAGATGTTGATCATGGTCGTCGCGCACCACGGTCACGGTACGGCCCGCCGACTGTAGCTCCGCCACCAGATCGTCGAGTCGCGCCAGGCCCGGCAATGGCGACCGGGGTTGCTCGCTGTCAGGGTCGCGGAAGACCTCCAACGTGGTACGGAGCTCTTGCAGCGCGTCCTTGCTGGTGCGCTTGATCGCCTCCAACGATGCCTCCACCTGATCCGGCCGTTTGGACAGTACGTGCAACGCCACCCCGGCCTGCATGTTGATCACCGACAGACTGTGACCGACGACGTCATGCACCTCCCGGGCCACCCGCAGCCGTTCCTCCACGGCGACCCGGCGTAGCTCCTGCCGCCGCTCCAGCCGGTCAGACTCACGTCGGCTCCGTCTCAGCAGCCCGAACATGGCCGGAACAACCGACACGGCGAACCCAAGGACCACGCCGGCATACAGCCGCGGATCGAGCAGCCCCAGGTACGGCTGGTCCCAGTAGCCAGCCATCAGCATGGGAACGAGCAACGCCGTCATCGGCACCCAGTTGCGTAGCGGCAGTGCAGAGGCAAGCGAGTGCACGGCCAGAGCGGGGGCCAACAGCACCGGCCCGTACGGGAATCCCAGTGCCAGATAACCTGCCACCGCGATCACCACACCGACGAAGGCGAGCCGCGGCCGCAGCCGTCGTACCGTGAGCGCCGCCACCAGCAGGATGAGGACCGGCAGCAGCGCCCAGGGCAGGTTCACCTGACCGCCATCCTCCAGCCGCGGCCCATGTCCCCACGGACCTTCGCGCCACACATCCTTATCGGGCGGGCCGAAGCCGCTGCGCTTTCGTTCGGGTGCGGTGGACAGCGCGGCGGCGATCAGCGACAGCACGGCGACTACGACCGCGACGACGGCCTGGGGCAGCAGACGAACTGAACCGGGCCGCATGTGCACCTCCTGACCGCAACGCTCGGCAAGCGTCCTCCGGCACGAACCGGCCGCACGTGTCTCGAGCCTAGACGTACCCGCCGCGTCAGCGCGTCCGTCGAGCGACGTAGCCGACTACGTCAGCCGACGTAGTCGAAGTGTCGCTTCAGAGCCGATGCGCAGGACACACGGCTGACGGATGGTGGGGACATGCCCACACCACTACTCATCCCACTCGACGGCGGCTTCGGTCCGGGGCCGTCCCACTTCGGCGACGGCCCGCCGTTCGCCCTTCTTCTAGGAGTCCCCATGTTCGTGCTGTTCCTCCTCCTGATCTTGGGAACACTGTTCCTGCTCCGCCGCGGCGGACATCTCCACTCGCCCCCGTGGGCGACACCGCACCGTTCCCCGGAGGCGGAAGCCAAGCGGTTGCTGGCCGAGAGATTCGCGCGCGGTGACATCTCCTCCGACGACTTCCTGGAGCGTGCAAGCGTGCTGAACTGGACACCCGGAAGCGACACCTGGGAGACGTCGAAAAGGAAGAAGAGGCGCTGACGTACTCGGCGGGGTGGGTTAGGTGCTGCCGCCCCGCCAGCTCAGCTCGGCCGCTCAGGCCTGCTGGTCGCCCCAGGACGCCAGCCAGGTGTCGGCGGCCTCCTGACTGAGCTCGACCAGATCGGCCAGCAGCTCCCTGGTTGAGGACGTCGAAAGCAGCTTCAGCTGATCCAGCGGCCCCACCGGGGCGATTCCCGCCAGCTGCCAGGCCATCGCCAGCGGCTCCTCAGCCAGGTGCATGTCGGCCGGCCAGACCGGCTGGTTGAACTCGCTCGCCACCGCCAAGGACCGACGTACTGTTCGCTCAGCCTGGTCCAACAGCGGTTGCAGCTCCGGGTCCCACTCCAGCTCTGGCAGCACCCGTACGTCGGCGCTGGGATGCGGGTCCTCGGCAAGCCACTCCACCACTTCGATCCGGCGGTCGCCTGTGGCCGTCAAGCTGATAAACCCCTCCGCCGAGCCGAGCTCGACGATCCTGGCCACCGTACCGACGCTGAAGCGCTGTTCGCCACCACCGACCTCCTGGCCGCGCTCGATCAGCACCACACCGAACTCATGCGCAGCGGAGTTCAACACCTCCGCCAGCATCAGCAGGTAGCGCTGCTCGAAGACCCGCAGCTGGATCGGCATGTACGGGAACAGCACCGACCCCAACGGGAACATCGGCATGGTCGCCATGTCCCAACCAAACCACACCGGGACAAGGACACACCGGCATCAGCTGCCATCGCCTAGAGTGCGGGAGGTGACTTCCCCTCACGACCGATATGTCGGCGACGTCCTCTCCCCCGGCCGGCAACAGCCGCGGAGACCCGTCAGTACCGACCTGGTGATGGCGCCGGGAATGGTGGTCGAGGATGTGACGACGGGATTCTGTGGCGCAGTGCTGCGCTGGGAGAACGGCATCGTGGTTCTGGAGGACCGCCGCGGCAAGCGGCGAAGCTTCCCGATCGGCGCCGGGTTCTGGTACGAGGGGAAGCCGGTCACCTTGAAGACACCCACCAAGGCGGCGGCCACCGCCGGCCGGAGAACCGCTTCCGGGTCGGTCGCGACGCCGCTGCAGCGAGCCCGGGTGGCGTTGCCGAGCCGGATCTACGTTGAGGGCCGACACGATGCCGAGCTGGTCGAGAAGGTCTGGGGTGACGACCTGCGGCACTCCGGCGTAGTGGTGGAATACCTCGGCGGCGTGGACGAGCTGCCCGCCATCGTGGCGGAGTTCGAGCCCCAGCGCGGTCGCCGGCTGGGGGTGCTGGTGGACCACCTGGTGCCTGGCAGCAAGGAGTCTCGGATCGCCGCCGAGGTGGCGAGGGGCTCGGGTGGCGACTTCGTCTACGTCACCGGGCACCCGTTCATCGACATCTGGGAGGCCGTCAAGCCGCAGCGTATCGGGCTCTCCAACTGGCCCACGGTTGCCCGGGGAACCGACTGGAAGCATGGGATCTGCGCAGCGCTCGGCTGGCCACACGCTGACCAGGCTGACATCGCCGCTGCCTGGCAGCGAATCCTGGGCCGGGTTAGCTCGTGGACGGATCTGGAGCCGTCGCTGCTCACTAAGGTGGAAGAGCTGATCGACTTCGTCACCCAGGACCACATAGACACAGCACACTGACGCACCGCAGCAGCGGGTCAGTCGAGGAGGTCGCGTACCACACCGTCGGCGAGCAGCCGCCCACTCAGCGTCAGCCGAAGACAATCATCGGCCAGGTTCGCCAGACCACGCGCCACCAGGGCGGGGATGCGGCGCAGCTCCGACGAGGTCAGCACTGCGGTGTCCAGGCCGTCGGACAGTCGAAGCTCAAGCAGCACCCGCTCGACCCGGCGGTCGTCGGCGCCGAGGGCCTCGCGCGAGTGCGCCGGCGAAACATCCTCGGCCAGCCGGGATGCGTAGGCTGCGGGATGTTTCACGTTCCACCACCGGGTGCCGCCGACGTGGCTGTGGGCTCCGGGGCCGACGCCCCACCAGTTGTGCCCGCGCCAGTACGCCAGGTTGTGCCGGCAGCGATGCGTCGTACCGCTCGCCCAGTTGCTCACCTCGTAGGCGTGGTACCCCGCGGCGGTCAAAACCTGCTCGGCAGCCAGGTACTTGTCGGCGAGGTCGTCGTCGTCGGTCATCAGCAACCGACCCCGTCGGATGCGCGCCGCCAGCCGGGTGCCCTCCTCCACGATCAGGGCGTAGGCGCTGACATGGTCTGGTTCTGCGGACAGGGCCGCGGCCAGGCTTTTCTCCCAGTCCGCGGCCGACTCGCCCGGGGTGCCGTAGATCAGGTCGAGGCTGGTGCTGGCGAAGCCGGCGGCTTTGGCCTCGGCGACCGCCAGCTCCGGCCGGCCCGCGGAGTGCACGCGGTCCAGGGTGGCCAGCACGTGAGGGACGGCCGACTGCATCCCGAACGAGATGCGGTTGAACCCGGCAGTCACCAGCTTGTCCAACCCAGCGGCGTCGATGGACTCAGGGTTGGACTCAGTGGTGATCTCCGCATCCGGCATCAGGCCGAAACGGTCCCGTACGGCGCCGACCAGCCGCCCGAGATCCACCGCCGGCAGCAGGGTGGGAGTGCCTCCGCCGACGAAGACGGTGGACACCGGCGGCGCCGCTGCCCCGAGCACGCGCACCGCCTGGTCCAGCTCGGCGATGGCTCCGTCGACGTAGCCCGACCGGCTGGCTCCGGGAGCCTCGCCTAGCTCCTCGGCGGTATAGGTGTTGAAGTCGCAGTAACCGCACCGGGTCCTGCAGAACGGTACGTGGATGTAGATGCTGAGCGGCACGGTGGCCAGGTCGGCGCGCGCCTGATCGGGGAGGGTGCCATCAGCTGGGGCGAGGTCCCCCTCGGGCAGCGCAGATGGCACCGCCCAAGACTAGCCCGGCCGCGGCCTGTGCCGGTCCGCGCTCGGCGCAGGCTCACGGGAGGACGAACGGGAGCTCGAGTCCGTCCAGGGCCCGCCGGCACGGACACGCCGCGGAGTGGTCAGGTTCGGGCTCGGGCAGGCGCGCGACCACCCGTTCCAGCAGCGCCTTGAGCCGGTCGATGTTTCCCGCGAAGATCTCCAGCACCTCAGCTTGGCTCACGCCACCTCCACCATCGACGCCCGCGTCGTGGTCGGTAACGATGGCGATGGCGGTGTAGCACAGCGCCAGCTCCCGCGCGATCGACGCCTCCGGCATTGCAGTCATCCCCACCAGCGACCAGCCCTGCGCAGCGTGCGAGATCGACTCCGCGCGGCTGGAGAAGCGCGGCCCGTTCACCACCACTACCGTGCCGCCGTCGACCAGGTCGGTGCCCGCCTCGGCTGCGGCCAGTACGGCCTGTCGTCCTCGAGGGCAGTACGGCTCAGCGAAGGCGACGTGCACCGGCGGCCCATCCTGGTCGTACACGGTGTGCGCTCGACCATGGGTGCGGTCAACCACCTGGTCGGGTACGACGAACGTCCCGGGACGGAGCTCCGGCTTGAGCGAACCCACCGCGCCTGGGCCCAGGACCTGGCGTACGCCGACCGACCGAAGCGCCCAAAGGTTCGCCCGGTAGTTGACCCGGTGAGGCGCGAACTCATGACGGGCGCCATGCCGCGGCAGGAAGGCGATGCGCCGACCAGCCACCTCACCGACCGCCAGGTCGGCGCTGGGCGACCCGAACGGCGTCTCGACCCGGACCATTCGCGCGTCGCGCAGGAAGGAATAGAAGCCGGTGCCACCAATGACTCCGATATCCGCGCTGCGCGGGTCGTTGCTCACCACCCGAGCCTAGGCCAGCAGCTCAGGGAACCAGCACCAGCTTGCCCCGGACGTGTCCCTCTTGCAGCAGCCGGTGCGCGGCCGCCGCCGCCGACATCGGATAGGTAAGGACCTCGATGTGGAGCCTTCCCTCAGACAGCAGCCCAGCGATCTCTGCCATCGCGGCGGCGGCGTCCCCGCCGCCGCCGGTAGCCCGAGCACCGTACTCGCCAGCAGCGAAGTTGGCGATGCTGACCACCTGCTGCGGATCCTCCACGAGTGAGACCAGCTGTGGCATGGGCGTCTTGCCTGCCACGTCGAACACCGCCTCGACGCCCCGAGGGCTGAGGGTCCGCACCCGATCGGTCATTCCCTCGCCATAGCGGATCGGAGTCGCGCCGAGCGCGTTCAAATAGTCGAAGTTGGCCTCGCTCGAGGTCGCGATCACCCTCGCCCCCCGCGCCACCGCCACCTGTACCGCGACCGCACCGACGCCGCCGGCGGCGCCGTCGATCAACAATGTGGTGCCCTCCGTTACGGCGAGCAGACTCAGGGCCCGCACGGACGTCTCACCAGCCACCCCGGCCGCTGCCGCTTCCTCCCAGCTGACCTCGGACGGCTTGGCTGCGAAGCTTCGCAGTACTGCGACCTCCGCGTACGTACCCGATCCCAGCCCGAACACCTCATCGCCCACCTCGACGCCGGTGGCGCCCTCACCGATCCGGTCCACCACCCCGGCAGCGTCGAAGCCGAGAAACAGCGGAAAGTCGTCGGTGGACTGTCCGCCCATCTGACCGGAGCGGATCTTCCAGTCGATGGCGTTCACGCTGGCGGCTTGTACCTGAATCCGCACGGTGTTCGGCTTCACGGGCGGCTCCGGCCCCTCTACCCACTCGAGCACGTCCGGACCGCCGTACTGGTTGAACACCACCGCGCGCATCTGCGTCCTCCCTGAAAGGCATTACCCCGCCCGGGGTGCCTTTAGAAATTTCAACTATAGTCCGGCCTATGCCTTTTCCTCGTCGACGCTTTCTGTCCCTCTCCGGCGGTTGGCCGCTGCAGCTGTTGGGCTGACTGCCTGCGGGTCCAACACCGGACGACCCGAGCCGGCAGCCTCTGGATCTGGCGAGAGCGCCAGCAAGCCGACACTGTCGCAGTGGTACCACGAGTACGGCGAGAATGGCGTGGAGGAGGCCGTCAAGCGTTATGCGGCGGCGTACGACAAGGCCACCGTCACCGTCAAGTGGAACGCCGGCGAGTACGAGAAGCTGGTGGCTGCCGCGTTGTTGACCGACAAGGTGCCCGACGTGTTCGAGTACGGCAACGGCCCCACCTTGGACATGATCAAAGCCGGTCAGGTGCTCGACCTCACCGACACCATCGGTGACGCCAGGAGCCAGTTCTCGGCCCCGGTGATCGCCCCGATGATCTGGGAGGACAAGGTCTGGGCGGTCCCGCAGACCGTTGACATGCAGATGCTGTACTACCGCAAGTCCCTGCTGGAGAAGGCAGGAGTGCAGCCTCCTCAGACCTTGGAGGAGCTGATCAACGCCGCCAAGGCGGTGCAGACCAAGGACATGGGCGGCTTCTTCGCTGGCAACGACGGCGGCGTCGGAGTGCTGGGCTCGCTGTTGATCTGGTCCGCCGGCCTGGAGTACCTGAATGACGACAGGACCGGCATCGCTTCGACGACCCGGCCATGTATGAGGCGTTGTCGTTGTACCGCAGCTTCAACCCGGACAACGGTCTGCTGGAGAGTGCCTCCAAGGACTGGTTCGATGCTGCGCCGTTGATCAACGGTGAGACCGTGATGCAGTGGACCGGTCTCTGGGTGCTGCCGGAGGTGCAGGAAGGCCTCGGAGAGGACTTCGGGGTGATCCCGTTCCCCAAGATCGGCTCCGCCGGCCGGCAGGCTGTACCAACCGGCGCGTTCAGCTCCATCGTCGCCGCCAAGGGTATAAACCCGGACGCGGCCAAGGAGTTCGTCAAGTGGCTCTGGGTCGACCAGGAGGAGTATCAGGTCGACTTCTCCAACTCCTACGGCACCCACATCCCGGCCAAGACAGCGCTGGCGCCGCGAGCCGACAAGCTCGCCTCGGGAGCCGGAGCGGAGGCAGCCAAGTTCGTTGCGGAGCTCGGACACGGTCCGGACCTGCTGTGGACGCCCGGAATTCAGCAGGCCTACACCAGCGCATTGAGCAACGTGGTGAAGAAGAAGGCGGACCCGAAGGCGGAGATCGCGAAGGTGGCCAAGACCGCGCAGGCGGAGATCAAGCGCGTCAACGGCTGACGCGTGACCAGCCTCGTTGCACAGGTCCGGGGCCGCCAGGATCGCAATCTCTGGTTCTTAGTGTTTGTGGGTCCGTTCTTCCTCGGATTGTTGATCTTCCTCTACATCCCGATCGTGTGGAGCGTGTACCTGTCCTTCTTTGACGCCCGCAACACGGTCACGCCGACGAAGTTCGTGGGGCTGGCGAACTACGCCTATCTGCTGCGCGACCCTGCCTTCCTCACCAGCATGGGTACCTTCACCGTGTTCGCCGCCTTCATCGTGCCGGTGACCTTCGCCGGCTCTCTGGCGCTGGCGCTGCTGGTCAGCAAGGTAGGAGTGGCGCAGGCGTTCTTCCGCTCCGCCTTTTTCCTCCCAACTGCATGCTCGTACGTGATCGCGGCGATGATCTGGCGGCTGTCGTTCTTCAGCGGCGCCCGGTTCGGAATGGCGAACACGCTGCTGCGTTCGCTGGGGTTCGACAACGTCAACTGGCTCGGCGGTGGCAACTACTTCTACTGGGTGGTCCTGGTCACGCTGCGGCTGTGGTTGCAGGTGGGGTTCTACATGATCTTGTTCATCGCCGGCCTGCAGCGGATCCCGACCGACACCTACGAGGCCGCCGCCATCGACGGTGCGGTCGGGTGGAAGGTGTTCCGCTACATCACCTTCCCTCAGCTGCGGGCCACCTCGCTCGCGGTGGTGCTGCTGCTGCTGATCTCGGCGTTCCAGTCTTTCGACGAGTTCTACAACACCTTGATCTCCGTCGGTGGCTATCCTCCGTTCGCCCGGCCGCCCCTGGTCTATCTGTACCTGATCTCCCTCGGTGGAGGCACCCAGGACCTGGGCCTGGGTAGCGCCGGGACCATCATCTTGACCTTGGTGATCGCCGCGGTGGGGCTGGCCCAGCTGAAGATCACCTCGCGCGGCAGTGCGGCGGACCGGTCATGAGGTCCTCCCGTGGTGTCGTCGTGGCCCGGTACGTGCTGCTGACGGTGTTAGCGGCGCTGTTCCTGCTGCCCTTCTACGTCTTGCTGCGCAACGCCTTCTCCACCCCACAACAGATGGCGGCCGCACAGTGGCAGTGGATCCCGGACAACCACAGCCTGGACAACCTGCGCGCGCTGTTCGCCAACGACAGCGTCCGGATGGGTCGAAGCGTGGTCAACTCCGCCGTGGTCGCCGTCGTCCGGACAGTGGCCACCGTAGCGGTCTCCGCCATGGCTGGTTATGGGCTGGCCCGGATCGAGAACCGGCTGAGCAAGATCATCCTCGGGATGACGCTGCTTACCTTGATGGTGCCGGCTGCGGTCACGTTCATCCCCAGCTTCGTGATGGTCTCCAGCTTGGGGTGGATCTCAACATTGCGTGGCCTGATCATCCCCGTTCTCTTCTCCGCCTTCGCTACTTTCCTGTTCCGGCAGTACTTTCTGGGGTTCCCCAAGGAGCTGGAGGAGGCCGCCTTCATCGACGGGGCCGGGTACTGGCGTACCTTCTGGCGGATCGTGATGCCCAACACGTTCGGCATTTGCGCCGCCATCGGGGCCATTACCTTCATCGGTCCTGGAACGCCTTCCTGTGGCCGCTGCTGATCGGCCAGGACCGCGACTTCCGTACCGTGCAGGTTGCCCTCAGCCAGTTCATGACCTCGCAGCGGATCAACATGCCACAGCTGTTCATCGGCGCGGCCGTGGCCATCTTCCCGGTGCTGATGGTGTTCATCTTCCTGCAGCGGTATCTGGTGCAGGGTGTGGAGCGGTCAGGGATCGACTAGGCGGCCCGACGGCCAATCTACTTCCGCTCCGCCTTGGTCGGCTCGGCGGTCGACAGGGCGGCCACGAAGGCCTCCTGCGGCACCTCCACCCGGCCGACCATCTTCATCCGCTTCTTGCCTTCCTTCTGCTTCTCTAACAGCTTGCGCTTGCGGGTGATGTCGCCCCCGTAGCACTTGGCGAGCACATCCTTGCGGATGGCGCGGATGGTCTCGCGGGCGATCACCCGGGCACCGATGGCGGCCTGGATCGGCACCTCGAACTGCTGGCGCGGGATGAGCTCCTTGAGCTTGCCGGCCATCATCACGCCGTAC
>CADCUO010000117.1 GCA_902805915.1 uncultured Propionibacteriaceae bacterium | reverse complement strand
GCCCCGCACCCCGGCCCATTGCCTGCTTCTGCTCTCCTGCTGAAAGCTGGGTACCAAGGGTCCACCCCCGCTGCGGGTGCTCAAGCGCGCCTACCGGGCCGTTCTGTTGCCGCTGCTCCGCAGGCCGCTGCCCGCCGTGGCAACTGTCCTGGTCGTAACGCTGGCCGGTGCCGTCGCGGCGCCCACCCTGGGGAGCCAGCTGCTGCCCAACTTCAAGGAGCGCGACTTCTTGATGCACTGGCTTACCCAGCCAGGAACCTCAGTCACGGAGGAGACCCGCGTCTCGGTCTCGGCGTGCAAGGACCTGCGCCAGATCCCAGGAGTTCGCAACTGTGGTTCCCACATCGGACAGGCTCTGCTCGCCGACGAGGTGTACGGCGTCGATTTCGGCGAGAACTGGGTCAGTGTCAGCCCGGAGGTGGACTACGACGAGGCGCTGCATGCTGTGCAGCAGACGGTGGAGGCATATCCGGGCCTCTACCGAGATGTTCAGACCTATCTTCGCGAGCGGATCAAGGAAGTCCTCACCGGTTCCAGCGAGTCGATCGTGGTACGCATCTCGGGTCCTGACCTCAAGGTGCTACGCACCCAGGCCGACCTGATCGAGAAGCGGATCGCCGACATCGACGGCGTCATCGATGCCCACGCCTCGCTGCAGACTGACCTTCCGCACATCGAGGTGGAGCCGAATCTGGCAGCAGCGCGCAGCCACGGGCTGACGCCGGGGGATATCCGCAGGCAAGCCTCCACCCTGATCGCCAGTGAGGAGGTCAGCGACATCTATGCCGGCGGTCGAGCATATGACGTCCACGTCACGGCGATTCCCAGCGCGCGGGACAGCGTGACCGACGTGGAGAACCTCCAGCTGGACACGCCAGGCGGAAAACGGATCCGGTTGAGCGATGTTGCCGAGGTGCGGATGGCGCCCACCCCGAACGCCATCGAGCGGGAGAAGCAGTCGCGTCGGATCGATGTCGGCGCCAACGTGGAGGGCCGTGACCTGGCCGCCGTCGTCGATGAGGTGGAGGACCGGCTCGACGGCGTCACGTTCCCCCTCGGCTACCACGCTGAGGTGATCGGGGAGTCCACCGAGCTCAACGCCGCTCAGGACCGCCTGCTGATCTTCGGTTTCGCGGCCGCACTGGCGATCCTGCTGCTTCTGCATGCAGCCTTCGGCAGCTTCCGGTTGGCGTTGATGACCTATCTGCTGTTGCCCATGGCGCTGGTCGGTGGCGTGCTGGCGGCCTGGTTGGCCGGGGGCGTGCTGTCCCTCGGCTCCTTGGTCGGGTTCTTGGCGATCTTCGGGATCGCCGCCCGCAACGGCATCCTGATGATCAGCCACCTCCAGCGGCTGGAGCACGAGGAAGGCGGGACGTTCAACCGGGAGCTGGTGCTGCGTGGCGCGGCGGAACGCCTGGCACCCATCCTGATGACCGCGTTGGCTACCGGGCTTGCGCTGGTCCCACTGGTTGTCGCCGGCAGCATCCCAGGACACGAGATCGAGCACCCCATGGCCATAGTCATCCTCGGCGGCCTGATCACCTCGACCCTGATGAACCTGTTCGTACTGCCGTCGGTTTATCTTCGGTTCGGCAAGAGCCGCCGGGAGCGTGCGGCGGCGGCAGCCGCCGAGCCGGCGCCGGCGACCGCCTAGGCACAGTGGCCGGGCGAGGTCAGGTTCAGTAACCGACGGACAGGTCGACGACATTGGTCATTGGCCTGTCAGTGGCGAAGCGCTGAAGGTTGTCGACGAACAGGCGAAGGCCGCGGTCCCTTCCAGCTGGTGAGTTCCCCGACATGTGCGGGGAGACGATCATGTTCGGCAGGGACCAAGCCGGATGGTCGGCTGGAAGCGGCTCGGTCGTCCACGCGTCCAGCGCCGCCCCGCCGAGTGTTCCTTCACGCAGCTGGTGAACGAGGGCGTCTTCGTCGATGGTGGCGCCGCGCCCGACGTTGACCAACCAGGCGCCCGGCTTGCACCTCTGCAGCTCCGCGGCGCCGATCATCCGCTCCGTCTCTGCGGTGAGGGGCAGGGTGGAGACGATGAAGTCAGCTTCGCACAGCAGGTCGCGCCACGCCTCCCCCCGCACCGTCCGTTCGGCGTTGTGGACGGGGCTGCCCTTGCGGTTGGCGGCCCAGATCCGCATCCCGAACGCCGCGGCGCGGTTGATCACCTCACGGCCGATGCCGCCGCTGCCCAGCACGAGCACGCTCTTGCCGTACAGCTCATCAGCGGGGATGTCGGGTGCCCAGCGGTGCTCCTGTTGGGCCTGGCGAACCGCGTACGTACCCTTCACCGCCGTCAGCATGGTGGTCAGCACCCACTCAGCGATCGGGATGGCGAAGACACCGGCGCCGTTGGTCAGGGTGATGTTGCGTTTGACCAGCTCGTCCAGCGGCCATCGTTCCACTCCAGCGGCGGGGCTGTGCAGCCAGCGAAGGCCGGTAGCGGAGTCCAGCAGGCGTTGGAAGCCCTCGTCATCGAGATCCCACCGGATTGCGGCGTCAGCGCTGGCCAGATCGGCCCCGCTGGCCTTGTCGTCGACCCCAAGAAGGTTCACGTCGGGCCGGTGCCGGTCATCGTCCCCGGCGGCGTGGAGAAGGGCTTCGACGTCGTCAAGAATGGACTCGTGCACCACCGCTGTCACCATGCCGGGAGCATAACGGCGGTGGTGACTCCGCCATCGCCGACTAGTCCCTACCGCCGGGCAAGCTAGCCGGTTGCCGAGGCCGACGGGGGAGCGCTGGAGCCCTGCTCATCGACGGCCCTCATCAGCTCGATGATCGCCCGCTGGTCCGCGGCCGAAGGCATCCCCCACCCAGGGAGGTAGTCGTAGACATCAGCCAGCGAGGTGGAGGCTGTCCGCCCGTCAAGGATCTCCACCGAGTCTGAGTCGATCAGTCCTGGGTGTTCGACTCCGCACGCCTCGGCCACCTTCACCAGGTCGCGGCGGAGAGTCTTGACGTAGTTGGCTAGCCGGACTGACTTCAGCTGCGGGTCCAGACCGTGCGCCAGCCACGCGTTCTGGGTGGCGACCCCGGTCGGACAGGTGTCGGTGTGGCACTTCTGGGCCTGGATGCAGCCGATCGAGAGCATGGCCTCGCGGGCTACGTTGACCATGTCACAGCCCAGCGCGAAGGCGACGATCGCGTTGTCGGGCAGACCGAGCTTGCCGGCCCCGATGAACACCACCTGCTCATGCAGGTCGCGGGCAGCGAAGGTCTTGTAGACGCGGCTGAACCCCAGCTGGAACGGCAGCGAGACCGAGTCGGTGAAGATCAGCGGGGCCGCGCCGGTGCCGCCTTCGCCACCATCCACGGTGACGAAGTCCACGCCCCTGCCCGTCTCCGACATCAGCCGGGTCAGCTCGTCCCAGAAGGCGAGGTCGCCGACTGCAGACTTGATGCCGACCGGAAGCCCCGTCTCAGCCGCCAGTAGCTCCACCCAGTCCAGCAGGCTGTCGGTGTCGGAGAACTCGGCGTGCCGCGACGGGCTGATGCAGTCCTTGCCTTCGGCTACGCCACGAGTCGCCGCGATCTCGGCCGACACCTTGGCGGCCGGCAGCACCCCACCGAGTCCAGGCTTGGCGCCTTGGCTCAGCTTGATTTCCAATGCCCGTATCGGGGCTTCGGCGACCAGGCTCTTGAGCCGGTCGAGGCTGAAGCGGCCCTCTTCGTCGCGGCAGCCGAAGTACGCCGTCCCGATTTGGAAGACGAGCTCCCCACCTTTGCGGTGGTACGGGGAGACGCCGCCCTCTCCGGTGTTGTGCAGGCAGTCAGCCTGAGCTGCGCCGGCGTTCAAGGCCGCAATCGCGTTGCCCGACAAGGAACCGAAGCTCATGGCCGAGATGTTGACCACCGAGTGGGGACGGAACGCGGCTCGCCGTCCGCGCGCAGCGCCGAGCACCTTGGCGCACGGCAGCTGAACCTCGTGTCCGGCCGCCGGAGACGAGGGCGGGATGGCGCGTCCGAACGTACGGTGTTTGATGACCGCGTAGCCGGCCGTGTACTCGATGTCGTTGTCAGTGCCGAAACCGAAGTAGTTGTTCTGCTTCTTTGCCGACGCATACACCCACCGCCGCTGGTCTCGGGTGAACGGTCGCTCCTCGTTGTTGCCCGCCACCAGGTACTGGCGCAGCTCGGGACCGATCGACTCCAGCAGATAACGTGCGTGCCCGATTACCGGGAAGTTGCGCAGCAGTGCGTGGTCGCGTTGCAGCAGGTCCCGCGCCACTACCGCCGCGCCAGCCGCCGCGGCGGCGGGGATCACCTTCTTCGCCCAGTTCATAGAGGCCAGTCTGCCCTCGAACCGGCCGTACGTCCCGACTTCGCGATTGTTGCGGCCAGGATTGGACATTTCAGGTGACACACGCCAGGGCTGGCTGCTCTCGACCGGCCCTCGGGGCCCCACGGCGGTACAGTCTGGCCATGGCTCCCCAACGACCCATCGGGTACTGGCTGAAGCTGCTTGACCAGCTGATCAACGAGCAGTTCGACGGCATCCTCGAAGAGCACGGTGTAACGCGGCGTCAATGGCAGGTGATGAACCTGCTGAGCGGCGGGCCAGCCAGCCGGAGTGAGCTGGACGAAGCCCTGGCCCCGTTCACAACAGGGACAGAGCCGGACAGCCTGGACGAGCAGCTCGCAGAGCTGGTCGACAGCGGCTGGGTGCTGCGCAGCGATGACAAGTTCACCCTGACCGAGCACGGCCGAACCTCGTTCTCCCGGCTTGGTGAGGTGGTGGGTCGGACCCGCGACACTCTGGCGCGCGGTGTCAGCGCCGAGGAGTACGCCCAGACCCTCGATGTGCTGGAGCGGATGGCGCGCAACCTGGGGTGGAGTGATCCGGCGACGACCTGAACGGGCCGTGGACCTACACCGCGGTACCTACACCGTGGAGTCCAGCGCTTCTCGGACAGCCGACAGCCAGACGACCACCGCCACTGCGCCGGGATCTAGGTGTCCGGTGACCCGGTCACCGAGATAGCTGGACCTACCGCGACGCGCGACCAGATGCCGCGTCGACTCCGCGCCCAGCTGGGCGGCCCGGACCACCGCGTCGAAGCCGTCGGGGGCAGCGGCTGCGGCGGGAACCAGGGCGTCGACCATGGTCCGGTCCCCGACCTCCGCACCACCCAGGCCACGGATCGACCGCACCGCGGCGTCGAATGCAACTGGCCAGCTGCGTCCAGCTGCCAGCGCCTCGGCAGCTCCCAGCAGGCCAACTGCGTACAGCGGGCCGGAGGTGCCGCCGACCTGGCGCCGCGCGTGTTCGGAGAGGCGCCGCAACAGCTGGGCGGCGGACCCGTCGGCAGGGTGGGCGAGCCAGGCGCGGGCACCGCGGGCCAGGGCCGTACCGAGGTCGCCGTCGCCCACGACTTGATCCAGCCGGGTCAGCTCCGCCTCCTGCTGCAGTATGGCCCGACAGGCCGCATCGATTGCGGAGCGTACGTCCCGGTCCGGTGTCTCAGTTTCTGGCGAATCCACGGGATCGGCAGGGCCTGCAAGGACGCGGAGCTGGGGCAAGTGGCAGGGAGACCGCCCCGGCCAGGCCGACGACGCGGTCGGGGCATCCAGCAGTTCCAACAGCTCAGTACCGGGCTGACCTGCTGGCAGCCGGAGGAGCGTCACAGAGATGCCCGCCATGTCCAGGCTGGTCATCACCAACCCCTGCCAGCTGCGGACCAACTCAATGCTCCGCGCAGCCAGCTCGGCCGCCACGGCGCGGGTCACGATGCCCAGCTCCATCGGCGGGGTGGCCCCGGCGGAACCAACCAACCCCGCTACCCGGTCCCCGGAACCGAGGCGCAGATCGGCGGTGATCTGCTGGACCAGGTCGCGGACGAGCGCGTCGGCCGGACGGAGCTGCTCCCGCCGAACGCCTGGCTCGCCATGGATGCCCAGGCCCACCTCCACCTCTTGGTCGGGGAGGACGAAGGCGGGTCCGTCGGCGCCAGGAACTGTGACACCAGTCAGGCCGACCCCGATGGTGCCGAGGCCGGCGGCGACAGTGCGGGCGATCGAGGCCACCTCGGCCAGCGCTCGCCCCGCCTCCGCAGCGGCGCCGGCTGCCTTGTGCACCAGCACGGTGCCGGCCAGCCCACGGCGACCGGCGTTGGCATCGGACTCGGGGATGGCGACATCGTCGCCGATCACCACCATCTCGACCAGCAGGCCTTCGGCGCGGGCGATCTCCGCCGCCAGCCCGAAGTTCAGCCGATCGCCGGTGTAGCTCTTGACCACCAACAGACAGCCGGCGGCCCCGGTCACCGCCCGGATGCCGTCCAGAACCGCGTCGACGCTGGGGGAGGAGAACACCTCTCCGGACACGGCGGCGGTCAGCATGCCTGAGGCTACGTAGCCAGCGTGCGCCGGCTCGTGTCCCGCACCGCCACCGGACACCAGCGCGACGCCCACCTGGGAGCGGTTGTCGTCGTTGACCACCCGGTCGGCTCGTACCACGATCAGCCGGTCCGCCAGCAACGCGGTCCCGGCCTGGGTCAGCACCAGCCCCTCCAGCGACTCCCGTACCACATCGCGCGGACTGTTGATCAGCTTCTTCACCGTCGGGTTCTCCTCCTACGCAGCCAAGAACCCGACGATGTCGGACACGAAGCGGCGATCCGTGAACGTGCCGCCGTGCCCCCGCTTCGGGTACAGCCGCAGCGTTGCATCTGGGATGCCGTCCGCCGTCGCCGTGAACAGCTCCACAGAGTACGCGCGGTCGCGACCGCCCCCTATCACCAGCACCGGTACCTTGATCTCGGCCAACCGCTCGGAGAGATCCAACCGCTCCTCCGCACGGAGAGTGTTGACCCAGTCGGACCGGTCAGGGATCCTGCCGAAGACGACCGGTTCCAGGCGCCGCTGCAGCTCGCCCAGCAACCACTGGCCTAGCCGCGAGGCCGACGTACCCTTGGCAAACTCGTGGTACGCGGCTCGCATGTCATTGGCGGCGCTGAGATCGGCAGTCCGGCGCAATACCTCCCGCGCGTCGGGACTGAGCCGGTGCGCGGCACCGGCTACCACCAGTCGGTTCACCACCCCCGGATGGTCGGCGGCCAGCTGTAACGCAATCGAGCCGCCGGTCGACATACCGAGCACGTTCACGGCGGTACCGAAATGATCCCGCAACGCCCCAGCATGTTCGCTGGCGAGGTCCGCCATTGTGGTGCCCTCCGTGAGACCCGGTCGGCGACTCACCAGCACGATCTTGAAGCGCCGGGACAGCGGGCGCAAAGAGAGAACCGCTGCCCTGCGGGCAAGACCGGTGGGATTGGCGTTCACCGGACTGATCCCGTTGAGGACGACCAGGGTGGGTCCGGCGCCGAAGGTGAGGAATGGCAGCCCGCCGTAGAGCATGCCTTTCTGAACGGCCGCGCCCATCTGCCCCTCCTCAGCGCCATCTTGGCAGGTCGTTTCCAGGCAGGCCAGTGTTGGTTCAGGTTCTTCGGTAGCCTCACCTGGATGGTGGAGGAGACGTTCGACCTGACCCGGTTCGTTCGTGCCCAGGACGCGTCCGGCACGTATCGGCGCGCAGTCGCGGAGCTGCGCAACGGTCGCAAGACGAGCCACTGGATGTGGTTCGTCTTTCCTCAGATCGCCGGTCTGGGCCGCAGTTCCATGGCGCAGACGTACGCGATCAGCTCACTCGATGAGGCCCGGGCGTACGTGCGACACAGTGTGTTGGGTCCGCGGTTGCTTGACTGCGCGCGCATTGTCGCCTCCATTGAAGGGCTGACCGCAGAGCAGATCTTCGGGGGTGTGGACGCGGTCAAGCTTCGTTCCTCGATGACCTTGTTCGCGCGCGCTGCCCCCGACGAACCGGTCTTCGCCGAGGTGTTGCAGGCCTATTTCGGCGGTCGAACCGACCCGGCGACCGAGCAGCGCCTCTAGGGGCGTGAGGTCTCGCGCCCTCGATACGGGTGAGGGCGCGAGACGTTTATGGAGGACTAGCCGTTGGCGCCGCTCTGGCGGATCTCGCCGTTCACGCCCGCCGGGAAGAAGCCACCCTTGGTTGCCTGAGTCGGGGTCAGGTACACCACGTTGAGTACCTGGGCTGCGCTGCGGCTGAAGGCAATCCCGTTGCGGTCGGTAGGAACGAGGTTGGCCCGGCCGCGCCGCCGGATTCCCTGGTCAAGGTCTGAGGCACCGTCCAGGCTGTCCCGTGCATCGGAGATCCGACGTGTCGCCTCGACCAGGCCCTTGGCATAGAGGTTGGTACGGACGATCGCCGCGTGGTACGCCTCCACGGCAAGGATTCCAGCCGCCGCCTCCAGGTAGGTCTTGTTGGAGATCAACGGAGCGGCACCCTTGTACGCCGTCACACCGACGTCTTCGAAGATGAACGCAGCCAGCAAGAAGTTGTTCTCGTTCTGGTACGGGTCGAAGGTCTGGTTCGCCTTGATCAGACCTGCTGCCCGTGCCGCGGCGGTGAAGCTGCCTTGGATGTCGATCTTCGGCCGTGCCACCTTCGCCGAGCCCAGGGCTGAGCGAAGGAACCGGACGTGGTCGATCTCGTCGTTGGCGATCTCCCTGGCGTACTGCCTGATCGCGGGGGACTTGAACGGGACCCTGCGCCCGCCGGTGACACCGCCACGGGTCCCCTTGCCGTCGGTGAGACTGGAGTCGAGCCCGCAGCCGAAGACGGCATAGGAGTAGAACTCAGCCTCCAGATACTCCAGGTTGAGTGCGAAGTTGAGCACTGCGCCGTCGCTGGGGCCGCCGGTGGGGGCTGCTGCGGCGGTGCTGGCTGCGCCGAGCACGGTCGCTCCGCCGACGACACCCATTCCCGCCAGCCCAGCCGACCGAAGGAACGAACGCCGGTCGGCCTCGTTCTCGGCGCTCCGGGTGATCATGTCGACCACCGTCTTCTTTCCGAACATAACTTCTCCCTCGAGGAATGCTCCAGAGTGTCGCAGCAGTGGGTCCTCGTGCGTGGAGCGAGCGCCACGACGACATCTACGCGTAGAACCGGCGCCTTCCCCGTCGATATGCGCGCACCACTGGCTGCGCGGAACGTCTCGCCACCTGCAGGACGGTTTCTAGGCCGTACCGGGTGGTTGAGACTGCTGTCGGTGGTCATTCGGCACTGGCTGAGAAACGGATGGGTGGAAGTTCGAATCCCTTATCTACTGAGAGTTGGTGTTGGGTGACGTCCTGGTTGGCCACGCTCTAGGTCGGGTAGCAGCCATTTCGGTCGGGACCACGGCCGCCTGCCGCATCATCGTCTGGGTGCGGTCACCTGAAAGGGGCGCGCGGCGTCGGCCGCAGCAATCCTGTACGGAAAGAAAACTGATGGACACTCCGCGCTGCTGCGGCGGCTCAGCTCCGCTGCCCTTGCGCGCTTCCCAAGCCCAGCCGACGCCGCTGACCCAGTCACAGCTTGACCGGCTGCCTGAGGCCATCGCCGTGACTTGGGTATGAGCGTGCCGCCCTTACCCCGGGTGTCGTCCACTTCGGAGTGGGCGCGTTCCACCGCGCGCACCAGGCCGTTTACTTCGACGATCTGGTCCGCCTTGGCATCTCCACCGACTGGGGCCTGGTGATGGCGCTCGCCGCCTGGCTGCGCTACCTGCACGGCAAGGACTACGCCGGAGAACCGATCAATGTCGAAGATGTCCGGGCCGATCAGCTTCAACCGCTGGCGGAACGGGCGATGAGCGAGCCGTATGCCATCCTGGCCCAGGAGGAGGTGTTCGGCATGATCGCTCAGTGTGAGGGCCTGGTCGAGGCGCTCGAAGAGGCATTCGACCTGCTGGAATTCGGCCCGCTCGAGGCCGCGGTGGCCCTGGCCGACTCCGGATCGGTCGCCCCCGCCGGAGCTGCCGCATGAGCACTCTCGGTGCGAGCCCTGCCGACCGGCTAGGTCGGGTGCGGGTCATCCTCTGCGACGCCGATGGCAACCTCTTCCCGTCAGAGGAGCCAGCCTTTGTCGCGTCGGCTGAGGTGACCAACCGCTTCCTGGCTGCGTACGGGGTGGATCGACGCTACGACGCGGAGGAGCTGCGGTTGGCGACCACAGGTCTGAACTTTCGCTCCACGGCCGTGGTGCTGGCTCTTGCCGGTGGAGTCGGTGTGGAGGACGGTCTGGTACCGGACAGCGCGACGGTCGGCGCGACCGTGGACCCGAGCAAGCCGGTGTTGACGGCGGCAGCGCTGCAGCAGTGGGTGGATGAGGAGAAGCGGGCCGTCATCGACTACCTCCGCACGGTGCTGCGGCCAGATCCTGACGTGCTCGAGCCGCTCACCTTCCTGGCTGAACGGTATGGCGTGGCCGCGGTCAGCTCGAGCGCCGACGATCGGATCGCGGCCTGCTTCGAGGTGACCGGGATGTCGAGCTTCTTTCCTCCGGGGCTGCGGTTCAGCGCCGAGGACTCCCTCCCCCAACCCACCAGCAAGCCCGACCCGGCGATCTACCGTTTCGCCGGCGAGCAGCTGGGACTGGATCTGACCGAAGGTGTCGCCGTCGAGGACTCGATCCCTGGCGCGACCTCCGCGGTCGCCGCCGGGTTCCCCACCATCGGCAACGTGCAGTTCGTCCCAGCTGATGAACGGCCGGGACGGCGTCAGGCTCTGATCGACGTCGGCGTGATAACGGTGACCGAGTCCTGGCGTGAGGTCGTCGACCTGCTAGCGTCACCGACGTCGCGAAGCTGAGGGAACCCTCGGTTGGGAGGGAGGCTATGAGCAGCGCAGGCGTACCTGCTCGCGGGCTCGGCGTGGTCGCGTACGCGGCCGGCGACCTCCGGGTGGAGGAGGTGCCGATCCGTGCGCCTGGCCGGAATGAGGCGCTGGTCGAGGTGCTGTACGGGGGCATCTGCGGCTCCGACCTGCACTACTGGCAAGACGGCGCCTCCGGTACGTCGGTCCTGAGAGCGCCGATGCTGCTCGGCCACGAGATCGTCGGCAGGGTGGCCGCCGCGGCCACCGACGGATCCGGGCCACTGGCCGGCACCCACGTCGCGGTGCATCCCGCCCGTCCCGACCCGGGTGACGGCAGTGTCCGCTACCCGTACAACCGACCCAACCTCTCACCCGCCGGCACCTATCTCGGCAGTGCCGCGCACCTGCCCCACACCGACGGTGCCTTTGTGAAGTACGCCGCCCTGCCCACCACCTTGCTGCGTCCCGTGGCCGCGACCGTGCCGCTGCGGTCGGCTGCCTTGGCCGAGCCGGCGTCGGTGGCGTGGCATGCGGTGCGCAGGGCGGGCGAAATTGTCGGCAAGCGGGTGTTGGTGATCGGGTCAGGCCCTATCGGTGCGCTGGTGGTCGCCGTGCTCAAGCGGGCCGGGGCGGCGGAGATCATCGCGGTCGACCTGCAGCCGCTGGCGCTGCAGATCGCCAGTCAAGTGGGCGCTACCCGTACCATCCTGGCGGCCGACCGGGATGCCGTCGACGCCGTAGACGCCGACGTGGTGATCGAGTCCTCCGGCAGCAGGCACGGGCTCGCGGCGGCGATCAGAGCAACAACCCGCGGCGGACGGATCGTCCTGGTGGGCATGCTGCCGTCGGGGGACCAGCCGATCCCCATCGCTACCGCGATCGTCCGTGAGCTGGAGCTGGTGGGCTCCTTCCGCTTCAACGACGAAATCGACGAGGTCATCTCCGCCCTGGAGGACGGTTCCCTGCACATCGACCCTGTTGTCACCCACGAGTTCGACGTCAGCGACGCGGTGGAGGCATTCGGCGTTGCTCTCGACGCCGCACGGTCGGGCAAGGTGCTGCTCCGCTTTTGAAGGCGCAACAGCCAAGGGCGGTACCCCCCTCGGTTGTGTAACATGCCAGCGCGGGAGGGCGATATGAGGTATGAAGTCATAGGTAGTGCAAGGCCCGAGCCGTACCCGGAACCAAGGATGAGATGACTCCCGGAATGCTCCGCACGGCCACCCACGCGGTTGCCAGACCGAACTACCAGCGCTCGGATCTCACAGCCGGGATCGTGCACATCGGTGTCGGCGGTTTCCACCGCTCGCACCAGGCGATGGTGATCGACCGACTGCTGGGCCTGGGCGGCGCCCGCGACTGGGCGATCTGCGGGGTCGGGCTGCTGCCGGTGGACCGGGTCATGGCCGACGTGCTGCACTCCCAGGACTGCCTGTACACCCTGGTCGAAAAACATGCCGACGGTCGTCGGGAGGCACGGGTGATCGGGTCCATCATCGACTACCTGTACTGTCCAGATGACCCCGAGGCGGTGCTGGAACGACTTGCCAGCCCAACTACGAAGATCGTCTCGCTGACCGTCACCGAGGGCGGCTACAACATCTCGCCCCTGACGGGTGAGTTCGATCTGACCAGCCCAGGAGTGGTAGCGGACCTGGTGCCGGGGGCCATGCCGCAGACGGTCTTCGGACTCGTCACCGAGGGACTGCGGCGTCGCCGCGATCTCGGCCTGCCCGCCTTCACGGTGATGTCGTGCGACAACATCCAGAGCAACGGAGAGATGGCCAGACGGGCCTTCCTCACCTATGCGACCGCACTGGACCCTGAGCTGGCGACCTGGATCAGCCGCAAGGCCCGCTTCCCGAACTCCATGGTCGACCGGATCACCCCGGTCACCACCTCCCAGGACCGGTTGGAGATCCGGCGGCAGTTCGGCGTCAACGACGGCTGGCCGGTGGTGTGTGAGCCGTTCTTCCAGTGGGTGCTGGAGGACGACTTCGCCGATGGGCGCCCTGCCTACGACAAGGGCGGCGTGCAGCTTGTGGACGACGTGGTGCCGTACGAGCTGATGAAGCTGCGGCTGCTCAACGTCTCCCACCAGGGGATCGCGTACTTCGGGCACCTCAGCGGATACCGCTATGCCCATGAGGCGGCCGCTGACCCGGTGTTCAAGCGGTTCCTGCTGGCGTACATGCGCACCGAAGGAGTTCCCACGCTCCGACCGGTGCCGGGCATCGACCTCGAGAACTACACCGCGTCGCTGATCGAGCGGTTCGCCAACCCTGAGGTGAAGGACACCATCGCCCGGCTAGCTGCCGAGTCGTCGGACCGGATCCCGAAGTGGCTGGTGCCGGTGATCATGGAGAACCTGGCCGCCGGCCGACCGGTACGGCTGTCCGCCGCCATCGTGGCCAGCTGGGCTCGTTACGCCGAAGGTGTCGACGAGGCCGGCCAGCCGATCACCGTGGTCGACCGGCTGGCCGGCACCCTGACTGCCACGGCCCAGACCCAGCTGCGCGATCCGACCGCGTTCCTGAAGAACCGGGACCTCTTCGGCGACCTGGTCGACGACGACCGTTTTGTGGACGCCTACCTGGAGGCGCTGGACTCTCTCCACCGGAACGGGGCTCACGCCACCGTTGCCAAGCTGGCCGGGGAGCTCGCCCCACGCTGAGCTGGTTCGGACCCGGTGTCGGACCCGCTGGCTACGCTGTCACCCATGGCTGGCTCGTGGCGCGCGTTGCTCGACAACGACGCCATCATCGCGATGGCTGGGCACGAGGCATTCGCTCGTGGCCTGGTCTACGCCCGGCGCGGCCATGTCATGGGCGTCAGCTATGACCCAGAGACCAGGGTTGTCACCGGCCGGGTGCGGGGCAGTACCCGCGACGCCTACGATACCTCCGTCCGGCTGGCCTCAGATGAACCCGGTGCACCGCGGGCTCACCGCGGACACTGCACCTGCCCGGTCGCTTTGGACTGCAAGCACGCCGCCGCGCTGCTCGTGGTGGCCCGGACTCTTGACTCGGTGCAGCAGCAGCTCGACCGCGCCCCCTGGCAACGGGTGCTCGCCCGCCTGGTCGCCGCTCCCGACCCGGTGCCGCCCATGGAGCGGACCGCCCTGGCGCTGGAGTTCGAGGTGCAGAAGCTGCCCGGGCTGCGCGGCTACCCGGGACGTCAGGAGCTGCGGGTCCGCCCCTTGCAACGGGGCCGCAGCGGCCGGTGGGTGCGCAGCGGGGTGTCTTGGGATGAGCTTGACGTCTCGTCTGGGCTGCACCGAAACGAGCAGCGGGAATGGCTCTTGCAGCTGCGGTCCGCCGCCGGTCCGGCAGCGCGCTACGTCTATCCCAGGAGTGCCTGGCTCAACTTGAGCACGGTGGGCAGCAGCTTCTGGTCGCTGATTGACAGCGCCGGCGAGATCGACCTCGCGCTGGTCGGACCGGGAACCGCGCAACCTCCGGTGCGCCTCGACAACCAACCAGCCGCGGTTGAGCTCGACCTGCGGCGCGAACCGCAGGGAGGGCTCCGTTTGCAGCCCATGATCCGGGCGGGGAACGAGGTTGTGGCCCTTGGTTCACTCGGCCTGCTGGGCGATCCGGCTCACGGCATCTTCATAGTCGACGCCACCATGCCGTTACGGCTGATCCGGCTGGCCCAGCCGATGACCCACGAGCTCCGCCAGCTGGTTCTCGACTCGCACCCGATCCGGATCCCATCGGCTGACGAGGACCGCTTCCTCACCGACTACTACCCTCGGCTGCGCCGCAAAGCCAGCGTGGTGTCCACCGATCCCGCGGTCCGACTGCCCGACTACGTCGCTCCGGTGCTGCATCTCAGGGCCACCTTCCGGCCGGAGCACCGGATCCGGCTGGACTGGTCGTTCCGGTACCCGGCCGGTGACTCCAGCCGCTTCTTCGACCTGGACGAGGAGATTGAGCGCACGGCCATCCGGGACCCGGTAGCGGAACGGTCGCTGGTCCGTGACCTGCCACTGCCCTACCAACGGATGCCGCAGCTGGCCGCGGACTCAAACAGCAGCGACCGGAGGTCGGCAGGTGGACTGCCAGCGGCTCACGCGTTGCTGGCTGACCTGGACTCGGTGTACTTCGCCGAGGAGGTGCTGCCTAGATTGGGTGCGGCCGGCGTGGAGGTCGAGCTGCTGGGCGAGGTGCCTGACTACCGACGGGTGGACGAGGCGCCTCTGGTCGAGTTGTCCACTACCGACGACGGTGGCTCCGACTGGTTCGACCTGCATATCAAGGTGTCGGTCGAAGGCGAGGTGCTCCCGTTCGACCTGCTCTTCGTCGCACTCGCCCGCGGTGATGAGTACCTGATCTTGGACAGTGGGGTGTACCTGGAACTGGACCGACCTGAGTTCAACCGGCTGCGGACCTTGATCGAGGAAGCCCGGGCCCTGCAGGACGTCGATGAGCCGGGGACGCTGCGGATCAGCAGCTATCAGGCGAGCCTGTGGGAGGAGCTGCTGTCCTTGGGTGTGGTCGTGGAGCAGGCGGCACGCTGGTCGAAGACCGTCAGCGGGTTGATGGACACCACCTCGGTGGCGCCGGTTGAGGTGCCCGACAGGCTGCAGGCGGAGCTGCGGCCGTACCAGGTGGAAGGTTTCCAGTGGCTTTCCTTCTTGTACGACCACGGGCTTGGCGGCATCCTGGCCGATGACATGGGCCTCGGTAAGACAGTCCAGGCACTTGCCCTGATCTGCCGGGCGACCGCGGCCGGAGGCGGACCCTTCCTGGTGGTGGCGCCGACCAGTGTGGTGTCGAACTGGGCCAAGGAGGCGGCCAAGTTTGCACCGCACCTGCGGGTGGTCACGGTGGAGCAGTCGCAGGTCAAGTCGAAGCAGAAGCTGGCCGAGGTGGTCGCGGACGCAGACCTGGTGATCACCTCGTACACGCTGCTGCGGATCGACTTCGACGGCTACCAGTCGGTGGACTGGGCCGGAATGATCTTGGACGAGGCCCAGTTCGTGAAGAACCACCGGGCGAAGACCTATGCCAGCGCTCGTCGGTTGTCAGCTCCCTTCAAGCTGGCGATCACCGGTACGCCGCTGGAAAACAGCCTGATGGATCTGTGGTCGCTGCTGTCCATCGTGGCGCCGGGGCTGTTCCCCCATCCGGAGCGGTTCTCCGAGTACTACCGCAAGCCGATCGAACGGGCGCAGAATGCCGAGCTGCTGGCGCAGCTGCGGCGGCGGATCCGGCCGCTGATGCTGCGTCGGACCAAGGAGCTCGTGGCCGCCGACCTGCCCCCGAAGCAGGAGCAGGTGATTGACGTCGTGCTGGAGCCCAAGCACCTGCGGCTCTACCAGACCTATCTGCAGCGGGAGCGCCAGAAGATCTTGGGACTGATCGAGGACATGGACTCGAACCGTTTCACCATCTTGAGCTCGTTGACGCGGCTACGGCAGCTCAGCCTGGACCCGAGCCTGGTGGACGAGGCCCATGCCGGGGTCCCCGCCAGCAAGATCGACGTCTTGGCCGAGCATCTGGGGGAGGTGGTCCAAGAGGGCCACAAGGCCCTGGTGTTCAGCCAGTTCACCGGGTTCCTGAACAAGATCAAGGACCGGCTGGACAGCGACGGGATCTCGTACGCCTACCTTGACGGGCGCAGCCGCAACCGCGGCGCGGTGGTGGAGGAGTTCCGGTCCGGTGCGGCGTCGGTGTTCTTGATCAGCCTGAAGGCCGGCGGGTTCGGTCTCAACCTGACCGAGGCGGACTACTGCTATGTGCTCGACCCGTGGTGGAACCCGGCGGCGGAGGCGCAGGCGGTGGACCGCACCCACCGAATCGGCCAGACCAAGACGGTGATGGTGTATCGGCTGGTCGCGCAGGGCACCATCGAGGAGAAGGTGATGGAGCTCAAGGCCCGCAAGTCCAAGCTGTTCGACTCCGTGCTCGGCGATGACGCACTGGCCGGTGCCGCCCTCACCGCTGATGAGATCCGCAGCCTGGTGGGCTGAGCAGAGCTGGCGCCCATCTAGACTCCACCCCGTGGAACTGCGTCAACTGGAGCACTTCATCGCCGTCGCTGAGGAACAACACTTCACCCGCGCTGCGGAGCTGCTGCACATCTCCCAGTCCGGTCTCTCCGCTTCGGTCCGGGCACTGGAGACCGAGCTCGGTACCGACCTGTTCCTGCGGAGCACCCGCCGGGTCGAGCTGACCCAAGCAGGGCAGGCATTCCTCGACGAGGCCGTACGTACCGTCACCAGTGCTGCGGCTGCCCGGAACGCGGTGCAGGCGGTCCGCGGCGTGCTCCGCGGAAGCATCAGCGTCGGCACAGAGCAGTGTCTCGGGGTGGTGAACCTCCCCAAGGAGCTTGCCGTATTCCGTATCCGGCACCCCGAGGTCGAGGCCAGCTTGACGTTCGAGGGCTCCAGCACCCTGGTCGACCGGCTCATCGCCGGTCAGCTCGATCTGGGGCTGATCGCGGTGTGCGGCGGGAACCCGCGCGGCGTCGAGCTGGCACCACTGTGGTCGGAGGGGTTCGTGGTGCTCTGCCATCCAGACCACCCCCTGGCCAAGCACCCCATCGTCGAGCTGGAACAGCTTGCCGGTCAGGCGCTTGTGGGATTCCTGCCGGGTTGGGGTGCGCGAGTGCTGACTGAACACGCGTTCGCCACCGTCGGCATCAAGCATCGGGTGGCGATGGAGGTCAACGACGTGCACACCCTGCTCGACCTTGTCGGTCACAACCTGGGCGTCGCCATCGTCCCCGAGCACTTCGCTCGCAAGCGCCCTGCCACGCTGCGGGCTGTGCCGGTGGACGGCGACCTGCTGCAGTGGCAGGTCGCCGCAGCGCTTCCGGTCAAGCCCAGCGCAGCCGCGGTGGCGCTGCTGGACCAGTTCGTTCGCTCCCAGCAGCCGACAGCGGCGGCGTGAGATTCAGCTGCTGGGCCCTGGGACGGAAGTGCGTCCGCTCACTGGCGTGAGGGCGTCGGCGATCTTAAGCAGCCCCACGCGCATGCTCTGGAGATCCTCCGGCTCGAGGGCGTCGAAGATCAGGTCTCGTACGTAGGCGACATGGAGCGGGGCCAGCTGGCGGATAGTCTCCAGGCCTGCGTCGGTGAGGAACGCCAGTGTGGTGCGGCCGTCATGCGGGGAGGGCCGCCGCTCCACCCAGTGGCGGTTGACCAACCGGGTGACGATGTGCGACATCCGCGAAGCTGAGGAGTTCGACCGAGCGGCTAGCTCGCTCAGGGTCAGTGTCCGATCCGGGTTCTCCGACAACATGGCAAGCACCAGGTACTCGGCGAATGTGATCCCGCCGTCTCGACGCAGCTCCTGGTCGAGCTTCCCCTCCAGTCGCATGGCAATGTTGGCCAGGGCGATCCAGGTCTCCTGCTCATCGCGGGTCAACCAGGGAGTCTCAGCCATGCCATGAGACTATCCGCAGGCCTTGACAAGCTCGGACAGACCTCTTAGAACTGTTGAAGTATCAAGCGTCGCTGAGCGTGAGATACGACGATAGCGACCCTGTCTCCGGCGTCGGGGGCCGCCTTCTCCTGCCAGGGGAGCACCGGGTCGACTCGTGCCCTGCAACCGGCCGCGGGACTGGCATCTCGCCTTCCGTGGTCGGATCAGGCCGGCACGAACTATCGGGGATGGGTTAGTGCCTCCCGCTGAAGCAGCAGGAGGCACTAACTCGCCCGGCCGTACTAATCCCGGGCATTACTAACCGCGCGGCCGTGTTGAACAGGCGCCGTTTACCAGGCGTAGTCCTCCGGGGCGGTCTTGTGGCCTGGGAAGATCTTGTCCAGCTGCGCCAGCGCATCCGCATCGAGCTTGACGTCGAGTGCGCGGATGGCACCGTCCAGCTGCTCCTGGGTACGTGGTCCGATGATCGGGCCGGTGACGGCAGGCTGATGCAGCAACCAGGCCAGGGCGATATCGCCTGGCTCATGCCCCAGCTCCTCGGCAAAGTTCTCGTACTCTTCGAGCTTGTCGCGGTGCTTGGCCACGCTTTCCGCGGCGCGACCCTCCAGCCGGCGCTTGCCTTCGTTGGCCTTCTTGATGACGCCGCCGAGCAGGCCTCCCTGCAGTGGCGACCACGGGATCACGCCAATGCCGTAATGCTCGGCTGCGGGCAGGACCTCCAGCTCGACCTGGCGGACCAGCAGGTTGTAGATGGACTGCTCGCTCACCAGACCGGTGAAGTTCCGCTTGGCAGCGGCGGCCTGAGCGTCAGCGATGTGCCAGCCGGCGAAGTTGCTGCTGCCGACGTAAAGGATCTTGCCCTGCTGGACGGCCACCTCGATGGCCTGCCAGATCTCCTCCCACGGGGTCTCCCGGTCGATGTGGTGGAACTGGTACAGGTCGATGTAGTCGGTTTGCAGGCGCTTCAGGCTGGCGTCGAGCGCCCGTCGGATGTTGAGCGCCGACAGCTTGTTCTCGTTCGGCCACTGGCCCATCTCGCCGTACAGCTTGGTGGCGAGGACGGTCTTCTCTCGACGACCGCCGCCGGTAGCAAACCAGCGACCGACGATCTCCTCGGTCCAGCCGCGGTGGTCCACCCCGCCGTAGACGTTGGCGGTGTCAAAGAAGTTGATGCCTGCAGTGTGCGCTGAATCCATGATGCTGTGCGCGTCGGCCTCTTCGGTCTGGGGACCGAAGTTCATTGTGCCGAGGCAGAGCCTGGAAACCTTGAGGCCGGTACGGCCTAGATGTGTGAAGTCCATGTCTGTCAGCCTGTTCCATCGGGCTGACTAATTCCAACAAGAGTTTTGCATGCCATTAAGAAGCCCGGTTCATAAATGGGGTGAGGCGGTGTGTTGGCGAGACTGGTAGACCTCCGCACTCGGGGCCTAGCGGTGTTTGCCCGATGTGCTCGCGGGTAGGTTACTCCTTGACCGGGGGTGATCAGGGGGTCGCCGACGCAATGCAGGAGTCACCCGGGAACAAGGAGCTTCACAATGAACGAGCGCGAGCGTGCGCCCATCGGTGCCGCGGCGACACATCCCGATCCCGGTTCCTG
Organism: uncultured Propionibacteriaceae bacterium; assembly: GCA_902805915.1. Lineage (GTDB taxonomy): Bacteria > Actinomycetota > Actinomycetes > Propionibacteriales > Propionibacteriaceae > Microlunatus. Next base: position 2,557 of record CADCUO010000117.1, on the reverse strand, counting down.
GGGTCTGCTTTGGATACCCGTACTGGTGTGTCTGGGCCTGCTGCTGTTCATGGGTCTGAGTCCAGACGAGAGCAGCGCCCGGGTCGGACAGTCGAACCAGGGATCCAGCCAGTGCAGGTCATCCGCGCCGGACTCTGCGGCGGCCGCCGACCCGCGCTGCTGACGCGACATGCTGCTGCCCCGACACAGGAGCGGCCGGTGCGTCTCAGCTGCGGCGAGCCGCAGCCAGCATCCGTGTCGTAATCAGCTCGGACACCCGACCCACATCCAGGTCGGAGACGATCCGGTGCCGGCCGTTAGCGTCTGAGGTGAAGGTAGTGAACCCCGGGTCTGCTCCGGTGGTGCTGATCTCGACCCAGCCCGTGTCGAAGCGGAACAGCTGGGGGTCGGTGATCATCACGATCGCGATGGGGTCATGCGGGACGTTCGAGGTCTCGCCGGAGAAGTCCCAGTACTGCCGGATCTCAGCGGCCAGCAGCTTGCCGAACGCGCCGGAGGACTCAAGCTCGGACGCCACTGCGTGGTCGACTCGGACCCGCGTGGTCTGATCGAGGCCGACTGCGGTGGTCGGGACACCGGAGGCGAAGACGTCGGCCGCTGCGTCGGGGTCGCTGCGGATGTTGTGCTCGGCGCTGTCACCCTGGAAGTTGCCGCCCATGATGAAGAGCTCGGTGATGGCATGCGCGGGATCCCGCACGGCAGCGGCGATGTTGGTCAGTGGCCCGACAGCGGCGACGGTGGGGCTGCCCGAGAGTAGTTCCACCGCGGAGGGCTCGGTGTCGATGGTCTCCGACTCCAGCTCTGGCATCAACTGGCCCTCGTGGCCGGCCCACCACACCTCCCGGCCGGAACGCGTCTGACCCAGCCCAGCCAGGATCGGGCGCACGCTGACGCCGGCCACCCGGCAGGCGCGAGCGACCATCCGGGCACGCAGTGTGGTGTCGCCGTACACGGTGGTGACTCCGCGCAGGGTGAGGCTCGGCGAACCCAGGATGGTGGCTAGAGCGAGCAGGTCGTCAACGTCGCTGCCGATGTCGGTGTCCAGCACGAGATCCCTTGCCATGGGATGGGATTCTAGGAGGCGCCCGCATCGAACGGCGGCCGGTGGTCAAGCCTGAGTGACAGCTTCCCCGCCGCGCGCCAGACCCGGGCGACCACGTCGCGATCTTCCGCGCTGACCAGGTTTCCCATCACCCGCAGCGCCACCGTCATCAAGGTGATGGAGCGCATCCCCACGGGGCCGAAGATCGGGAGCAGGTGCGGCACGGTGATCAGACCGGCGAGCCGGCGGGCAATGGAGAAAGCTTCGCCGTAGTGCTGACGCAGCAGCGCGGGCCAGGCTGTGGCGAGGTCGAACTCTTCGGCCATCAGCTCCACCACCAGCTTCCCGGTTTCCAGCCCGTAGTCGATGCCTTCTCCATTCAGCGGGTTCACGCACGCCGCCGCATCCCCGATCAGCGCCCAGTTGGGGCCGGAGATGCCGGACACAGCACCGCCCATCGGCAGTAGCGCCGACGTCGGCGCCCGCAGGTCGTCCCCGAGCTCCCACTCGTCGCGGCGTTGGCCGGCGTAGAACTCCATCAGGGGGCGAAGCTGTACGTTCGCCGGCCGTTTCGCGGTGGCGAGGGTGCCGACGCCGAGGTTCACCTCCCCGTCGGACAGGGGAAAGATCCAGCCGTAGCCGGACAGGATCTCGCCCTGCTCACCGCGCAGCTCCAGATGGGAGGAGATCCACTCGTCGTCACTGCGGCCAGACTTGACGTACGAGCGGGCCGCGACGCCGTAGGCGGTGTCGCGGTGCCATTGCCGGCCGAGTGCCCGGCCAAGCGGCGACCGTACCCCGTCCGCGACGATCAACCGGTTGCACTGCACGATGTGGGTGGACTTGTCGGTCAGGGTGAAGACCACGCCGGTCACCCGGTCACCAGGGCGGGTTATGTCGGTCGCCCGAGCACCGTTCATCGGTACGGCCCCTGCGTCCAAAGCCACCTGCCGGATGCGGGCGTCGAGATCGGTCCGGGGCACCGCGGAGCCGCGGTCGGGCAGCGAGCCGCCGGGCCAGGGCAGCAACAGAGTCTGACCGAACCCGTGGGCGCGCAGGCCCTTGTTGGTGCCGTGTGAGCGGGTCCACTCACCCAGGCCGAGTGCGTCGAGCTGCGCCATGGCGCGGGGCGTCAGCCCATCGCCGCAACTCTTGTCGCGCGGGAAGAAAGCCGCATCGGCGAGCACGACGTCCCACCCTTCGCGCGCTGCCCACACCGCAGCCGAGCTACCGGCCGGCCCAGCGCCCACAACAAGGACGTCGCAGCGCGAGGGAGGCGGACTGGTCACAAGTGTTGATTGTTCCATCCCGGTGGTAGCGCTTGGGCTGAACAACTGCGCCACGCGCCTGCGGTCCGCCGAACCCGAGCTCACGCGTCGAGTCGACAAGTTCGGTGATGCCTGGACCGGCGGGGTGACGCCGCCAAGCCGACCCTAGTCTGAAGGCATGGAAACACGCATTCTGGGCAGGACCGAGCGGCCGGTATCGGTCATCGGCCTCGGCACGTGGCAGCTG
>CADCUO010000116.1 GCA_902805915.1 uncultured Propionibacteriaceae bacterium | reverse complement strand
GCGGCGATACGATGCGGTCATGGTGACAGCGATCGTCTTTGTCAACGCAGAAGTGGCCCGGATCCCCGAAGTCGCGGAGAGTATCGCGGCACTGACCGGCGTAAGCGAGGTCTACTCAGTGACCGGGACCATCGACTTGATCGTGCTGGTCCGGGTGTCCAGCCATGAGCAGATCGCCGAGGTGGTGGCCGACCAGCTCAACAAGGTGCCGGGGGTGCTGTCCACCGAGACCCACATTGCGTTCCGCGCCTACTCATCTCACGACCTGGAGGCTGCCTTCGCCCTGGGCGCGGAATGAGGATCAGCTGACCGGCGGCTCCGAAGAGCTAGCCGAGCAAGAGCTTGGCTACGACGCCAGCCGCGCACAGCACGGTGACTCCGACTAGACCTGCGAGCTGGTAGGCGCCCCGGTTCGCGCGTGGCGCGTACGCCAAGACGTACCCGACCAGCGCACCCACGATGATGCCGCCGACCGTACCGAGCCAGCCGAACGACCCGAACCCGACCACCAGGCTGTAGAGAACCAGCAGTGCTAGCAGGCCAACATCTGGCCGGATATCCTCCCGGGACCGCAGCTTGACCACCGCGTTCGCCGCCAGCAGCCCCAGTACGGCCGACGACGCGCCCGCCGCCGGTCGCATGCCGAAGGGGCCCAGCACAAAAAGCAGTGTCGCTCCGCCTAGGCCGGTCAGGACATACAGCGCCAGGAAGCGCCAGGTGCCGAGCAGGTCCTCCATAGCTCGGCCCGCCATCCACAGAACCAGCAGGTTCATGGCCAAGCCCAGCAGGCCGATGGAAACGAAACCGTAGGTCAGGAGTCGCCAGAACTGACCGCCCGCGACCGAGTAATTGCTGAGCACCAGTTGGCTGCCCAAGATCCCGCGGCTGGCGAAGTTCAAGACGAAGACCGCGACCAGCACTCCCATCAGGACTTTGGTTGCGTTGCCGCCGCCGGGCGTCAGCACTGCACCGAACCGGGTTCGGGGAGCGCGGACGCTGGCCCGTCCGGATGCGACGCACGATGGGCACTGAAAACCGACCGCGGCAGGGTTCATGCACTCACCGCAGATCGGTCGGTGGCAGCGCTGGCACGAGATACCGGTCGGCCGGTCTGAGTGCCGATAGCACACTGGCTGCGACGGTGCGGTGAAGTCCGGACCGGCCGACGGCGGCATCGTCACTCCGAGATTTCGACCGACTCGATCACCACAGGCTCGACCGGACGGTCGCCCCGACTGGTCGGGACCTGCGCGATCGCGTCAACGACGTCGCGGCTGGCCTGGTCGGCAACCTCACCGAAGATCGTGTGGCGGCGGTTCAGGTGCGGAGTCGGGCTCACCGTGATGAAGAACTGCGAGCCGTTCGTACCCGGGCCTGCGTTCGCCATCGCCAGCAGGTACGGCTTGTTGAATGTCAGATCGGGGTGGAACTCGTCACCGAACTTGTAGCCAGGTCCTCCGGTACCCACACCCAACGGGTCGCCGCCCTGGATCATGAAGCCCTCGATCACCCGGTGGAAGGTCTGGCCGTCGTAGAACTTGCCGGTCGTCTTGGCACCGGTCTGGGGGTCGGCGTACTCCTTGGTCCCGTTCGCCAGACCGACGAAGTTGTCGACCGTCTTGGGAGCATGGTTGGGAAAGAGGTTGATCACGATGTCGCCGTGATTGGTATGGAGAGTTGCCGTCTGCGCCACGTTGGGTGCACCTTTCTCGGTTCTGGATCGCACGTTCGCGCCACCCGGGCGCGTCGTTGTCGGCAGCCATCCTGTCATGCCACGCCAAGGCCAGCGGCACGGAGAACCCCGCCGTCCCATGCCTGCGGGATATCCCTCGCAGCCCACACCGACCTAAGGGTACGGTTGAAAATGCTCCATTCCGGAGCAGGTGTCTCACAACGGAGGAAACGTGAAGCGCAAAAGTTCCCACCGCGGAGAAGCAGCCAAGAACCTGGTCACCCCGGCCGCCGCAGGCATAGGCATCGCCGCAGCAGCCGATCGCATCGGACCGCTGGTCCACTATGCAGCCGACCGGGTCGGGCCGCTCGCGCAGTCCGCCGCCGACAGAGTTGGGCCGCTGGCCCAGTCCGCCGCGGACCGAGTAGGACCCTTGGCTCAGACAGCCGCCGACAAGATTGCACCGCTGGCCAACCAGACGGTCAGCCGCGTCAGCCCCTACGCCACCCGCGCCGCCGGGTACGTCAGTCCGATTGCTGTGCTGGCTGCCGGCCGCGTGACACCGCTGGCCCAGAACGCGAGAGTGCGCAGTGTCCTTGTCGCGCACGGCGCCGCAGAGGCGATCCGGCCGCGGCTCGATGAGGCCTGGATCCGGGTCTACCCCGTGGTCGACGCCACCAGCCACCGCATCAACGACGATCTGATCCCTCGGGTGAGCGGGGCCGTGGCCGCTGCTGCCACCTCCCCGATCGTGGTCGAGGCCAGCAAGCGGAGCCGGGCCACGTGGGCAGCGGCGAGGGGTGAGCTCGAGCTGCCGGTCCCGAAGCCAAGGAGAGGCCGCGGTTGGGTGCTGCGGGTAGCCGTCGTCACCGCGCTGGGCGGTGCCGCCGCGTTCGCAGCGAAGAGCCTGCTCGGCAGCAAGGACGCGGACTGGCAGTCGGCACGTCCAACAACAACGTTCCCGCCTGCAAAGCCGGCCAACTCGGCGGCTCCCACCATCACCGAGCCGACCGGGGGGAGCACCGGCCCACTTGACTGGGCCGTAGCGACCGGCCAGGCCGACCCGCCGCCGGATCTGCTGGACGAGGCGTCGGAGCAGCGGATCGTCGAGCACGTCGGAGAGCCGTCGGACCTGCCGACCGAGGCAGCGCCGGAGGCGACGGTGGCCGAAAAGCCAGCCGAGCCGGACCTGCCGATGTCGGAGGCGCCGCGAACATCGGACGCATCCGAGTCAAACATGCCGGGCAAGGACGGCACCCGTACCACCGGGGAATCAGGCAGTCACAGCTGACCCCACTCACGACGAAGTACGACCGACGCCCCCGTTCCCGTTCCGGAACGGGGGCGTCGCCTTTGTCCAACCGCTATGGCACCCACCTGAGTGCCTTGGAAAAAAGATGCCGTCCGACACTCACAAACCGCGGTCGCGAACAGCCTTCCTTGATGTAACCGTCCAGAGGAGGACACATGGAGACTGCATCCCGCCCGCCCGCAGCGATCACCGGACCATTCCGGACCAGACAACCCTTCCCCGACCGCTCCCATGACTGGGTGGACGCGGCACCGTTCACGGCACATCTGCGTTTTCTGACGGCCCTTCCCCAGGTCTCCCCCGAGGTGGTCGCCCTGCTCGCCGGCGTAGCGCCCCGGGTGACCAGACGGATGCTGACCGGGGACGGGGGCCGGCCACTGCGCCGGATCAGCCCGGAGACCGCTGGCCGGTTGTACGCGGTCACCCCCGCGGTGCTCGCCGAATGCCGGCGCCGGATGGTCCCTGCGGCTCCGGTGGCGGCGAGGATGCAGCAGCTGCTGGCCGCCGGCTGGTCGGTCGCGGACTGGTCTGGCCGGACACAGCTCGACTCCGCCGCGGTGGAGGCGCTGCTGGCAGGTCTGACGCAGAGCTGCAGCTACTGGACCGCGTTGCAGGTCCGCGCTGCCGCAGTCGAGGTGCGCAGCGTCGTAGGAGTCGAGGGAGTCGACCAGCTCGAACGGCTGCCTGACCAGTCGACGCCGCGGATCCGCGTTCTCGGACCGCTTGCCGCCTAGGATCGCGGCATGCCTGATCCGGTGCCGGTACTCGGTGCCGCCCTGCTGACCGGGCTCGTAGTCGCTGTTGGTGCCGCGCCGCTGTTGCGACGACTGCCGGAACCGAGCATCGAGGAACTAGGTTCGGAACGGAAGCTCAGCTACGGCCAGTTGGCGACACCCCGGTTTGTGGCCGGCGTGACAGCCATCTCGGTGGCAGCCACTCTGCTGAGCTGGACCGTGCTGCCGACCCGGCTGCAGCCGTTGTGGGCAGTGCTGGCCAGCATCGGGGTGCTGCTTGCTGCTGTGGACGCGCTCACTACCTGGCTGCCGCGTCGGCTGACTTACCTGGGCTGGGCTGCGATGCTAGGTGCCGTCGGGGCGGCGGCGCTGCTCGGAGCGCGGTCCGGTGACCTGCTCCGAGCCGGCCTCGGCGCACTGGTCGCCGGATCGCTGTACTTCGGGATCTGGGCGATCACCCGCCGCGGGTTCGGCTTCGGCGACGTACGGTTCGCTCCACTGCTCGGTGCAGCGGCGGGTGCACACTCGTGGACACTGCTGACGGCGGCGCTGATGCTCGGCACGGTGGTAGGAGCCGGGCACGGCCTGCTCCGGCTGGCGTTGCGGCGAAGCGACGCGTTCCCCTACGCGCCGTCGATGCTCGCCGGCACTTATCTAGCGGCGCTCATCGTCTGGGGGTCCGGCTGAGGAACGCCGTCGTTGAGGACATACAGCAGCGCCCGAGCGTACGCATCGGCGGCCTCCGGCTCGGGTGGGGTGTGGTACGCCCGACTCGGACCGCTGACGGTCACCACGAATGCTCCGCTGGCGAAGTCCAGCGACAAGAAGTAGCCGCCCAACAGCTCTCTCAGCTGTTCCTCCCGAGGTAACCACACCACCTCGGTCGACTCCACCGAGTCCAGAGCCCATTCGGTGGTGCCGTTGAAGTGGAAGCGTGACCGGCCGTCTCGGGTGACCGCCTCCACGACCATGTCGCTGACGGTGAACACAGACTCGGAGATCTCCGGCGTAGGGATGAAGAACTGGTCGGAATTGCGCGGTGTCCAGCTCAGGTGCGGCGCCAGCTGAACAGCGAGTTCGCGGGAGATCATGCAGGCCAGTATCGCCTGTCACCCCAAAGCCGTCCGAGGCACTGCGGCAGGCGGCGCGTCGGTTGCCGCTCCGCGTAGGCTTTCGCCATGACCGCCCCCAGGCCGGGCTGGTATCCAGACCCAGCCGGTGCAGCAGAGCTCTACCGCTGGTGGGACGGTCAGCAGTGGACACTCGCCATCAGCGAGTCACCGCAGGCGCCCGCCCCGTCCAACCACCCACCGGTGGGGCTTACCGAGCTCGACGGCGTACCGGAGCTAGCCGGGGTGGACCGGCAGAGTGGACCACCGCGCCGACGGTCGGTACTGCGGGCCGCCGTGGCCGTGACGGTGGGCTTCGCCATGTTCGTCTCCGCCGGTCTTGGCCTTGGCCTCGTAATCTTCGGCGAGGACCCGAGCCGGTCACGGGCCGGGCAGCTGCCCACGCCCCCGGCCAAGCTGCCGTCCACGCCGACCCAGCCAGCAGCGTCCGGTTCCCCCGCCGGACAGCTGGACGACTCAACCCGGATGGCGCGGATCGACCGGGCGTCGATGCAGCTGCCCCCGTTGCCGTACAGGCTGAACCCCAAGCCGATGGAGCTCCCCGGCGTCTTCGACGTGATGTTCAGCGCGGACGCTGACGTTCATCGGCGCTACAACGGCGGCCGCAACTGGACAGCGTCCGTGGCGTTGGCTCATCTCAGCCCCGCGATGACGTCGGGACACGATCTGGAACGTTCCGGGAGCGCCGCCATCAAGGCCATCGCGCAGCACTTCTTCGGTGGGCACCGGACCACGGTGAGCAACCCCGCAGTCTGGGACCGCGCAGTCGACGGCCATCCCGGGCTAGTGTTCTCGGTCAGGGCCAACTACTCGATCTCCAAGCTACCCAGCCGCTACGACGAGGTCACCGTGCTGCTGGTCCGGTTGGACGACGGGTCCATGGTGGCAGCCCTGAGCTCAGTGCCCGACGACGCCGATGCCGCGCTGAAGGAGCTGGCCCGCACTTCGCTGGACTCGCTGACCATCTCCTGACGGACCCGCGCGCTGAGGGAACGGCCGGGGGCTACGCTCCAGGCCGTGATCATCGTGCCCGTGTCGTTTCGTCGAATGCCTCGATGGCAGCGCGGCGACGAAGGCTGGCTGGATGCCCTCCCCGGGCTGGTGGCCGAGCACTGTGCCCGCTGGGACCTACGGCTCGCCGAGGGTGAGGTACGGCACGGCTCGAACTCCTTGGTGGTCATGGTGTACCGCGGCGACACCCCACTCGCGCTACGGCTCACGCCACCGCAGGAGCCGGTCTCCGACCAGGCCACGGCATTGCGATTCTGGGCCGGACGAGGCACGGTCCAACTGGTCGATGCGGATGTGCCAGCCGGGGTCATGCTGCTGGAGCGCCTGGATGCCACCCAGACGCTGGCCGACCTGCCGCTGTCAGCGGCGGTGCCGCTTATCGCTGCAATTATGACCCGGCTCGCTGTGCCAGCGCCGCCCGAGGCGCCCGGCACCGCAGCGCTGGTCTCCGCCCGGAGCGCAGAGCTGGAGGAAGACTGGTGCGCCCTCGGCCGTCCCTTCGCCCGCTCAGTGCTGGATGCGGCGCTGGGCGTGGCCGACCGGCTCAGCGGCTCACCCGCCGGGGCGGCGGTAAACGGTGACCTGCACTACGAGCAGGTGCTTGGTGGTCACCGCGAGCGCTGGCTGGTCGTGGATCCGGTGCTGCTGCGCGGAGACATCGAGTACGACCTGGCCCGGGTGCTGTGGACCCGGCTGGACGAGATGCGCACCGAGGCAGACATCAGGCACTGGCTCGACGTCGTGGTGAGCCACGCCCGTCTGCAGCCGGAGCACGCTCACGCCTGGGCGGTGTTCCGGACCGTCGACTACTGGTTGTGGGGTCTGCGGAACGGTCTCACCGAGGACCCGCAACGGTGTTGTCGGCTGGTCGCCGCGCTGCTTGGCTGACTGCCCCCGCTGTCCGGGTAGCCCGGCGCACCAGTCCGGGTAGCCCGGCGCAGCTGTCCGGGTTGCTCGGTCCGGGTTGCTCAGTGCAGCTCACTTACTGCTCAGCGCTGCTCAGTCGCCGGGCAGCCGACGCGCCGCCTGGGTGGCAGCGACCCACTCCGAGAGCTTCGCCTCCGCGGCACCGGAGTCGATTGACTCCGACGCCCTGGCCACCTCCCCGCGCAGCTGGTCCGCCAGCTGCGCCGGCTCCACCGGCTTGGCGTACGCAGCCAGCGCCGCCGCCGCGTTGAGAACCACGATGTCGCGTACCGGCCCCTGCTTGCCCGCCATCACGTCGGTGACCACGGCAGCGTTGCGGGCGGCGTCCCCGCCCACCAGGTCCTCCACCCGCGCCCTGGGGATGCCGAGCTCGACGGGGTCGAGCTCGGTCCGGCTGACCCGGCCATCTGCGACGACCCAGACCGTTGACGTGGTGGTCGTGGTCAGCTCATCGAGACCGTCGTCGCCGTGGAAGACCAGTCCCTGAGCCCCCCGGGCTGCAAAGACACCGGCCATCAGCTCAGCCATGGCGGCGTCGGCCACGCCGACCGCGGCGGCGTTCGGCTGGGCAGGATTCGCCAGCGGGCCGAGGAAGTTGAAGGTGGTGGCGATCCCAAGCTCTCGCCGCGGAGCTGCGGCGTGACGAAGCGCTGGGTGGTAGTGCGGCGCGAACAGGAACCCGATCCCGGTCTGTTGGATCACGCGCTGCTGCTGGGCCGCGGTGAGGTCGAGCACCACACCGAGCGCTTCCAGTACGTCGGCGGCTCCGCACGCCGACGACGCGGCCCGGTTGCCGTGCTTCACCACCCTCGCACCGGCCCCAGCTGCAACGATGGCGGCCATGGTGGACACGTTCACCGTGTTCGCCCGGTCCCCGCCCGATCCCACTACGTCGACGGCGTCGCCGGGGATCTCGATCGGCGTCGCGAAATCGATCATGGTGTCGGCCAGACCGGACATCTCCGCCACCGTTTCGCCCTTGGCCCGCAGAGCGACCACGAACGCAGCCAGCTGCGCGGGCGTCGAGTCCCCCGCCAGGATCGCACTCATCGCCCAGGCGGTGGCCTCTCGGGACTGGTCCTCGCCGCGTACCAGACCTGTCAGCAGCTCTGGCCAGCTCATCCGGCTCACCTCGGCTGTACGGCAGCGCCGCGGCGAGCGCGCAGCAGCGCAGCGGCAGCCTCGGGCAACCGCATCGGGTCGACCGGATGCGAGAGGGCACCTTCGGCCCGAGACCAGGTGGCAAGCCAGGCGTCATCCGGCCGGCCGATCAACAGCAGCACCGGCGGGCAGTCGAAGATCTCGTCTTTGAGCTGACGGCACAGGCCGATCCCACCGGGTACGGCTTCGCCGTCGAGGATGGCCAGGTCGATGCCGCCGCGGTCCATGGTGGAGATGACGGCGGGCTGGGTGGCCACCTCGACCAGCTCGATGGATGGAAGATCGGCCGCCAGCTTGCGCCCCAGGGCCAGCCGGACATTCTCCCGCGTGGTGCGGTCTGAGGCGTAGAGCAGTACAACCAAGGGGTCTGTTCGAGAGGTTGACTCTGCGCTGCTCATCTGGCGTCCTTACCTTGGAATGCGACGGTCGGGGGAATGGTATCGCCTACCTGGGTGTAGGCCTTCGTTGCTCGGCTGTACCGGTACGAGCATCCCGGGCCGCCTCCATCGCGTCGAGGCGGTCCAACCGTCGGTCCTCGCGCACAGCCTCGCGCTGGCTCTGGCGGAACCACTGCACGAACAGCACAGCCATCATCGCCAGCGCGGTGATGTCACCGCTGCCCCACAGGATGCCGCCGGCCAGATACTGGTCTGCCTCCGGCGAAGGGCCCCACGTCCGCTGGAAGCCGCGATACCAATCACCGGCGATCAGCGTGTTCGCGCTCATGATGGAGACGCCCAGGAAGGCGTGGAAGGGCAGCATGACGAACAGGGTCAGCACCCGGAACGGGTACGACACCCGCCCGGGGACCGGGTCGACCCCCACCAGCGGCCACATCAGCATCGCACCGACGAGAACGAAGTGGAGGTGCATGAACATGTGCCAGAACGACGACTCCAGCGACACCGGATAGAACGACGAGTAGTACAGCGCGAAAGGAGTCGCAATGAACAAGGCCAACGCCAGCGGCGGGAAGGACAACACCTTCGCCAGCCGGGAGTGCAGCAGCCACATCAGCGCAGCGCGGGGGCGCGGCGGCAGCGTACGCAGGGCCAGCGTGACCGGCGCACCGAGCGCCATGAACATCGGCGTCAGCATCATCAGCACCATGTGCTGCACCATGTGGACACTGAACAGCACCGTGTCGTAGGTGCCGAGCACCGACATGGTGGCAACCACCGCTGAACCGAGGCCGCCGGCGAGGAAAGCCACACTGCGACCGACCGGCCAGTCGGTGCCCCGCCGACGCAGCACCAGCAGACCTGCAATATAGAGGCCGGCAGTGACCGCAACAGCGATCGCGACCGGCCAGTTCCATGTCCACCCGGTCAGCAGTCTAATGGGTGTCAGCGGCTCCGGGGAGTCACCCGGAGTGGCATGCAGGGGCATCGTCAAAATACCGCCGAGCAACCCATTCACAGGGCAAGCGTAGGCGGCCAGGTCTCACATTGCGTTGGTGTGCCCCCAAGGCGACCGCAGCACACAGCCATGGGCAATAATGACCCCGTGGCTATAGACACGCACGAAGCGAGCGGCATCCCGGCCAAGCCCTCTAGCGCCTTGCACCAGATACCGCCGTCACGGATGCACGGTCACCACGGCCGGCCCGACATGGTGGCGGTCGGCACCATCGTGTGGCTTGCCTCCGAGCTGATGTTTTTCGCTGCCTTGTTTGCCGCTTACTTCACCATCCGCAACGTCACCGCCGCGCAGGCACTCTCGGAGAATGCACCCTCCCTGTGGTCAACCGAGACAGGGCTGTTGAACATTCCGTTCGCCATCGCCAACACAACTGTGCTGGTGGCCAGCTCCTTCACCTGCCAGATGGGTGTCTTCGCGGCGGAGCGGGGACAGGTCGGCCGTTCCGGCTCGCTGTTGCAGCTGAAGAAGTGGGGCCTGCGGGAATGGTACGTACTTACCTTCGTGATGGGGGCCTTCTTCATCGGAGGTCAGGTGTATGAGTACGCCGAACTCGTCCATGAAGGTCTGACCCTGTCGTCCAACGTGTACGGCTCGGTGTTCTACCTGGCCACCGGCTTCCACGGCCTCCACGTGGCCGGCGGTCTGATCGCTTTCCTGCTGCTGTTGGGCCGGACTTTCCTCGCCCGTACCTTCACCCATGAGCAAGCGGTTAGCGCCGTTGTAGTGTCCTACTACTGGCACTTCGTCGACGTGGTTTGGATCGCGCTCTTCGGTGTGATCTACCTGCTTCGCTAGGTGTCTCCGGCGCATAGTCGTCGGGGTGATCGTTCGGTAAGTGTGACCAAGGTCGCTGCATCCAAGGCAGCCCCTACAACTGAATACCTGTTGAATGCACTACCTGAAGGGGACCACGTGCGATTCCTGAGTTCGAGACGACGCCACCCGGCTGCCAAGGTGTTGTTGCTGGTGGCCGCCTTGTTCGTCATGGGCGCCTTCTACTCAGTGGTCGCACCGGCCTCCCAGTCCGCGGCTGACACCGGTACCAGCCAGCAGGTTGCGGAAGGCAAAGCACTGTTCCAGGTGGGTTGTGCCTCCTGCCACGGGCTGAACGGTGAAGGTCAAGGCGGCGACGCCGCCGAGGGGCTGGGGCCCTCTCTGGTCGGTGTGGGTGCCGCCTCGGTCGACTTCCAGGTCGGCACCGGCCGGATGCCGATGGCTCGGCCCGCGCAGCAGGCACCGCAGAAGGAAAGCGTCTACACCGACGAAGAGGTAGCTGCGCTAGCCGCGTACGTCGCCTCGCTCGGCCCGGGTCCGGAGATCCCCTCCGAGCAGGACTACACCCCCGCCGGTATCAGCGAGGAAGACCTCGCCAAGGGTGGGGAGCTCTTCCGGGCCAACTGCTCGGCCTGTCACAACTTCGCCGGTGCCGGCGGGGCGCTGCCCAACGGCAAGTACGCCCCCTCGTTGTACGGCGTCAGCGACAAGCACATCTACGAGGCCATGGTGACCGGTCCTCAGCAGATGCCGGTCTTCTCCGATAACGTCATCACCCCTGAGGACAAGAGGGCCATCATCGGCTACCTGAGTGAGCTGCATGAGCAGCCGGAGCAGGGGGGCCATTCGCTTGGCGGGATCGGACCGGTCAGCGAGGGCCTGTGGACCTTCGTCATCGGTCTCGGTGGGCTGATCGCATTCTCCGTGTGGATTGCAGCGAAGGGAGCACGAGCGCGATGAGCGAGGTTCTGAAGCACTCCGCGCCGGACCCCGATGGACACTCCACGCCGGAGCGGCAACGTGCGGACGAGTCGCGTTACCCGGTGGCAGACCCCGGCATCGAGGAGCACGTACCCAGACTGAGCGATATCGACGAGCGTGCGGCTGATCGGGCCACCAGGCAGGTCGCCACCATGTTCGGGCTGGTGCCGATCCTGGCTATCGCCTTCGTCGTCATCTACTTCGCGGTGCCGGAGACCGCAACGATCAACCTGCTTGCTCTGCAGACCAACGCCCAGCACGTAGGCCTCGGCGTCACCTTGGGCATGGCCATCCTGTTGATCGGCGTCGCCGCCGTGCAGTGGGCTCGCCAGCTGATGTCTGACCACGAGATGACCGACACCCGGCACCCGGCGAACTCCCCCGATGAGGACCGGGCCGCGATCATGGCGGGCATCAACGAAGGTATCGAGGAGTCGAAGGTCGGTCGGCGCAAGGTGCTCGGCTACAGCATGGCCGGCGCTCTCGGTGCGCTCGGACTGCCGGTGATCGCGCTGTTGGCTGACCTGGGGCCACACCCGACCAAGAAGGTACGGGCAGCCACCATCGAGTCGACCATCTGGGCCGAAGGCGTACGGCTGGTCAACGACGTCACCTATGAACCCGTCAAGGCCTCAGACATGGTCATCGGCCAGCTGGTCAACGGCCAACCGGAGAACCTGCACGACCTGGAGGGCACCGAGTATCTCCAGGCGAGGGCCAAGTCCTCGATCATCATCGTCCGGATGACCCCGGACCGGATCAAGATCCCCGACTCGCGCAAAGACTGGAACGTCGGCGGCATCCTCTGCTACTCCAAGATCTGCACCCACGTCGGGTGCCCGATCAGTCTCTGGGAGCAGCAGACCCATCACCTGCTCTGTCCCTGCCACCAGTCGACCTTCGATCTCGCCGACTCCGGTCGCGTGATCTTCGGGCCGGCGGCCAGGGCGTTGCCACAGCTGCCGATCACCACCGACGCCGAGGGCTACCTCGTCGCACGGGGACCGTTCACTGTTCCGGTGGGTCCGAGTTACTTCGAGCGCGACTCGCGCAATGATTTCAAAGAAGGTGAAGCCTGATGGCCAAGCCAGCAGCAACCGTACTGACCGAGCCGAGCCTTGAGGCCAAGACTCCGGAAAAGGAGCTCGGGCCGATCTTCAAGGCGGCTGCCGGACCGGCCAAGTGGGCCGACGACCGCCTGGGCCTCGCCTCCTTGGGGAAGAAGAACCTCCGCAAGGTGTTCCCCGACCACTGGTCCTTCCTGCTCGGCGAGATCGCGCTCTACTCGTTCATCATCTGCCTGGTCACCGGTGTCTTCCTGACGTTGTGGTTCAAGCCGTCGATGGCCGAGATCGAGTACGACGGGTCGTACCAGCTGCTCAAGGGCCTGCACATGTCGGAGGCATACGCCTCCACCATGGCGATCTCCTTCGATATCCGCGGGGGACTGCTGATGCGTCAGGTCCACCACTGGGCCGCCATGCTCTTCATCGCCGCGACAATCGCGCACGCCCTGCGTACCTTCTTCACCGGCGCCTTCCGCAAGCCCCGCGAGATCAACTGGCTGCTCGGTGTCGGCCTGATGTCGATCGGTCTGATCGAGGGCTTCGCGGGATACTCCCTGCCTGATGACCTGCTGTCGGGTACCGGCCTGCGCTTCGTCGACGGGTTGATCCGGTCAGTGCCCATCGTCGGCACCTGGGCGGAGTTCTTCGTCTTCGGCGGCGAGTTCCCCGGTGACCTGATCATCCCCCGGCTGTACATGGCGCACATCTTGTTGATCCCGGCCATCATCATGGGCTTGATCGCAGCGCACCTGGCTCTGGTGGTCTACCACAAGCACACCCAGTACCCCGGGCCCGGCCGGACCGAGCGGAACGTCGTCGGCTACCCGTTGTTCCCGGTCTACATGGCCAAGGCCGGTGGCTTCTTCTTCCTCGTCTTCGGGGTCACCACCTTGATGGGTGGCCTGATGCAGATCAACCCGGTGTGGGTCTACGGCCCGTACGACCCGGCCCAGGTCACCGCCGGATCCCAGCCTGACTGGTACATGGGGTGGGTCGAGGGTGCTATCCGGATCATGCCCGGCTGGGAGTGGCACATCGCTGGGACCACCTGGTCCTGGAACGTGTTCCTTCCTGGGGTCGGGCTGATGGGTCTGCTCTTCACGCTGATGGCCATCTACCCGTTCGTCGAACAGTGGGTGACCGGTGACAAGGAGGAACACCACATCCTCGACCGGCCGCGCAACGCGCCGACCCGTACCGCCTTCGGGGTGGCGGCGATGACCTGCTACGGCATGTTCTGGATCGGCGGCGGCAACGACATCATCGCTGTCAGGTTCGGGCTTTCGCTGAACGCGGTGACCTACTTCCTCAGGGTGGCGGTCTTCGTCGCCCCGGTGATCGCCTTCATCATCACCAAGCGGATCTGCGTCGGCTTGCAACGCGCCGAGGCTGACCGGCTGCTGCACGGTTCGGAGAGCGGGATCATCGTCCGGGACCCGTCCGGCTCCTACAGCGAGAGGCACGCGCCGATCAGCGCCGAGGAGGCATTCTCCATCACCCAGCACGTGGAGCCTCTGCCGCTCACCGATGGGCCGGAGGCAGAGTACGCCGGGGTCCGGGCCAGGGACGCCCGTGCCGAGAAGCTTCGTCGCCGGGCGACCCGCTTCTTCTACCAGGATTCGGTACGCAAACCCACCCGGGCCGAGCTCGAGGAAGCGGCTCACCACCAGGCCATCGAGGCTGGCCACAGCAACGGCCACACCGACGGTCACGGGTACGACGGCAATGGACACGACGGCAACGGGCACGACGGCAACGGCAACGGGCATCACCACATCGAGAACCACATCGAGCCGGAGTCGGAGCGGGGCGCAGCCGCGATGCTTCCTGAGCCCGGACAGCGTCACAACAGCT
>CADCUO010000115.1 GCA_902805915.1 uncultured Propionibacteriaceae bacterium | reverse complement strand
GTGACCCTGGCCGCCGACGCCTACACGCTCTGGGTGCTGGAAGGGGACGGACCTGGTTCCGCCTACTGGGCGCACGTCATCTCCTGGGCGTCCCCACTCCTCGGATGGCCCGCATTCGCGGCCTTGATCCTGATCTTCTTGATCTCCCCCACCGGGCACCTGCCGTCGCCTCGCTGGCGATGGGCCGTGTGGATCACCCTTGCCGGCGTTGCACTGCGTACGCTGGGCACCCTCACCACCCGCCCCGGTACGTTCGTGGCGGACGACCAGTACGACGGATTCACCGTGTCGACGGTCTTGCTGACGGCCGGGTACCTTTGCGTCGCGGCCGGGCTCGTCGCCTCGGCCGTCTCCCTGATTCTTCGCCTGCGCAAAGCCACGGACGACGAACGCCGACAGCTGCTGTGGGTGACGTCCTCGGCCGTGTTCCTGGCGATCGGTGTCGTGGTCGTCCTCATGGTCCCCCGCGTTCAGGGCGAGGAAGGGACCTGGCTGGCAGGGCTGCCGCTGAAGCTGGCACAGCTCGCCGTCCCGCTCTGCGTGGCAGTAGCAGTGCTGCGCCACCGCCTGCTGCAGATCGAGCTGATCGTCAACCGCGCACTGTGGCTGGGTCTGGCGACGGTACTCACCGGCGTCGGTTACGTGCTCGTGGTCGTGGTGGTCGGCTCCGTGTTGGGCGAGGGCGCGGGGGGCTTCTGGCCGTCACTGCTGGCGACCGCATTCGTCGCACTCGGATTTCAACCGCTGCGGCGCCGCGTGGTGCGGTTGGCGGATCGGCTGGCGTTCGGCAAGGCTGCGGCCCCCTACGAGGCGCTGTCGGACTTCAGTCGACGGTTGGGCGAGAGACCAGACCCGACCGTCCTCCTGCCCGTCGTGGCCGAGGCCGCCGCGCGTGCTGTCAACGCACGTCGGGCCACAGCGTCCCTGCACGACGTCCCCGATACTCCGCCATCAGCCTCATGGCCCCCCGTCGAGTCCAGTGGCAGCGCCACCACACAGATCGAGATCCCGGTCGTGGGCGAAGGTGAACGACTCGGCACAATCATCGTGGAGATGGCAGCCGGACACCCCCTGCGTGCTCCTGACCGACGCCTGCTCACGGACGTCGCGGACCAGGCCGCGTTGGCGTGTCGCAACGCCCAGCTCACGGCGCAGCTGTCGACGCAGGTGGAACAGCTCGGCCGGCAAGCTCGCTATCTGGAAGCGTCCCGGGAGCGGTTGATCAGCGTGGGAGATGCCGAGCGGAGCCGAGTCGAACGCGCCATCGCACGCCAAGTGATGCCGCACCTGACGCCGCTGCCCGCACGCCTGCGAGAGCTCTCTGACCGCGACCGGAACAGTGCTGCAGCGCTGGACCCTGCGGAGGTCGAAGCGCTGCTGGTATCGCTCAACTCGGCGATGGAGGCACTGCGTGAGATCACCCGCGGAGTGTTCCCAGCACAGCTGACGCGCTCGGGCCTGCCGACCGCCCTGGGCTCACTCCTGGCGCGGACCGAGCACCGCGGCGAACTGACGATCGACGAGCCCGCGAAGGGCCTGCGTTTCGACCCGCGTGTCGAGGCGGCCGTCTACTTCTGTGTTGCTGAGGCGACGCTTGCCTTCGACCCCCCGATTGCGGCGACGCTCACGGTACGAGGCAACCGGCTGCTGCTGGAGGTGAGCGGCAACGTCAGCGGGCACGTGGAACTGGACCACATGCGGGACCGGATCGAGGCGGCGAGCGGGTCACTGGCCATCACTCGCCGCGACGATCGCACCGTCATCGAGGTGTCGGCGCCCTGCGCAGCCGCACCCGCCCAGTTTGCTCCCGCGTAGTACAAGCCCAGCACCGGGCCCTAGCCCGTGGCGTCCGCCCACAGCTCGCGAAGCCGA
Organism: uncultured Propionibacteriaceae bacterium; assembly: GCA_902805915.1. Lineage (GTDB taxonomy): Bacteria > Actinomycetota > Actinomycetes > Propionibacteriales > Propionibacteriaceae > Microlunatus. The sequence continues at coordinate 1,174 of CADCUO010000115.1, read as the reverse complement.
TCGGGCTCCAACGCGGACTTCGTGACGTAGGCAGCTGCTCCACAGCAAGCGCCGAGGTTCGCACCAGCGTCCTCCTCGTACGTCGACAGCAACAGCACGACCGGCGGGGACGCAACGGAACGCAGCCGACTCGTCGCCTCCACCCCGTCCATCCCAGGAAGGTTCACATCCATCAACACCAGATCTGGGACCAGCTCCTGGGCAGCAAGGATCGACTCTTCCCCGGACGAGGCCTCCCCCACGACCTCGAAGCCGTCGGTCTCGTCCAGGACCGCCCTCATTGCTCGCAGGAACGGCGCCTGGTCATCAACCAGCAGCACCCGCACGACGCCCATCGACCATCAACCTCCGCACCGGAGTCTGGCTGCCGAGGTTCGGCTGGTGCAGGGGGACAGCCGCACGACATGGGGCGGTCTTCCCCCTCCGGTCATCCGGCAGCTCACAGGCGACGAGCCTTGAGCCGCCAGCTGGAGGTCCGGCACGGTTCGGGCTCGCGTCAGCCGACACCCATGGGCCTTCTCCTCCCGTAGGCTCGGCCCATGCGTGTCCTGGGCATCTGCTTCGCGGGAACATCCACCGAAGAACGTCGGCCCATGACGCGATTCGTGGGCGAAGTACTCGGGTTGCCTCAGTTTCGGGTCGACGGCGTGGAAGCCGACCTCTTCGGACTCCCCGACGGCAGTTCCTTCGCGGTCGCCTCCCTTGGCGGGATGGGAGAAAGCTCGCGCTCCCTAGGCTTCTTGGTAGCGGATCTTGATGAGGCGATCGCCGAATTCGCCGCGGCCGGTGTGCCAACGGACGCCCCGGCTGAGAACGCTCGGGAGCGGTACGTGCACTTCACAGCCCCCGACGGACACCTCTACGAGCTGGTGGAACGGCTCTAGATGTGACGCCACCCTGCCGGGCACGGGGTTGGGCAAGCCTCAACATGGGTCGTCGCCCGTGCCCGCGGCGACAGTTCACGGTGGGCGACTCGTGGCTATGGCACAACAGCTGCAGGCGATCACCGTTCGCGGAGGTAGTACAGTGCCCCGACAGGGCCCGAACAGCGAGCGTCCCTAACGTCTGATGTCTGGACTCTAAGTGGACATGTGATCAAGTCTCTTTCAGGCGCGGACCCCGTAGGATCCGCGCCTGAAATTCGTAGCGGGGGCAGGATTTGAACCTGCGACCT
>CADCUO010000114.1 GCA_902805915.1 uncultured Propionibacteriaceae bacterium | reverse complement strand
TCGCGGTCAAGAGCAAGTGAGGGCTCACGGTCCAGAGCAAGTGACGGCTGACGTCGACTGGGAATCGCCGTGACTGTCCCCGCGGATGAGCGGTGATCAACCGCTGAGAGGAGCCCAGTCTGGACCTGTCTCGCCCAGCTTCTCATCCAGCTTCGCAAACAACGGCGTCGGCTTGGTCAAGCGCCGACCGACCTCGATCGGGGTGCTGGTCCACCGTGCCTGTTCGGCGGCGTACTCCCCCATCAGCACGGGGTAGTCCGGGCCGCCTTCCTCACCCACCGTACGAATCTCCGGCTGCGCCGCCCAGACACCGCTGCCACCGAGTGTCTCGTGCACCTGCTGCGCGGCGTGCGGCAGGAATGGGGTGAGGAGCGTATTCGCATCGGAGACAACCTGCAGCGCTGTGTGCAGAACTGTGTCTCGTCGAGGCGGGTCATTCTTCAGCTTCCAGGGCTCTGTGTCGGAGATGTACTTGTTGGCCGCCGAGACCAGGCGCATCGCCTCCCCAGATGCCTGCTTGAACCGGCTGCGTTTCAGCAGGTCGCCGATGATGTCGAAACAGCCCCGCGACGCAGCCAGCAACTCATGATCAACATCTCGAAGGTCCGTTGCAGCAGGGATTGAACCGACATTCTTGTGCGCCATCGAGACTGCACGGTTGACCAGATTTCCCCATTCGTTGGCCAGCTCGAAGTTGGTGCGCCTGATGAACTCATCCCAGGTGAAGTCGGTGTCCTGGTTCTCCGGCCCGGCCACTGCGATGAAGTAGCGAAGGGCATCGGGTCCGAAGTCGCGCAGGAAGTCGCGAACATAGATCACCTTGCCCCGGCTGGTGGAGAACTTGGAGCCGCTCATGGTCAGGAACTCACTGGAGACGACCTCATCGGGCAGCCGCAGGTCTCCCATCGGACCCACGGCGCCACCATGGTCACCGCGCCCGTTGTGGCCGAGCAACATTCCGGGCCAGATAACGGAATGGAAGACGATGTTGTCCTTGCCCATGAAGTAGTAGCTGCGGGCGTCATGGTTGGTCCACCACTCGCGCCACGCCTCAGGGTCACCGGTCCGCTTGGCCCACTCGACCGAGGCAGAGAGATATCCGATGACGGCGTCGAACCAGACGTACAGGCGCTTCATCGGCTCGTCCCGCCACCCCTCCAACGGGATCGGCACGCCCCAGTCAAGGTCCCGGGTGATGGCGCGCGGACGAAGATCGTCGAGCAGGTTCTGGCTGAACTTCAAAACGTTGGGACGCCAGTCGGTCCGCTCCGACAACCACTTGCCCAGCGAACCAGCCAGCGCCGGCAGGTCAAGGAAGTAGTGCTCCGTCTCCACGAACTTCGGTGTCTCCCCGTTGATCCTCGACCGGGGGTTCAACAAGTCGACCGGGTCCAGCTGGTTTCCGCAGTTGTCACATTGGTCACCGCGGGCGCCGTCGTAGCCACAGATCGGGCAGGTGCCCTCGATATAGCGGTCGGGCAAGGTGCGGCCGGTCGATGGGCTGACGGCGCCCATCGCCGATCGGGGGACTACATATCCATTCTTGTGCAGCCCAAGGAAAAGGTCCTGGACGACCTTGTAGTGGTTGAGCGTGGTGGTGCGGGTGAACAGGTCGTACGACAGTCCGAGCCCCTGCAGGTCTTCGACTATGACCCGGTTGTACTTGTCCGCGAGCTGACGGGTCGTCAAACCTTCGCGTTCGGCCTGCACCGAGATCGGAGTGCCGTGCTCATCGGTTCCGGACACCATCAGCACGTCATGACCGCTCATCCGCATGAAACGGGAGAAGACGTCGGAGGGGACACCGAAACCTGATACATGACCGATGTGCCGGGGGCCGTTGGCGTACGGCCAGGCGACAGCGGTCAGAACACGAGAACTCATGAGCCCAACCCTAGTGCCGACATTTGTCCCATCCGACCGCGCTTCCGTGCCGACCGCAGCCAAGATCAACAACACTGCGACGGCGATTGCGGTAACTCAGCCGGCGCCGAGCTCAGCGAAGCCGGGCTTGATCACATCCTCGATCAGGGCCAGGCGATGGTCGAAGCGGTAGAACGCGCTCTTGGCGGCATTGATGGTGAACCAGCGGACGTCGGACAGGTCGTACCCGAAGGCCTCACTGAGCAGCGTGAACTCCCGCGTCAGGGTGGTCCGGCTAACGAGCCGGTTGTCGGTGTTGACGGTGACGCGGAACCTCAGCTTGGCCAGGGTCCCGATGGGATGCTCGGCGATGGAGGGGGCTGCGCCGGTCTGTACGTTCGAGCTCGGACACATCTCCAGTGGTACCCGCTGGTTGCGGACGTAGGAGGCGAGCTCGCCCAGCATGGGGCGGCCGTCATCACCGGTGCTGATGTCGTCCATGATGCGGACTCCGTGACCGAGCCGGTTGGCGCCACAGATCTGCAGCGCCTCCCAGATCGACGGGAGCCCGAACGCCTCACCGGCGTGGATGGTGAAGTAGGCGTTGTTGCGCTTGAGATAGTCGAAGGCGTCCAGGTAGCGGGTGGGCGGATAGCCCGCCTCAGCTCCGGCGATGTCGAACCCAGCCACGCTGTCGTCCCGGTACTTGATCGCCAGCTTCGCTATGTCGCGGGAGGGACTGGCATGACGCATCGAGGTGACCAGCTGCTGGACCACGATGGGGTGACCCTGCTCTGCGCAGATCTCCATGCCTTCAGCAAGCCCGTCCCGGACCGCCTCGACAGCCTCCGCGGTCGTGAGTCCCTGCTCCAGGTGCTGTTCCGGCGCCCACCGGGTCTCACCGTAGACGACCCCGTCCGCAGCCAGGTCCTCGACGAACTCACGCGCTACCCGACGCAGGTTTGCCGCCGTCTGCATCACCGCAACGGTGTAGTCGAATGTCTTCAGGTACATCTCCAGGGAGCCTGAGTTCGCTGAAACGAAGAACCACTCGGCGAGGTCGTCCGCAGTGTCGGCGGGAAGCTCGAGGTTGATACCGCGCGCCAGGTCGATGATCGTCTGCGGACGCAGCCCGCCGTCCAGGTGGTCGTGCAGGGAGACCTTGGGAGCCGCCCGCAGCAGCTCCAGGTCCAGGCTCATCGGCGGCGCTACGCTATGTTCGCGGCCGCAACCCGGGACAGGTCGGCGACACCGAACGCGTCGGGCAGCACCTCGCTCATCGGTCGGACACCACGCGGCGTGTCGATCAGGCAGTCGGGCCCGCCGTGCTCCCACAGCAGTTGGCGGCATCGGCCGCACGGCATCACCGTGGCGCCGGTCTGGTCGACGCAGGCGAAAGCGATCAGCCGGCCACCGCCACCCGCGTAGAGCGCCGACACCAGACCACATTCTGCGCACAGCGCGACCCCGTAGGCGGCGTTCTCCACATTGCAGCCGACCACGATGCGACCGTCGTCGACCAGCGCCGCGGCGCCGACCCGGAAGTTCGAGTAAGGCGCGTACGCCCGTAGACAGACGGCTCTGGCCGACTCCCGCAGCCTGTTCCAGTCGATCTCCATGTCAGGTCCTGTCACAGACCCATCCTGCCTGACGCGCTAGCGGCCAAGCGTCAGCAGGCGCCGGGCTGGAGTGCTGCAATACCACGCGAGGGTCTGCTCGATGCCCTGCTCGTACGGGGTGACCTGGCCGTCGCCGAAGGCGGTGCGGTAAGCGGTGGCGTCGACGCTGTGCGGTTGGCGGAACTGGTAGAGCATCTCGGCGCCCTCCCGTAGCACCGGCCAGACCAAGCCCAGGGCGCGGGCACGGGCCTCGGTGATACGCAGCACCTTGACCGGTCGCTGCACCTGGGCAAACAACACCGTCAAGAACCCGCGAGCTGTGATAGGCGGTGGCGTGGGCAGGTGCCACGCCTGTCCCAGAGCCTCATCTCGCTCGCCGAGCTCAGCCAGGCCGTAGGCGAAGTCATCAATCAGCATCGGTCCCAGTGGCTGGTCCAGCTCACCGACCCACAGCGCCCTCCCCCGACCCGAAGCGGGCCCGAAGAGATTACGCCCCAGCACGGACTCCACAGCCGGACCATAGAGCTCAGGCGCTCGACCGATCACTGTGCGTACCCGACCGCTGGCGTGCACAGCCAGCACCCGCTCAGCGAGCCAGGCTCGAAGCACCCCTTTGTTGCTCACCGGTCGGTACGGCAGGCTTTCGGTCATCGGAGCATTGACCCGTCCGTACATCCAGGTGTCGTCGACGAACACCATCCGGGCGTCCGCCGCCTCGGCACCCGCCAGTACACCGTCGATCACGGCCGGAAAGCTCTCCCGCCACTTCAGGAACTCGACGTTGACCGCGTTGTACACCACCCCCGCGCCGCGGCAGACCTCACGCATCCGCTCCGGGTCGGTGGCGTCACCCACTGCCACTTCCACTCCGTCTGGGACGGTCAGCCGACCACTGCGATTGACGGCACGCACCCGGCGACCCCGGGCGACCAGCTCCCGTACCAAAGCGCTGCCCGTCCCGCCGCTGGCACCGACCACCACATGGACCCGGTCTGCGTCGTTCATAGCTGCCCCCTGTCCGCAGGCCATCAGTCGTCAACCAGCTCGTCGGCGATCGGTTGACCATCGGCGGCGAGACCGGCGAGCAACCGTACCCCCACTGCGATGCACCGCTCGTCCACGTTGAAGGTCGACTGGTGGATATCGGGAACCTGCGTCACCCCTGGAGGCCGGACTCCGAGTCGACCCATCGCGCCTGGCACCTGCTGCAGCATCCAGGAGAAGTCCTCCCCGCCCAGGGACTGCTCGGTGCTGGCAACCGCGTCCGGGCCGACGAACGCTTCCGCCGCCTCGGCCAGCCGCTGCACACCGCGAGGATCATTGACGGTGGGTGGCACGCCGGATGCCACCCGGAGCTGGAGGGAGACCCCGTACGGGGCCACGATCTGCGCGAACAGCTCCGGCAGCAGCTTCTCGGCGTCGCGCCAGGCGTCCGGGTCCAGCGCCCGCAGCGTCCCGTCGATGTCGCCGGTTCGGGGGATGGCGTTGGCGACCGAGCCGGCGCTGATCCGCCCCCAGATCAGCGATGCGCCGCCACGCGGGTCGATGCGGCGGGACAGCAGCAGCGGGGCCGTCGTAGCAAGTGCACCCAGGGCGCCGACCAGGTCGGCGGTCAGGTGCGGCCTGGAGGTGTGGCCCCCTGGACCGGTCAGCGTGACGTGCACGCCGTCCACCGCTGAGGTGATCGGACCTGACGTCAGCCCGACTCGGCCCACCTCCGTACGCGGGTCGCAGTGCAGCGCGTACGCCTCAGTCACACCCTTCAACGCGCCGCCGTCGATGGCGTCCAGCGCGCCGCCCGGACTCGACTCCTCCGCCGGCTGGAAGATCAACCGAACTCCCCGTTTGAGCAGCCCGGCCTCCTTCAGCCGCGCCAGCACCAGGCCAACCCCGAGCACGACCGTGGTGTGCACATCATGACCGCAGGCGTGGCAGACGCCGGGGCTCGTGGAGGCGAAGGGGACATCCTTGCCGTCGGAGATCGGCAGCGCATCGATGTCGGCCCGTAGCCCGACCAGTCCCTGGGACGAGTCGTACCCGTCCGGCAGAATGTCGCAGAGCGCACCCGTTCCCACTGGCAGGACCTCGGCCTGCAGTCCCGTGCCGGCCAGGATCTCTACGATCTTCGCCGTAGTGCGGAACTCGTCGTGCCCGACCTCCGGGTGGGCGTGGATGTCGCGGCGAATTGCTACCAGCCGGTCGAACAGCGCCTCCGTCTCGGCTGCGATGGCTGCCTGGATGCTGTCTGAAGCGGGCACCAGCCCAGTTTCTCACGCCTGCTGGGGGCGGCCGTACGCTACCGATGTGCCTGCGCCGACCGACCTCGCCGCTCTGGGAGTGCAGGTGCCCACCGGTTACCGGGCGCGTCGCGTTGGTTGGCTGCACCCCGCCGCGCAGCAGCTGGCTGCCGAGCAGCATGGCTGTCCGCCGCCGCAGTTCCTCGAGGTGGTGGATGTTGTCCTGGTTGAACGGTTGCACCACGACGGGTTCGCCGAACCTGTCGGTTGCGGTGCTCTCCTCGACCGCAACGGCGTGACTCAGGCGGCGCAGATCTACGTACGAGCTTCGCACCGGCGCCGCAGCCTCGGGTCGACGATTTTGATTGCTTTGGAGGCGCTGGCGGCCATCCACGGCAACACCCGACTGATGCTGGTGACCGATTCACCGCCCATCGACGCGCTTGCGCTGTACGCCGCCAGCGGCTGGCAGCCGGTTCCAGGTGGGGCCGCCGAAGGGTACGGTTTCGTCCGCGACCTGACCCGTACCGATCATGGGACCCCGGCCCCGCAGCTGCTGATCAGGACCCGGCGGGCCGCCCGCGCGCTGGTGGTGGACGTTGACGGGCGGATCCTGATGACGGAGAACAACCTGAACAAGGAGATCCACTGGGGGCTGCCCGGCGGTGGCATCGAGGGCGAGGAGTCAGCGCTTGAGGCCGCCCACCGCGAGCTGGCGGAGGAGACCGGGCTGTCCGGCGTTCAGCTGGAGGGCCCGGTGGCCCAGCGGGAGTACTTCGACGACTTTCCCGACGTCATCCTGCATCAGCGCGAGGAGATCTTCTGGGGAAGAACCTCCAGCACCGAGGTGACGAATGCCGGGCTGCTGGGCAATGAGGGCTACCTGACGGGTCTGCGCTGGTGGTCGCCGGTGGATCTGGCAGCGAACCCGTACCAGGTGCATCCGGGCCGGGTGCTGCAGCTGTTGACGGCGCTCCTTGAGTCCGGCACCCCGCCTCAGCCGTTGCCGCTCAGCAGCGAAGCGGACTCGCTGCGACTGGCCTGATCGGCGAGCCCGAGCGCACCATGAACCCGCGCTCGCTAGAAGTGCTCCGTCGGCACATAGACGCCCCACACCTGCCGAAGTGCGTCGCAGACCTCGCCGACGCTCGCCCGCAGAGCCAGCGCCTCCCGCAACGGCACCAGCACGTTGTCGGTACCCGCAGCTGCAACCCGGACCCGCTCCAGTGCCTGCTCGACGGCCGCGCCGTCCCGCTCTTTGCGGAGCCGCGCCAGCCGCTCACACTGCGCCGCCTCGATCGCAGGGTCGACCTGCAGTGGTTCGTAGCTGTCCTCGGTGTCCATCGCGTATCGGTTGACACCGACCACCACCCGCTCACCGGCGTCGATCTGCTGCGCGATCTGATAGGCGGCGCGCTCGATCTCGCTCTTCTGGAAGCCCTGCTCGATCGCCGCCACCGCACCACCTCGGTCGGCCACCGCCGTCATCAGCGCCAGCGCGGCAGCCTCGACGTCGTCGGTCAGCGACTCCAGCGCGTACGAGCCCGCGAATGGATCCACAGTCTTGGTGAGGTCGGTCTCATAGGCAAGAACCTGCTGGGTCCGCAACGCCAGCCGGGCCGACTTCTGCGTCGGAAGTGCCAGGGCCTCGTCGAAGGAGTTGGTGTGCAGTGACTGGGTGCCGCCCAGGACCGCGGCCAGGGCCTGGACCGCAACCCGGACCAGGTTCACCTCGGGTTGCTGAGCGGTCAGCTGGACGCCTGCGGTCTGGGTGTGGAAGCGGAGCATCATCGACCTGGGGTTCTTCGCCTCGAACCGGTCCCGCATCACGTGCGCCCAGATCCGACGGGCGGCCCGGAACTTAGCCACCTCCTCCAGCAAAGTGGTGCGGGAGACGAAAAAGAAGGACAACCGTGGGCCGATGTCGTCGACGTCGAGTCCGGCGTCGATCGCGGCCTGCACATAGGCGATGCCGTTGGCGAGGGTGAAGGCGATCTCCTGCGCCGGTGTCGCCCCGGCTTCGGCCATGTGATAGCCGGAGATCGAGATCGTGTTCCAGCGGGGCAGCCGTTCCCGGCAATAGGCAAAGGTGTCGCTGACCAGCCTGAGCGACGGCCGAGGCGGATAGATGTAGGTCCCCCGCGCGATGTACTCCTTGAGCACATCGTTCTGGATGGTCCCGGTCAGCTGGGCGGCGTCCACCCCCTGCTCCTTCGCCACCAGCTCGTAGAGCAGCAACAAGACGCAGGCCGGCGCATTGATGGTCATCGACGTCGACACGTCACCGAGCGGGATGGAGCCGAACAGGGTACGCATATCGTCGATGGAGTCGATCGCCACCCCCACCTTGCCGACCTCTCCGGCGGCCACCGGTGCATCCGAGTCGTAGCCCATCTGGGTCGGCAGGTCGAAAGCCACCGAAAGCCCCATGGAGCCGTGCGCAATAAGCTCTCGATAGCGGGCGTTCGACTCCGCGGCCGTACCGAAGCCGGCGTACTGACGCATCGTCCACGGCCGCGAGGTGTACATGGAGGGGTAGACACCGCGCGTGTACGGGAACTCCCCCGGCACTCCCAGTACCTGCTCAGGGTCGAACCCGGCCAGGTTGGCGGCGGTGTAGAGGGCCTGTATCGGCGTCCCGGACTCAGTCTCGTTCATCGGTGGTCCTCCTCGATGGCCATGAGAGCATTCTCACCCGTCGCACGGTTGCCGCCCCCGGCACCCGGCTCTGCCACCATGTGCGGGTGCATATCGCCTTCGGCATCCTCGCGATCGTCGCTACCGTGGTGGCCGGTGCCGCGGTCGCGGAACGGCTGCGGGTGCCGGCGCCGCTGCTGCTGATGCTGATCGGGATCGCCGGGTCGTTCGTACCCTTCATCGACGAGCCGGAGCTGTCCTCGGAGCTGGTGCTGGTCGGGTTTTTGCCGCCACTACTCTACGCTGCGGCGATCCGGACCTCGGTAATCGACTTCCGGGCCAACCGTCGCTCCATCGCCTTTCTGTCGATTCTGCTGGTCGTCATCACCGCACTCGGGGTCGGTCTGATTACCTGGGCCATCCTCCCGGTCCCGTTCGCCGCGGCATTTGCACTCGGCGCGGTGGTGGCGCCCCCCGATGCGGTCGCCGCAACCTCAATCGCGCGCCGGATCGGGCTGCCGCGGCGAATCATCACCGTCTTGGAGGGTGAGTCGCTGGTCAACGACGCGACCGCTATCACCTGCCTGCGGCTGGCCCTGATCGCGATCGGCAGCGCGGTCACCGTCACCCAGGTGACTGTCGGCTTCCTGGTCGCGGCGGTGGGAGGCATCGCGGCAGGGCTCGCTGTGGCTCAGGTCGCCACCATGATCCGCAAGCCCCTGAATGAGCCGGTCCTCGACACCGCAATCTCGCTGATGGTCCCGTTCGCGGCCTACATCTGCGCCGAGAGCCTCGGCTGGGGCGACTTCCACGGATCCGGTGTGATTGCCGTCGTGGTCGCCGGCCTAACGCTAGGACACCGGTCCCCGGTCGTCCAGAGCGGTCGCTCCAGACTCAACTCCCGGATCAACTGGGCGACCATCCAGTTCCTGCTCGAGAACGCCGTCTTCTTGCTGATCGGCCTGCAGACCCGACGAATCCTGGCCAACGTAGCGGGCTCGGATCTGTCCAACACCCGCATCGCGTTGTTCTGCCTGGCGGTGCTCGTGGGGGTGATAGCGCTCCGGCTGCTGTGGGTCGCCGCCGCCCGGGTTGCACTGTTTCGGCGAGGATCCGACGATGCCTACGTGCCGACCTGGGCGGCGACCGTGGTGGTCGGCTGGGCCGGGCTGCGGGGTGTGGTGACCCTGGCCACCGCCTTGCTGATTCCACCGTCGGTGCCGCATCAACCGGTACTGGTCTTCGCTGCGATGGTGGTGACCGCCGGGACGCTACTGCTGCAAGGGCTCTCGCTGCCGTGGCTGGTTCGCAAGCTTGGGCTGCGCGGTCCCGACCGCCGCTCAGATGCCCTGCAGGCGGCTACGGTGCTGCAGTCCTCCGGCAATGCCGCGCTCAGCGCTCTGGAGCGCGTCCGCCAGCCCACTGACTCCAGCGAGACCGTCGCGCTACTTCAGGAGCGGATCCGGTCCCGAGCCAACGAGCTGTGGGAGCGGCTGGGAGCCGCAACGGAGCTGGAGACCCCGGCCGAAGAGTACCGACGGCTGAGGTTGCTGACCCTGCAGGCGGAGCGGGAGGAGGTGCTCAAGATCCGCGCCAGCGGGAGTGTGGACCATGAGGTGATCGAAGATGTGCTGGAGTCCTTCGATATCGAGGAGTCCATGCTGACTGCAGCCACCGACCGGTCCGATAGGGCAGGTGACGAGCCGCCACTGGAGGTGCCTCAGCACCCCGACGGAAGCTGCACCCATCTGGAGCAGTCCGGGGTGCAGGTCGAGCCGGCAGGCTCTGGGGTCTGTGAGGACTGCCTTCGCGAAGGCACCCGACCGGTGCACCTCCGGGTCTGCCTGACCTGCGGCAACGTCGGCTGCTGTGACTCCTCAGTCGGCCGGCATGCCCATCGACACTTCCACACCAGCCACCATCCGGTGATGCGAAGCTTTGAGCCGAACGAGTCCTGGCGCTGGTGCTACATCGACGAGAGGATCAGCTGAGCCTTCCCTCGGGCGATCAACGCGGAGCCCGGAGACCGACCTTCCGGTACACCTCAGCCAGCGTTGTACTGGCGACCTCGCGGGCCCGTTCCGCGCCGGCCGCCAGCACAGCCTCCAGCTCGGTTCGCTCCGCTATCAGCGCCAGGGTACGCATCCGGTACGGCCCGGCGAGCTCAGTGACAGCGTCGGCTACCGCACCCTTCAGGTCGCCGTACCCCTTACCGTCGAACTGCGCCACCAGCTGGGGAACCGCCACCCCTCTGAGTGCCGACAGGATCGTGAGCAGGTTCGCCACCCCCGGCTTTGTGCTTGGGTCGAAGGCGATCGACCGATCGGAGTCGGTGACGGCCGACTTGATCTTCTTGACATTGACCCGCGGCTCGTCGAGCAGCTCGATGATCCCGTTCGGCGAGGACGACGACTTGCTCATCTTGGCGGTCGGGTCGGCCAGGTCCTGGATCTTCGCGACCGACTTCACGATGTGCGGCTCAGGCACGACAAAGGTGGGGCCGAAGCGGGCGTTGAAGCGCACCGCCAGGTCCCGGGTCAGCTCCAGGTGCTGACGCTGGTCTTCCCCGACCGGGACGCGGTCGGCTTGGTAGAGCAAGATGTCGGCTGCCATCAGTATCGGGTACGTGAACAGGCCGACGCTCGCCGACTCCGCACCGGTCCTGGCCGACTTGTCCTTGAACTGGGTCATCCGGCTCGCCTCGCCGAACCCGGTGAGGCAGCCCAAGATCCAGCACAGCTGGGTGTGCTCGGGAATCTGGGACTGCAGGAACACGGTGGCCTTCGCCGGGTCGACGCCGGCGGCAAGCAGCTGGGCCGCACTCCGCAGGGTGCGCTCGTGCAGCCGCTGGGGGTCCTGCTCCACTGTCAGCGCATGGAGATCGGCCACTCCATAAAACGCCTCCGACTCATCCTGCAGCGGCACCCATTGCCGCAACGCCCCCAAGAAGTTGCCGAGATGGAGCGAGTCTGCGGTGGGTTGGGCAAGCGAAAGCACCCGAGGCTTGGAAGGCATGGACGGTATTGTTTCACGCCTGCGGTGGGGCTCCCTCTGCCGTTCAGTGCGCTCGAATCAGCGTCACGTGGTGTGCGATGCCGTACTGGATGTCCCGGCCGCCGGGGTGCCGCTGTCGATCTGCCGGACCACGAACATGGCGGCGCGGCGCCCGTCCAGCTCGGTCACCCGCAGCTCCAGCCGGCAGATCTGCTCGCCGTCGTCGACCAGGTGGACGTCTCCCTGGACTACGTCGCCGACCTGCGGCAGCCGGCCGAGCTGGGCCATGAAATAGCCGGCCACGGTGTCGTAACGGCCTTCGGGAAGGATGAACCCGGTCTTCTCGGCGAACTCGTCCAGGGTCGACAGGCCATCGACCTCGAGGTCGCCCCGCAGGTTCACCCGCTCCTCGACCACGACGTCGTACTCGTCGGTGATGTCACCGACCAGCTCCTCGACCAGGTCCTCCAGGGTGACGATGCCGGCGGTGCCGCCGTACTCGTCCAGCACGATGGCCATGTGGGCAGAGTTGCGTCGCATGTCGGTGAGGGCACGCAGCACCCGTACGGTGTCCGGCAGCGACAGCACCGGCCGGGCCACCTCCCGTACCGGGATTGACCGGGAGCTGACCTCGGGATCGAGCAGGTCCCGGACATGGACGAACCCGATGATGTCGTCGGCGGACTCACCCATCACCGGATAACGGGAGTGCGGCGCCTGCAGCACCTCCCTTACCGCCTTATGGGCGGGCATGCTGCCCGGCAGGAAGTCGACCTCGGTACGGGGCACCATCACTTCCCGCAGGCCACGGTCGCCGGCCGCGAAGACGTCGTCCACGATCTGGCGTTCCTCGGCGCCCAGCGTGGTTGAGCCGCTCACCATGGCCCGAATCTCCTCGTCGCTGACCTCCTCCCGGGACGCTGCCGGATCGCCGCCGAGCAGCTTCACCACGACGTTGGTGGAGACACCGAGCAGCCAGATCACGGGCCGAGCCAGCGTGGCGATGAAGTCCACCAGAGGCGCCAGCGCCAGCGCGAAACCCTCCGCACGCTGCAGCGCCAGCCGCTTGGCGGCCAGCTCACCGATCACGATAGAGGCGTACGAGATCAACGCGGTGATTACCACCAGGGACACCGCATCGGCGACGGAGGTGGACAGCCCCAGCCTTGCCAGCAGCGGCGACAGGTCGTTGGCCAAGGTGGCGCCACCGAAGGCGGCGGACAGGAAGCCCGACAGGGTCACGCCGACCTGCACCGCGGAGAGGAACCGGTTCGGGTTTGAGGTGAGCCGACTGACGGTCCGCCCTCTCTTGCCGCGGTGGCTGAGCTGCTTCACCTGGCTGTCGCGCAAGGACACGAGCGCCATCTCGGCGGCGGCGAAGACCCCACCCACGGCAATGAACAGAAAGATCAGGCCGATATTGAACAGTGTGTCATTCATCGTGAGTGCTCATCCAGCGCACTGGAGGCAGCCAACCCGACCCAGCGCGGACATGTTCGGACCCGGGAGGGGTCCTCGGGTCTGTCGGCGTCGGCGTCGTCAGCGGCGAGGTCGGACGGGGCCCGCTCAGCCTCGGACTCCTCCGCAGTGGTGGTACTCACCGCTCAAGAGTAATGAAAGCCGAGGAGTCAGGCGAACTGATGGGGCGTGACCCCACGCTCGACCCAGCGGACAAGTTCCGCTCCACCGCGGAGCACAGGCCCGGAAAACCGGGTTGCCCGCAAGTCGCGGGCTGGTTGGATGGCAGCATGACGCTGACCGAGGCGCCACTGCCGTTCCCCGACTGCGTCCCGACGCTGACAGACGTCGAGCGCACCGTAACTCTGCGCGCCCACGGTGCGGGCGACCTCGACGCCCTGGTGGAACAGTGCAACGACCCCGCGACCCGGCTCTGGACCACAGTGCCGATCTCCGAAGGGGGCTACACCCGCGCCGACGCCGAGGGTTTCGCGCTCCGGTTCGTCCCGCAGGCGTGGGCGGCGGGGCGAACCCGGCTGTGGGCTATCGAGGCAGAGATCGACTCACGACGGCGGTTCTGCGGCTCCATCGACCTACGGTTGCGCGACAACGCTGAGGCAGAGGTCGGCTTCGGGTTGCATCCGGCTGCCCGCGGCCGCTCGGTGATGAGTACGGCCCTACGAATAGTGGTCAAACACGGCTTCGACGACCTCGGGCTCCAGGTGATCCGTTGGCGCGCGCGGGTCGGGAACTGGCCGTCGCGACGGGTCGCCGCCGCCGCCGGTTTTCGATTCGACGGGATGGTTCGTGGGCTGCTGGTGCATCGAGGCCAGCGGTTCGACGGCTGGGTGGCCACCATCACTTCGGCCGACACCCGCGCCGCCCTGCCATGGCTCGACCCGCCGGTGCTGCGAACGACAGGTCTCATCCTGCGTCCGTTCAGCGACGCCGATGTCCCGCGGATCGTGGCGGCCACCACGGACCCTCGAACCCAGCACTGGCTCGTCTCGCTGCCCGACCCGTACCGGGTCTCCGACGCACGGGCGTATGTCGAGGCCACGCGCGAGTTGGCTGCCCGCGACCGCGGGCTGGTCTGGTGTGTCTCGGACGCCACCAGCGACCTCTGTATTGGCGCGGTCAGCGTCGAGGGATTCGGGGGGTACGCCCGAAGGCGCGAGATCGGCTACTGGGCTCACCCCGCAGCCCGAGGGCGGGGGGTGATGACGACTGCTGTGGGTGCAGTGACCCGCTATGTCGAGGACAACGACCTCGCCGACTCGCTGCTGATTCGATGCGCTGTCGGCAACGCTGCGTCGCGCCACGTCGCCGAGGCGGCCGGCTACAGCCAGATCGGGATTCAGCCACGGTGCGAACCGCTTCGGGACGGGTCCATGTCCGACCTGGTGCTGTACTCCCGACCTTGAATCATCCGCATCGAACCCGTTTCAGTTCGTCGGTCTGTGGCAGGATTCGGCTGGTGACCCTGCAGATAAGTGTGATCGGCACAAACTATCTCGGCGCTACCCATGCCGCGGGCATGGCGGAGTTCGGCCATGACGTGATCGGGGTCGACATCGACCCGCTCCGGGTGAAGACTCTCAATGCCGGACGCTCCCACATCTACGAGGTCGGCCTGGAACCGCTGCTGGAGAAGAACACCGCCACCGGCCGGCTCAAGTTCACCACCGACTACACCGAGATCGCCGACTGGGCCGACATCCATTTCCTGGCCCTCGGTACGCCATCTCGACCGGACGGAGCCGCGGACCTCAGCCAGCTCCACTCGGCCATCGACACGTTGGCACCGCTGCTCACCCGACCGGCTCTGGTCGTCGGCAAGTCGACAGTCCCGGTGGGCACGGCGAAGGACCTCCAGGAGCGGCTGCGGCGCCAGGCACCTGCCGGGAACGCCATCGAGGTGGCTTGGAACCCCGAGTTCCTGCGGGAGGCCTTCGCCGTGGAGGACACGCTACGGCCTGACCGCCTGGTCTTCGGGGTGCAGTCCGACCAGGCATTGGGGATGTTGCACCAGGTGTACGCGATCCCACTCAGCGAGAACACCCCGGTGGTAACCTGCGACCTACCCACCGCCGAGCTGATCAAGAGTGCCGCCAACACCTTTCTGGCGACGAAGATCAGCTTCATCAACGCGATGGCGCAGATGTGCCAGGCAGCCGGTGGGGACGTCACGCTGCTGGCGGATGCGATCGGCTACGACAGGCGGATCGGCCGCAAGTTCCTCAACGCCGGGCTCGGCTTCGGTGGTGGCTGCCTGCCCAAGGACATCCGGGCGTTCATGGCCCGCGCCGGTGAGCTGGGGGTGGACCAGGCGCTGTCATTCTTGAAGGAGGTCGACGCGATCAACCTGCGACGGCGGGCGCGGATGATCGACCTGGCCCGTGAGCTCGTCGGC
>CADCUO010000113.1 GCA_902805915.1 uncultured Propionibacteriaceae bacterium | reverse complement strand
TCTTGGACCTCAGGGTCCGCGCGGAACGCGGCTGCACGTTCCTTGAGCAGCAGGTACATCCGCATGTTCGCCCGCGCGGACTCCCACACACCCTCATAGTCCTCAGTGCGGGATGGCTTGTAGTCGAAGTGCCGCGGGCCGTCGTAGCTCGGGCCGCCATTGAGGCCACCGTTCTCCAGCAGATCTACTACGGAGAACGCGTTCTGCAGGTCGCCGTGCCCGAAGACGAGGTCCTGGTCGAACTTGATGCTGCGCTGTCCGTTGAGGTCAATGTGGAACAGCTTGCCTTGGTAGAGCGCCTGCGCGATGCCATGGGTGAAGTTCAGTCCCGCCATCTGCTCGTGACCAGTCTCTGGGTTGATGCCCACCAGCTCCGGATGCGCGAGTGTCTCGATAAATGCCAGCGCATGGCCCAGCGTCGGTAGCAGGATGTCGCCGCGCGGCTCGTTCGGCTTCGGCTCGATGGCGAAGCGGAGGTCATACCCCTTGTCGGTGACGTAGTCGCAGAGCAGGTTCACGGTTTCGCGGTAGCGCTCCAGCGCTGCCTGGACGTCCTTGGCGGAGTCGTACTCGCTGCCCTCACGGCCACCCCACATCACGAAGGTCTTGGCTCCCAAGTCTGCCGCGAGGTCGATATTGCGGAGCACCTTGCGAATCGAGTACCTACGCACGGCGCGGTCGTTGGAGGTGAACCCACCGTCTTTGAACACGGGATGGCTGAACAGGTTGGTGGTGATCATCGGTACCACCACGCCGGTATCGGCGAGAACCTTCTTCAGTCGGTCGATCTGTGAGGTGCGCTCGGCGTCCGAGGCGTCGATCGGGAACAGATCGTTGTCGTGGAAGGTCAGGCCGTACGCGCCGAGCTCGGACAGCTTTTCGACGGCCTCCACCACGTCGAGCGGGGCGCGGCTCGGCCCACCGAACTGGTCCTGGCCGACCCAACCGATCGTCCAGAGCCCGAAGGAGAACTTGTCATCACGATTAGGGGTCAAAGCCATGTTGCGCTCCAGTCGAAGTAGCGGATGGGAATGTTGATGCCCACAACATACTTGGTCAAGGTGAGGTGATGTCAATGCCTTCGATCATATTTGGAACGAGGTTTGCTAAGTTGAGGCTCGCGACAAATTACCCGGTCGCAGATATTTCCAGCCGATCCTGAACGGGGCATCGATGAACGACCCACCATTGGTTCGAGGCTCCGAACGCGGTACCAACGAGCAAACCCGCCGGCGCAACCTGTCTGCCCTGCTCACCCTGCTGCATCGGCGTCGGGCTCTCAGCCGTGCCGAGCTGACCCGCCTCACCGGACTCAACCGATCGACCGTGGGCGGGCTGGTGGCCGAGCTGAGCGGGCTGGGGCTTGTCTTCGAGACCCAACCCAAGGACTCCGGCATCGTCGGTCGACCGAGCCCGCGCGTGCACGCCGCGGACACCGTGGTCGCTCTCACGGTGAACCCCGACATCGACGCAATCACCATCGGGCTCGTCGGGCTCAGCGGTACCGTACACAAGCGGATCCGGTACGAGACCGGCTCGGTGCCGACCGTACGGGAGACGGTGAACCTCCTCAGCGCAGTCGTCGAAGGCATGCGCAGCGAGCTGGTTGAGCGATATACCGTCGTCGGAGTCGGCCTGGCTGTTCCTGGACTCGTCAACCGGGCCGACGGCGTGGTGACACTCGCACCGCATCTGGGGTGGGTCGATGAGCCCCTCACTGCTCCAGTCAGTGCGGCACTGGGGTGGCCCGCAGTCGCGGCTAACGACGCCTCGGTGGGGACGATCGCGGAGAGCCACTACGGTCGCGGTAGAGGCCTGCAGGACCTGGTGTACCTCAACGGCAGCGCCAGCGGTATCGGCGGCGGAGTCCTCGTTGACGGTCGACTGCTGCGTGGCAGCCACGGGTACGCCGGTGAGCTCGGACACACAGTTGTGAACCCGGACGGCCTCTCCTGCCACTGCGGCCGGACCGGTTGCCTCGAGACCGAGGTAGCCCGGCGCCACCTGCTCGCAGCTTTGGGAGCCGACAGCAGCGCAGCTGAAGAGCTGGATCGGTTGCTGGCGGCCAGCACTGATCCGGCGGTCCGAGCGGAGGTGGCTCGTCAGATCGACTGGCTGTCAGTGGCCCTGTCCAACTTCGTCCACATCTTCGACCCACGAGCCGTTGTGCTGGGCGGGTTCTTAGGTTCACTTCACCTGGCTGACCCGGACCGTCTCGGCGAACGGGTCCGGAGGGCCGGATTCTCCCCGGTCAACCGCGACGTCATCATCGACCGCGCCGAACTTGGTCCAGCGCTACTGATGGTGGGTGCGGCGGAGCTCGTCTTCGCCGACCTGCTCGCCGATCCGGCTGGCCGGATGCCAGCCATCGGGGGTGCCGTAGCCGCTCACCGTTGAGCCACTGCAGCGACCTGCCCTGCTTTCGCCGTGATGGCCACCGAGCCATGGAGATCGGTCCGCAGCACTGTCATGCCGAGCGAGGTGACCAGCCGCAGAGTGCGTGGAGCGGGATGGCCGTAGCTGTTATCCACTCCTGCACTGGCAATCGCCACCCGAGCGCCGGTAGCGGCGATGAACGCCGGGTCCTGCCGGCTCGAGCCATGGTGTGGCAGCTTGAGCACGTCGGAACGAAGATCCGCTCCGGTGGCCAGGATGGCTTGCTGTCCGGTTGGCTCGACGTCCCCGGTCAACAAGATACGGAGGCCTCGTACGCTGGCCACCAGCACCAGGCTGGCATCATTCTCAGCTGAGGACTCCCCTTCGGCGGAGGTAAGCAGCACCGGCGCAGCAGAGCCAGCCGGCCCGAGCACTCGTAGCCGCGACTCGCCAATGGTGACTTCCATGCCCGGTGCGGGGACGTGCACAGGTATTCCCCGCGCCTCCGCCAGCTCCCGTACCCGAGCGCCTTCCGGCAGCGTCGCGGCCAGCGGGCTCTCCCAGACCGCGCCTACCACGCGGCCCTCCAGCACGCCCGATATGCCGTCGACATGATCGGCGTGGGAGTGGGTCAAGACGAGCAGCGGCACGGTGGCGATGTGCAGCTGATCGAGACAGTCGTCGATCAACGCCGGCTCCGGGCCGGTGTCGACCACGACCGCCTGATGCATGGCCACCCGCAGCACCAGGCCGTCGCCCTGTCCAACATCGCAGGCAACAAGCACCCAGTCCCTGGCCGGCCACCCCGGCTGCCCGGGCGGCCGGATACAGATGACGATCATGATCAGCACGACCAGCAGTGTCAGCGCCCGGTACCGCAGCACGCGCGGCGTGAGCCACGCCGTTGTGACCGCGAGCATCGTAAGCACCACGATCCCCATCGGGTTGACCGGCCACGTCCGGGACGCGCCCGGCAGCCTGGCGCCCAGATGCGCCACCCACAAGATCATCTGAGCCGACCACGCTGCCCCGAAGCCGACCACTGCGGCAGCCGTTCCGCTCAGCAGTGACAGCCCCGCAGCAGCGAACCCGAACACGGTAGCCGGACCGACGAAAGGACCGGCTACCGCGTTGGTGAGGACACCAACTGCGCTCACCCGTCCCGAGATCGCTGCTACGACCGGCAGCGTCGCGAGGTGGGCGGCCAGCGGCACCGCCACCGACTCCGCGACCACCTTGGGCATCCAGCGGTGCAGCACGGCGGCCCACCGGCCACCCCACCAGATGATCCCGCCACTGGCCAGCACCGACAGGGCGAAGCCGATGGACCGGCTCAGAAACGGGTCCAGCAACAGCAACACGAGCATGGCGACGGCAAGGTTGCGGAGTCCTTTCCCGCGGCCTCCGGCCCCCAGCGCCGCCAGCGCCACCAGTCCCATCGCCGCGGCCCGCAGCACGCTCGGTTCAGTGCGGCACAACGCTACGAACACCGCCACGCCGACCAACCCCACCAGTCGCAGCCAGCGGCCGCGGACCCCTGCCCACCGAGCCATGATCAGCATGAATGCCAGCAGCAGGGTGAGGTTGGCCCCGGACACGGCGGTGAGGTGCGTCAGCCCAGTTGCCTGAAAGTCTTCGGTGATCGCCGGAGTGACAGCCGAGGTGTCGCCGAGGACCAGTGCAGGCACCAGGGCGCGTTGCTCCGCGCGACGTTCCGCCACCGCTTGTCGCAGGCCTTCTCGAACTCGCTCAACCTGCCGCAAGGCGGGCGAGGGAGGCGTCACCGACCCCGCCGGACCGCGGACCCGCACGACGGCGGAGATGTCGGAGCCGGGTTGGGGCGACTGCAGCCTGGCTTGGACCCGAAGGGAGCTGCCCACGGGGAGCTGCGACCAGGCTGGCACCAGGTCACCGCTTACGGTGACCAGTACCGGCGCCCGTACCCTCCAGCTGGCTCCCCGCCCGCTGACCGCCGTCACCCGCGCCCGGAGCAGCAGGTACGCCGGTCGCACCCCCGCCGCGGGCTGGACCTGTGGATCTGTCCGCGTGGTGAGCGTGACGGTGACGATCGCTCCTTCAGCAGCGAGGTTGAAGACTGGACCTTGACTGATCCGCGACTCGTGCAGCACCCCGACGCCCAGCCCAGTCAGCATTGCCAGTAGTACCGCCGCCCACCGCAGCGACCGGAGCATGGCGGCGGCCAGCCCGACCGCTGCTGACATGGCGACGGCCGCTACCACCGTGCGGGTCGAGCCGGCTGTCCCGGCCCACGTCGCAGCCCAGGCTCCGACGGCTACCGGTACCAGGCGCAGGTCCGGCCACTCCTTGCGCTCGGGCACTTCCTGCCCGCTCGTCACACCCGTACGTGCGAAGCGAGTTCGGCGAATGTCTTGGGCCCGATCCCGTCGATCTCCTGCAGCTCCTCCACGCGGGTGAAGCGACCATGCTCGTCGCGCCAGGTGATGATCTTGGTGGCCGTGACAGGTCCGACGCCGGGGAGAGCGTCGAGCTCGTCTGCACTGGCAGCGTTCAGGTCAAGCACCGTGCCGGACTGGGCGCGCGTGGTCGCCCCGCTGGCGCCTGGTTCGCTGGGGCCACCGCCCTGTCGCACCTGCCCGACCGGTTCATCCGTGGTCCCGATCATCACCTGCTGACCGTCTGCCAGCACCTGAGCCAGGTTCAGTTGGGCGGGGTCGGCGTTGCGGCTGAGCCCCCCGGCGGCTTCGACGGCGTCCTGCACCCGTGCCGGCGGGGGCAGCGACACCACCCCCGGACTCCGCACCGCGCCGAGCACATGCACCATGATCGGACGCTGCGAGCTGGAAGCCATCGGCGTTGCGCGGGCCGGTGTTGGGCTGTTGAGGTGCTGGCCGGCGGACTCCGCCGCCGATGACGTCGGCGCGGTCTGGCCGATAGGGGTGGCAAGGGCAACCGGTCGGGCGCGCAGTACGCCCCAGCCTGCTGCCAGCAGGCCGACCAGCAGCAGAACGACGACGACTCCAAGATGCACCCGCTTGAAGGCAGCACGAGGACCGGGATCGGGTCGTGCGGGAGATGCGTCGGAGCGCCGGTCCCCGTCAAGATCGTGGTCGACTGCTCCCGGATCAGCAGCCGGTTGGTCAGGATCGATGTCTTCCCAGTCGTCGAGGTCGGCCTCGCCGCGGTCCAACCGCCGCGCCATGCGCGGGGTCGGCGCAGTGCTTCCGGTCGGCCGGTGTTCGGCGAGGATGTGCGCAAGCCGCGTCCGTACCAGCTCCCTCAACTCACTCTCCAGCTGTCGTTGGCGTTCTCCCATGGCCACAAGGTAAGGAGGGAGACGCGACCCGAGGTGCCGGTGCGGCGCGCTGTGGAGGACGGGACAACGACCAGCGGAGCTGTGGATGGCAGGCTTCAGGGCCGGGGTGACACCACGATGCCGAGCATCCCCGGTCCGACATGGACCCCCAGTACGGCACTGACCTGGCAGACGCTGACCTGGCCGAGCTGCGGCAGCCGGCTACGCAGCCGGTCGAGCATCTGGTTGGCCGCAACGGGATTATCAAGGTGGTGCACTGCAACGTCAACCTGGTGGTGTGAGCCGGCCGCTCGAGCTACCGCAGCCAGCCCGAGCTGCTCCAGGCGGGTGAGTGCCTTGGATGTTGTCCGTACCCGCTCCAGTGGGCGCACCTCGCCGTTGCTGACGGTCAGCAGCGGCTTCATCGACAGCGCCGAGCCGAGCAATGCCGCGGCCGCACCGATCCTCCCGCCGCGGCGCAGGTGGTCGAGGCTGTCGACGTAGAAGTACATGCTTGCGGCGGCGGCGCGAGCACGGATGATCTCGGCCACGGCGCTGGCATCTCGGCCGCTTCGAGCGGCCTCGGCTCCGCTCAGCACAGCGAAACCGGCCGCCATCGCCAACGTGTTGGTGTCCACCACAGTGACCGGAGCGGACACCGAGCCGGCGGCTACAGCGGCGGCTGCGCAAGTGCCCGACATCTTGCTGCTCAGGTGCGCCGAGACAATCGCCTCATACCCCGCTCCGACGAGGTCGGCGTACACACTCGCGAACACCTCCGGCGTTGGCCGGGACGTGGTCACCACCACCCCGGCTCGCATCGCCTCGGACACCCGGCTAGCGGTGGAGCCGTCGTTGCTCTCTGGTCCGCTGCCGTCGTCGATGACGACCTGAAGGGGAATGACGGTGACCCCAGCGTGCGCAGCCACGTCGGGAGGTAGCGACGACGTAGAGTCGGTGACCACCGCGACGCCTGCCATGGCGCAAGAGTAAGACACCCAGGGGGCGGCAGGTCCGCTCCAGTGTCGGCCAGGTCCGCTCCAGTGTCGGCCAGGTTCGCGCGTGCGTCCAAGCCCACTACCTGACTGCGAGGAGTTACACCATGGCCGTCCATCACCGGCAGCTGGGGCGTGCGGCTTTTGTTGGCCAGGCACTCTGGTCCCATGACGAGACCTGACGGTGTGGCTGTCGACGACTGGGTCGAGGACCCCGGTCGGCGGAGCTGGGACTCCGCTCCGGCGGCACCGCCACGGCCGTACCAGGCACTGTGGGTCAGCATCGCCGCCCTCGTGCTGCCGCTGGGACTGCTCGCCACGGCCCTGCGGGTGATTCCACCCACGTCTGAGATCACCGCCCTGCTCGCGTCCTTCATCGGCTACGGCACCCTCGCGTACGCGGTCTCGCTGCTGTTCTTTCTGATCGCTGTGGTCCGGGCTCGGCGCCGAATCCTGCTCGCTGTCGTGGCTGCCGCTACTGCAGCCCTGCTCGCCTGCCATGTCGCGTGGCTCGCGCCTCTCTTCGTTCCCGACTCCCGACCGGCAGCTACCGAACCGTTCACCCTGATGAGCCTGAACATGCTGGGCAAGGCCGCCGACAGCCAACAGATCATGCGGCAGGCGGCAACCGCCGACGTGGTGGTCCTGGTGGAGGCGACACGCTCGTCGCTGCAGGCACTGGAGGAGCTGGGCTGGAACCAGCGGTTTCCCTATGTGGCTGGCGGGCCGCCCAACGGTGACCCTGGATCGGCCATCTACTCCCGGTATCCGTTGAGTGAGGAGACACCGCTGCCTGAAGCCACCTTCCGGCAGCGGGCCGCGACCGTCCTCGTTCCCGACATCGGCGCGGTACGGATCATGGCCGTGCACCCGTGCAACCCCTTCTGCGGGGCCGGGACCTGGCGGGCTGAGCACGACATCGTCCGATCCGCCGCGGCTGCCAACATGCAGCTGCCCCTGGTTGTGGCCGGAGACTTCAACGCAGTCGACGACCACCTCCAGATGCGACGGCTACGCCGGGACGGGCTGGAGAGCGCCACCGCGATCACCGGCGCCGGCTGGCTGCCCACCTATCCCGCCAATCGACTGATCCCGCCCACCATCCCGATTGACCACGTGCTGCTCAACTCGAAGCTGACGGCGACCTCGATCTCCAGCTTCACGGTGGCCGGCACCGACCACCTCGGGCTGATGACGGCGATCGCGGGAACCGAAAGATCCAAGTCTGGTGCCGGTTGAGGGCTCACCTAGGAACGATGCTGACCAGCTTCGGTGCACGCACGATCACGGTACGGACGGGGCGCCCGGCCAGCGCCCGTACCACCGCCCCGTCAGCCAGGGCCAGCGCCTCCAGGTCGTCCTCGGCGATGCTCGGCGAGACCTGCAACCGGCTGCGCACCTTGCCCTGAACCTGCACCACACAGGTCACCTCCTCGGTCACCAGCAGGCTGCGGTCCACGGTTGGCCAGGCCGCGTTCGCAACCGACGGCTCATGTCCCAGCCGTTCCCACATCTCCTCCCCCACG
This sequence comes from uncultured Propionibacteriaceae bacterium, assembly GCA_902805915.1. Taxonomy (GTDB): domain Bacteria; phylum Actinomycetota; class Actinomycetes; order Propionibacteriales; family Propionibacteriaceae; genus Microlunatus. The sequence continues at coordinate 6,410 of CADCUO010000113.1, read as the reverse complement.
TAGGGAGCCACGACGCTCAACATCACAGTGACTGCTTCGACGGCCTCTCGAACCGCCGGGTCCGCCCCACCCGCCCCAGTGTCGATTGCCTTCCGGGTGGCATTGACCAGCTCCATCATCCGGGCGACAGCCACGTTGAACCGCTGCCCTTCCAACAGCTCACCGATCTCGGCGACCTGCTTGTGGGTCTGTCGCCGCAGCGTGACATCACCGCTCGCCGGGTCTACCCCAGGCTCGCTGGTGACGTCGTCGGCCAGCCGCCAGGCTCGCTGCAGAAACTTCAGCGACCCGGCCGGCGACACGTCGGCCCAGTCGATGTCCTCCTCCGGTGGTCCGGCGAAGACCACGGTCAGCCGGATCGCGTCCACACCGTAGGCGTCGATCTGCTTGCCCAGATCGACCCCGTTGCCCAACGACTTGCTCATCGACTTGCCCTGGTTGATGACCTGGCCCTGGTTCAACAGCCGTCGCATCGGCTCGACGAAGTCCACCATGCCCATGTCGTGCAGCACCTTGGTGAAGAACCGCATGTACAGCAGGTGCAAGATGGCGTGCTCGACTCCGCCGACGTACTGGTCCACCGGCATCCACCGCTGGACGTCGTCGGGGTCGAACGGCCCTGTGGAATAGCCGGGAGAGCAGTAGCGGAAGAAATACCAGGAGGAGTCGACGAAGGTGTCCATGGTGTCGGTGTCCCGCGCGGCCGGGCCCTCGCACGCCGGGCAGTCCGCCGCGACCCAGTCGGTCGCCGCCGCCAGCGGTGAGGTGCCCTTGGGCGCCAGGTCGGCACCCCGCAGGTGCGGCAGCTCAACCGGCAGCTGGTCGTCCGGTACGGCGACCTCACCGCAGGCCGGGCAGTGGATGATCGGGATCGGACAACCCCAGTAGCGCTGCCGGCTCAGCAGCCAGTCGCGCAGCCGGAACGTGATGGCACTCTTGCCGACCCCGTCGGCCTCCAGCTGGTCGATGATCCGGGAGACCCCCGCCACCTTGTCACTCAGCCCATCCAGTGGGCCGGAGTTCACGTAGGTGCCATCGCCTGGCGTGGCAACGCCGGACTCACCAGGATCCGGCGCGCCGGTATCTACCACCATCCGCACCGGCAGCTCATAGGTCCGGGCGAAGTCCAGGTCACGCTGGTCGTGCGCCGGCACGGCCATCACCGCACCGGTACCGTAGTCGGCCAGCACATAGTCCGCGGCCCACACCGGGATCCGTTCCCCATTCACCGGATTGACCGCGTGCACCCCCAGGAACACGCCGGTCTTGGGCCGGTCGGTGGACTGCCGCTCGATCTCGCTGATCTGCTTGGTCTGCTCCAGGTACGCCTCGAACGCGGGACGCTGTTCCTCGGTGACGATCTCCTGCGCCAGCGTCGCCTCGGGAGCGACGACGAAGAAGGTGGCGCCGAACAGCGTGTCGGGACGGGTGGTGAAGACCGTGACCGGCTCATCCCGCCCTTCGATGTCGAAGTCGACATAGGCCCCTTCGGACCGGCCGATCCAGTTCCGCTGCATGGCCAGCACCCGCTCTGGCCAGCCACCTTCCAGCTCGGCCATATCGTCCAGCAGCCGTTGCGCGTAGTCGGTGATCTTGAAGTACCACTGGGTCAGCTGTCGCTTCGTGACGACGGAGCCGCACCGCTCACACATCCCGGCGACGACCTGCTCGTTGGCCAGCACGGTCTGGTCCTTGGGGCACCAGTTGACGAAGCTCGCCTTCCGATACGCCAACCCCCGCTCGCGGAAGCGCAGGAACAGCCACTGGGTCCAGCGGTAGTACTCCGGGTCGGAGGTGTGCAGCCGACGCGTCCAGTCCAGACTCAGGCCGTAGCGCTTGAAGGAGCCGGCCTGGGTCTCGATGTTGGCGTACGTCCATTCCGCCGGATGCGCATCCCGCTGGATGGCGGCGTTCTCTGCAGGCAGCCCGAAGGAGTCCCAGCCGATCGGGTGCAGCACGTCATAGCCCTGCAGCCGCAGGTAGCGGGCCACGACGTCGCCCATCACGAACGCTTCGGCATGTCCCATGTGCAGATCGCCGGATGGGTACGGGAACATGTCCAGCACGTATCGACGCTCTTTCTGCCCGTCATCAGCCGGCAGGAACGTCTGCTCCTTCTCCCAGTACTGCTGCCAGCGCTGCTGTGCTGCGGCTGCGTCGTAGCGGTGCTGCTCGGCGCGGGCTGTGTGCCCGTCGCGTTCGACCTGCTGAGTCATGTTCTCTCCTGGTTGGGTGCGCTCCGGACCCGCGGGACGCGCGGGCATAAAAAGGCCCCTCAGAGGTGCCGGTGGGCACGAGGGGCGGCCGCGTAGGAAGTCCTAGGCGGCTAGGTAAGGAGCGCAACGCACTGCATGCAGCCAGTCTAACGCAGCCGGCCGGCTGCGGCGCGCGGCGTTATCCACCAGCGCCCGGGGCCTGTCGGTGGTAGTCCCTAAGGTGTCGTCATGGCCAGGCTCACCCTCTCCGACCTTCGGCGGCTGACCCTGCGTCGACAGTTCCCGGCGGTACGGGGCCGAGGAGCTGAGGCAGTGCTCCAGCTGTTCGAACGTCTCGGTCCGATCCAATCGCAGGTGCCGCGTGCCCCCTTCCTTGCCGCAGCCTCCCGGCTGCCGGGCGTCACCCGAGCCACGATCACCCAGCTGTTCGCCTCGCACGCCCTGTTGAAGGCGACCAACATCCGAGGCACGGTCCACACCAGCACCCGGCAGCAGTTCCCCTGGCTGGATGCGGTGGCCGCTCAGTCGCGGGAAGCCATCGTGCGGCGTGAGCTGCGGCTGACCCGGCTGGAGCCAGCGGAGGTGATGGCACAGGTGCGCGCCTTCTGCGCCGACAGCTGGCGGGCCCGCGACGAGATCGTCGCGCACCTGCGGAGCTGGTTGGCCGAGCATGACTCCTCCCGCAGCGCAGCAGCCATCAATAACACCTTGGCCGAGAACCTGCTCTGGGGGCACAGCGGTCTGGTCCGAAGACCGCGCGACGACGCCTGGGAGCGGCGTACCGACATCTGCCGCCGGACCGTAGGCAGTGTGGTTCCCGACCTGCCTCACAGCGACCCGGCAGCCGCCCTGGCCCAGCTGGTGCGGCTTCACCTCGGCGCCTGCGGACCGCTGACCCGGGCCGATCTGGCCTACTTCTTCGGCGTCGGCCTGGGACGCATCGACAGTGCCCTCCGCTCGCTCGGGGAGGGGCTCAACCGGTTACCGGGACCGGACGCGGTGGAGTACCTAGATCTCGCCGAGCCGCCCACCGGAGGCAGCACCGACCCGGGACTCCGGCTGCTCCCGGAGTTCGATGCACTGCTGGTCGGCTACTCCGGTCCGCACCGGCACCGGTTCGTGAGCCGCGAAGACCTGCCGCGCCTTTGGGCGAAAGCGAACGGCCTGTTCTCCCCTGGTGTCCTCTACGGCGAGGCCCTGGTGGCGTCGTGGCGAACCATCACCAAGGGCAAGCGCACCGACCTCGACGTGACCATGCTGAGCCAGCCAGCACTCAGCGAAGACCTGTTCGAGCCGCAGGTACGGGCGGTGGAACAGGCACTCGGTCTAATTGTTACCGATGTCCGGATCCACCCGCCCTGACCGTCCTCGCCAGGTGCCGCCCGCTTCAGCTGGCCTCGGCGGGGTCGGTGAACGACTCGAGGGGTCGGCACCCGGCCTGCTGGACGCGCCGGGCCACTCGTAGAGCCAGGCCAGCGGCACTCTCAACAACCCACGGGCTAGCGTGTGTGGCGCCCGGTAGCTGGTCCTCTGATCTGCGATGAAGCGGCCACGATCACCTTCGTCGCCTCCTTCACCCACCACACCACGGATCGCTTCCCCAGCGTGCCCTCATTCACCCCCAGGTCGCGAGCCACTAAGAAGCGATCCGCTCGTCTGTCTCATTGACAAGTCCCCCGGACCGCTCCCAAGGAGCCGAAGAGATCCTTGAAAAGCCACCCAACTCAATCAATTGAATTACAGGATAAAGGAGTTCCATAGGCGGAGTTCAATGGGGAGACACTTGTCACCTGTAACGTGAAGTCTTCACCAGTTCCGCCACATGAACGGTCGCTTCTCACGGGTTCAATGGTGGATGAAACCAAGCACGGATGTGAAGGATGCCTGGACCTGAGGCCGGACAGCCCGCCATCGACGTGCGGGCGCATTTTGCGCCGATCGTGGACTTATCCGACCAGGCGATGCTGAGCGTGGATTCGGATGGGATAATCCTGAGCTGGAACAAGAGAGCCGAAGGGTTGTACGGCTATTCGGCTGAGGAGGTTGTCGGTCGGTCGGTCTCGATGTTGGTTCCCAACGACCGTCCCCACGAGGTGCCCCGCCTCCTCGCTAGGCTGCAGGCCGGCGAGACGGTCGACCGCTTCGATACGGTCCGGGTGCGCAAGGACGGCAGCCTCGTACCGGTGTCGCTGACCATCTCTCCGGTCGCCGACAGCGAAGGCAGCATCATGGCCGCCACGAACATCACTCCCAACATTGCCGAGCGCAGACGTGCCGGGGAGGAGGCCGAACGCTTCGAGGGCATTCTGGCTGCCGCGAATGACGCTTTCATCGGGATGGACACCGATGGGATCGTCACCGAGTGGAACCGCGCCGCCGAAGACCTGCTGGGATGGGCCGCTGATGAGATTATCGGGCGGTGCCTCAGCGAGGCGATCATCCCGGATCGGCTCCGTGACGCCCACGAGCGGGGGCTTCGTCGCTACCTCGAAACCGGCGAGGGACCGGTCATCGGGCAGCGGCTCGAGCTGTCTGCTCAACACCGCGATGGACACGAGTTCCCGATCGAGTTGTCGGTGTTCGTCACCACAATCGGAGGAGTTCGGGGGTTCAACGCCTTCGTGCACGACGTTTCCGAGCACAAGCGGCTGACTTTCGAGCTGGCGGCCGCGCGTGACCAGGCGCTGGAGGCCAGTCGGATGAAATCGGAGTTCTTGGCCATGATGAGCCATGAGATTCGCACCCCAATGAACGGGGTGATCGGGATGGCCAGTCTCCTGCTAGACACCGAGCTCGACCCGCAGCAGCGCGGGTACGCCGAAATTGTGCGTAACTCCGGAGAAGCGCTGCTGTCCATCATCAATGACATCCTCGACTTCTCAAAGGTTGAGGCCGGCAAACTGGACCTGGAGCTCGTGGATGTCGACCTGCAGACGTTGGTCGAGGAGGTCGGCGACCTGCTAACTCCTCGCGCGCACGCCAAGGGCCTCGAGCTGGCCACGTTCACCGGCCCGGGAGTTCTACCAGCCGTACGGGCCGACCCTGGGCGGCTGCGCCAGATCCTGCTCAATCTGCTCAGCAACGCGGTCAAGTTCACCGAAGCGGGCGAGGTGGTGCTGCGCGCCACGGCCTCCGACCCCACCGACGGCGACGTCAAGATCTGCTTCCAGGTGGCCGACACCGGCATCGGCATTGAGCCCTCCGACCAGGATCGCCTGTTCGAGCCGTTCTCCCAGGCTGATTCGTCGACCACCCGCCTCTACGGGGGCACTGGCCTCGGCCTCGCCATCTGCCGGCAGCTCGTCCGACTGCTGGACGGCGAAATCACAGTTCGCAGCGAACCCGGAGGGGGCAGCACCTTCGAGTTCACCGTCCGGCTCCAACTCGGCGAACCGGCGCCGACCCCGCCCGCACGGACAGAACTGGCTGGCCTGCGGGTCTTGATCGTGGACGACAACGCAACCCGCCGCAAGATCCTGGAGCAACAAGTAACCACCTGGAGCATGACGATTACGACCGCCAACGGAGCCTTCACAGCACTCGAGAAGCTGCGGTATGGGCATGTTGTTGGCCGGCCCCACGACCTCGCACTCCTTGACATGGACGTGCCGAACATGGACGGGATCGCGCTCACCCGCATGATCCGCGACGACCCGACCGTGGCGATGCTGCCGGTCGTACTGCTGACGTCGTCAGGGGAGCGCGCTTCACGGGAGGCAGCTCGGCAGGCAGGGGTATCGGTATATCTGACCAAGCCGGTCCACCAGTCGCATCTGTTCCGTGCCATCACCGCAGCGCTTCGCGGTGACACCCCCCTCACCAAGCCTTTGGATCGCAGCACCACGACAGGCGACCGCTCACGTCCCCGCCCAGTAGTGCTCGTCGCTGAGGACAACACCGTCAACCAGACAGTCGCAGCAGCGATGCTTGCCAAGATCGGCTACCGGGCCGACGTCGTCGCCAACGGGGCGGAGGCGGTCGAAGCGGTAAGACGGATCTCCTACGCCGCCGTACTCATGGACTGCCAGATGCCAGAGATGGACGGCTACGCAGCAACCGTGGCTATCCGCAGCACTGAGGAGGCCGGGGCGCGTCTGCCGATCATCGCTATGACGGCCGGGGTGATGGGGGGCGAGGAAGAGCGATGCCTGCAGGCGGGGATGGATGGGTACCTCTCCAAGCCGGTGGACGTGT